>NZ_JAOPXI010000022.1 GCF_025965215.1 Marmoricola sp.
ACGATGGACCCCCAGTACATCGAGTCGGTGTGGTGGGCGCTCAAGCAGATCCACGAGCGGGGCTTGCTGGTCGAGGACTACCGGGTTGCGCCGTACTGCCCCCGTTGTGGGACCGGGCTGTCCGACCACGAGCTCGCGCAGGGCTACGAGACCGTCACCGATCCCTCGGTCTACGTCCGGTTCCCGTTGACCAGCGGTCCGTGGCAGGGCGCTGAGCTGCTGGTCTGGACGACGACCCCGTGGACCCTGGTGTCCAACACCGCTGTCGCGGTGAACCCGGAGGTCACCTACGTGCTGGCCGAGCACGAGGGCCGGAAGGTCGTCGTGGCACGCCCGTTGCTCGACGCCGTGCTGGGTGAGGAGAAGAGCGAGCTCGCCTCGATCACCGGCGCCGAGATGGAGCGCTGGACCTACCGGCGCCCGTTCGAGCTGGTGCCGTTCCCCGCGCCTGCACACTTCGTCGTCCTCGCCGACTACGTGACCACCGAGGACGGCACCGGTCTGGTGCACCAGTCCCCCGCCTTCGGTGCCGACGACATGGTCGTCTGCAAGGCCTACGGCCTCCCGGTGGTGAACCCGGTCAACGCCGACGGCCACTTCGCCGATGACGTCCCGCTGGTCGGCGGCCAGTTCTTCCGGCACGCCAACACCGACCTGGTCGCGGACCTCGAGAAGCGATCGCTGCTGTTCCGCCACCTGCCCTACGAACACAGCTACCCGCACTGCTGGCGCTGTCACACCGCCCTGCTCTACTACGCGCAGCCGTCCTGGTACGTGCGCACGACCGCCGTCAAGGAAGCGCTGCTGCGCGAGAACGAGAAGACCACCTGGTACCCCGAGACCATCAAGTGGGGCCGGTACGGCGACTGGCTCGAGAACAACATCGACTGGGCGCTGTCCCGCAGCCGGTACTGGGGTACGCCGTTGCCGATCTGGCGGTGCGCCGAGGGCCACCAGACGTGCGTGGGATCGCTCGCAGAACTGTCCGCGCTGACCGGGACGGACCAGTCCGGGCTCGACCCGCACCGCCCGTGGGTGGACGCGATCACCTTCGGCTGCCCGTCCGATGGCTGCGGTGCGGTTGCGACGCGGGTGCCCGAGGTGATCGACGCGTGGTTCGACTCCGGCTCGATGCCGTTCGCGCAGTGGGGCTACCCACACGTCGAGGGCTCGAAGGAGAAGTTCGAGGCTGCCTACCCGGCCGACTTCATCTGCGAGGCGATCGACCAGACGCGCGGCTGGTTCTACACCTTGATGGCCGTGGGCACGACCGTCTTCGACGAGTCGTCGTACAAGAACGTGCTCTGCCTGGGCCACATCCTGGCCGAGGACGGCCGCAAGATGAGCAAGCACCTCGGCAACATCCTCGAGCCGATCCCGTTGATGGACGAGCACGGTGCCGACGCCGTCCGCTGGTTCATGGCGTGCGGCGGGTCGCCGTGGTCGGCGCGTCGGGTCGGGCACGCCACCATCCAGGAGACCGTCCGCAACGTGCTGTTGACCTACTGGAACACGGTCGCCTTCCACGTGCTCTACGCCCGGACCGCGGGCTGGACCCCGGGGGCGTCCCAGAACACCGCACCGCCCGTCGCCGAGAGGCCGGTGCTCGACCGCTGGCTGGATGCCGAGACTGCGGCGCTCGTGCTCGAGGTCACCGCGGCGTACGAGCGGTTCGACACGCAACGGATCGGCAGCCTGCTCGGCCAGTTCGTCGACGATCTCTCCAACTGGTACGTACGGCGCTCGCGCCGACGCTTCTGGGACGGCGACCCCGGCGCGCTGCAGACCCTGCACGACACCCTCACGACGCTGACCCAGCTGATGGCGCCGCTCGTGCCGTTCATCAGCGAACGGGTGTGGCAGGACCTGGTCGTCCCGGTGACACCGGACGCGCCGGCCTCGGTGCACCTGTCCTCGTGGCCGACCGCCGGGCCGGAATCGACCGATGCCGATCTGTCGGCCGCGGTCGCGATCGCCCGCCGCCTCGTGGAGCTCGGCCGGGCAGCACGTGCCGACGCCAAGGTCAGGACCCGGCAACCCCTGCGTCGCGCCCTGGTCGGTACGGCGGCCTACGAACGCCTCGACGACGAGTTGCGAGGTGAGGTCGCCGACGAGCTCAACCTGGGCGCGATCGAACCGATCAGTGCTGCCGGAGCCGACCTGGTCGACCACACCGCCAAGGGCAACTTCCGGACGCTGGGCAAGCGCTTCGCCCAGGAGACGCCGAAGGTCGCGGCCGCGATCGCCGACGTCGATGCCGGCATGCTGTCCGCAGCGCTGGCAGCCTCGGGTCGGGCCACGGTGCTGGTTGACGGCAGCGAGGTCGAGGTGCTCGCCGACGAGGTGATCATCTCCGAGCGGCCCCGTGAAGGCTGGTCGGTGGTCAACGAGCAGGGCGAGACGGTGGCCCTGGACCTCGAGCTGACCCCGGAGCTTCTTCGTGCCGGGCTCGCCCGCGAGATGATCCGGATGATCCAGGAGGCCCGCAAGACCAGCGGGTTCGAGGTCTCGGACCGGATCGCGTTGACCTGGTTCGCCAGCGGAGAAGCAGCCGACGCCTTCGCCGAGCACCGCGGCCTGATCGCCGATGAGGTGCTGGCCAGCACGATGGCCGAGTCCGAGTCGCCCGACACCCTGATGTTCCAGGACAGCGAGCTGGGGTTCTCCTTCAGCGTCTTCAAGGTCTAGCAACAGCCGAACGGCGCTCCTCCTTGCAGAGGGGCGCCGTTCGGCTGTTCGAGGCAGGATCGCGTCTGGCGGCTCAGCCCTTGGTGTCCTCGGAGTCTTCGCCCAAGATGCTGCGCAGTCTCTTCGGAGAGTGCTCGGCCTGGCCACCCGGAAGGGTGCCACCCTGGGCCGCGCCGTCGAGAGCCTCGAGCTGCTGGCTGAAGTAGCTCTTCAGGCGGCTGCGGTACTCGCGCTCGAAGGAGCGCAGGCCCTCGATCTCGGCGTTGAGGGCGTCCTTCTCCTTCTCGAGGTTGCCGAAGATCTCCTTGCGGCGGGCTTCGGTCTCCGAGTCGAGCATCGCGGCGCGGGTCCGGGCATCGGACTCGAGACGGTCCGTCTTGGCCTTGGTCTCGACCTCGAGGCGCTCCGCCTTGGTGCGGGCGGCGCCGACGATCTGGTCGGCCTCCTCCTTGGCTCCGTCGACGAGCTCATCGGCGTTGCGGGTCGCGATCTCGAGCAGCTTCGCCGCGGCGCTGGAGGCATCGGCGACCGTGGCCACCCGGATCTCCTGGACCGGAGCCGCAGCAACCGGTGCAGGCGCTGCCACGACCGGCTCCGGAGCCTTCTCGATGACCGGGGCAGCCGGTGCGGCGACCTCTCCGCCACCGCGCTGCGCTGCGCTGAGCTTCGTCCGGAGGTCGTCGTTCTCCTTGGTGAGACGATCCAGCTCCGCCTCGACCTCGTCGAGGAACTGGTCGACCTCACCCATGTCGTAGCCCTCACGGAGCCGGACCGGAGTAAAGCGCTTGTTGCTCACGTCCTCAGGCGTCAGCGGCATGACCTCACCCATTCTTCGTTAGTCGGACAAACTCTTGCGGGATTGAACAATAGCCGTTCACCCCACGGTCGGCATTCCCCACCTGTGGAGTGCTATCAACCCGCCCAGATCAGGCCGTTGACCGAGATCAGCAGGTAGCACACCAACATCACGGCCAGGAAGCTGAAATCGAGCGCCATGCCGCCGATCCGGATCGGCTTGAAGATCCGCCGGAACGCCACGATCGGTGGATCAGTGATCGAGTAGACGACCTCGAGGAGCACCAGCACGATGCCGCTCGGCGCCCACGACCGCGCGAAGACCTGGATCCAGTCGACGACCAGCCGGACGAGCAGCAACCCGATGAACGCGTAGAGGAGCGCGTTGATCGCGGCTCCGACAGGATTCACCACTGGTCAGCTCTGGTTGAAGAAGCCACCCTCGATCATGAGCTCCTTCTCCTCCGCAGCCACTTCGACGTTGGGCGGCGAGAGCAGGAAGACCTTGCTGGTGACGCGCTCGATCGTGCCGCGTACCGAGAAGACCAGACCTGCGGCGAAGTCGACCAGGCGCTTGGCGTCGACGTCCGACATCTCGGAGAGGTTCATGATCACGGGGATGCCGTCGCGGAAGTTCTCGCCGATGACCCGGGCTTCGTTGTAGGTGCGCGGGTGCAGGGTCGTGATGCGTGACAGCGGCGCAGATGCGCGGGGTGCCGGCTGCGGTGCGGGAGCAGCGGCAGGACGGCGGCGCTCGGAGATGTTCGCGACGGGCGCACGCGCGGGCTCGGGCTGTCGACGCGACGTGTCGTCGTACGCGTTGTCGAGCTCGGCGTAGTCGCCGTCGGCGTCCTCGAGCAGTCCGAGGTAGACGCCCATCTTCCGCATCGCGCCGCTCATGAATCCTCTTCCTCTACGCCTGGTGCGACCTCGTACGAGGCCCCTGTTGCCGACTGTGCTGCCTTGTGGTGGACGTTACTGGATCGAGGGCCTCGGACCGAGGACCGACGAGCCAATGCGCACGTGTGTCGCGCCGTATTTCACCGCTTCCTCGAGGTCAGCGCTCATGCCCGCCGAGATCACGCGAGCACCGGGGTGGCCGGCCTGCAGCGCGGCGGCGATAGCGGCCAGGCGTTCGAAGGCCGGACCGGCCGGCTCTCCCAGTGGCGCCACGGCCATCACGCCGCTCAGCCGCAGACCCTCGGCATCGGCGATCGTGTCGGCGAGCAGGTCGATCTCCTCGGCCCGGGCACCGCCGCGGCCGGATGCCGATGACGGGTCCAGGCTCACCTGCACCAGGCACTCGACCACCCGATCCGACTCGACCGCACCCCGGCTCAGGGCCGAGACGAGCTTGAGCCGGTCCACCGATTCCACGACGTCGGCGTAGCCGGCCACCGCAGCGGCCTTGTTGCTCTGGATGGAGCCGATGAAGTGCCACCTCAGGTGCAGGTCGGCGCACTCCGCCGATTTTGCCGAGGCTTCCTGATGCTTGTTCTCTCCCACGTCAGAGATGCCGAGGTCCGCGAGCAACCGGACATCGGACGCCGCGAAGTACTTGGTGACCACGGTCAGGTCCACGTCGACCGCCGACCGCCCAGCCGCCGCACACGCAGCAGCGATGCGACCTCGTACGACGGCGAGGTTGGCCTCGAGCTCGTCGCGGCGGTTCACGAACCCGTCCCGTTCGGTCGGGCCAGCCTGATCAACCCGGCAAGCCGCCCGGCGCCGGCGCCGTCGCGACGGTAGGAATAGAGGTCCGAAGACTCACGGGTACACCGGGACACGTCGATGACTGTGACGCCGGCCGCAACGAGCTGGGCCCGCACCCCGGCTCCGAGGTCGAGGGACGGCGTGTCCCAACTCGTCGTCGCGACCGCGGCCGGCACCAGGCCACCGACCTCGGCCTGCATCGCGGCGGGGACCTCGTAGCAGGCTCCGCAGACGTGCGGTCCGATCCACGCGGTGATCGACGTCGCTCCCAGGTCACGCATCCGCGCGACGGTCGCAGGCACGACCCCGGCGGCGAGGCCGGGTCGCCCCGAGTGTGCTGCGCCGATCACCCCGACCTCAGGATCAGCCAGCAGGACCGGGACGCAGTCGGCCGCGCGCACCATCAGCGTGAGACCCGACCTCGCCGTGACGACGCCGTCAGCTTCGGGACGCCGGTCGGGGGCGTCCGGATCACTCGGATCCTCAGCCACGGCGACCCGCGCGCCGTGCACCTGGCGCAGGTCGACCACCTGGTCCCCCGGCCCGAAGTCACTGAGCACGATCCGGTGGTTCTCGGCAACGGCGGCAGGGTCGTCGTCACCTTCCAGCGCGAGGTTCAGCTCGTCCCAGGGAACGCCGCTGACCCCGCCGTACCTGTCCGTGAAGGCCAGGTCGACGGGGCCGAGCGAGGAGCGGTGGAGGTACACGACGAGGGTGTCGGCCCTACTTCAGGAAGTCGGGCACGTCGAGGTCGTCGTCGAAGTCGGGCCGCTTGGAACCCGTCGAAGCGCCGACCGGAACCGGGTCGCGGTGCACCGGCATCGAGCCGTTGCGACGCTCCGCGGCCATGGCCTTGGCCGCAGCAAGGGTCTCCTCCTGGGTCTGGACCTTCTTCTCCGGCGGAGCCGGACGGCGAAGCCCCTGGGCGTCCTCGCGGCGCTTGGGACGTCCACCCTCGAACCCGGCAGCGATCACCGTGACCCGCACCTCGTCACCGAGCGCGTCGTCGATGGTCGCGCCGAAGATGATGTTCGCCTCGGGGTGGACCGCGTCGGCCACCATCGCAGCAGCCTCGTTGATCTCGAACAGACCGAGGTCCGAGCCACCGGCGATCGAGAGCAGCACGCCCTGGGCACCGTCGATCGACTCCTCGAGCAGCGGACTCGAAACGGCCAGCTCGGCGGCTTCGACCGCGCGGTTCTCACCGCGCGCCGAGCCGATGCCCATCAGGGCGGACCCGGCGTTCGACATCACCGACTTGACGTCGGCGAAGTCCAGGTTGATCAGGCCCGGCGTGGTGATCAGATCGGTGATGCCCGAGACGCCCTGCAGCAGGACCTGGTCGGCCTGCTTGAACGCGTCGAGCATGCTGACGCTGCGGTCGGCGATCGAGAGCAGCTTGTCGTTGGGGATCACGATCAGGGTGTCGACCTCCTCACGGAGGTTGGCGATGCCCTCCTCCGCCGACGCCGAACGACGGCGACCTTCGAAGGCGAACGGGCGGGTCACGACGCCGATCGTGAGTGCCCCCAGGGAGCGCGCGATCTTGGCGACGACCGGCGCACCACCGGTCCCGGTACCACCGCCCTCACCAGCGGTCACGAACACCATGTCGGCGCCCTTGATGACTTCTTCGATCTCGTCGGCGTGGTCCTCGGCGGCGCGCGCACCCACGTCCGGGTTGGCGCCGGCGCCGAGGCCCCGGGTGAGCTCACGGCCGATGTCGAGCTTCACATCGGCGTCGCTCATCAGGAGCGCCTGCGCATCGGTGTTGATCGCGATGAACTCAACGCCCCGCAGACCGACCTCGATCATCCGGTTGACTGCGTTGACGCCACCTCCACCGATACCCACGACCTTGATCACGGCCAGGTAGTTCTGTGGTGCTGCCATGGCGGGTGCCCCTTCTGGTCCTGATGGACTAGTGCTCTGCTGTGTCGCGCTGCCCGTCTGCAGTGCGGCTCCGGTATGTCTGGGGAAGCGACCCTGAGCTGGAACCCTAACCCTCCAGTAGAAGGTTAATGTTATGTCAACCTGGGGTCGTGAGACCAAGGTAGGCACCGGCCTGCGCAGAACCCCGGCAACACGCCCAAGCGAGGTCTGTTTTTCGGCTCACCGCATCTCGGCAAGCTCGATGACCGGCCTAGCCGCGACAAGGTCGATGACCGCCGTCACCTCGACGAGCTCGGCTACCTGGTGGTCGGGCGACCGGGGACGCTGACATCGATGGCGTGCACGTTCTGCCTCAGCAGCACGGCGAGGACCTCGGCCTTCTGCACCGACGAGTCCGCACTCCCCCACAACACCGTGACACCGCTCCTCATCCGCAAGGTGATGGCATCGATCGAGGCGACATCGATGTAGGCGACCCGGGCGGCGATGTCGGCGCGGAGCGACTCGACGACCTTCGCAGCCTCGGCCAGGGCATCGGCCTTGACGTCGGGCGCGGTCCTGACCAGGGGCAGGCCCGTCGGCCTCGTGACGTAGTGCCCGAACAGGACGCCGCTGGCGTCGACCGCCTGCAGCCCTGCACCGCGGCTGACGACAGCCACGGGCGTGCGTTCGACGATCGTGATGTGGATCGTGTGCGGCCAGGATCGCGAGACCGCTGCCGACTCGACCGCTGACAACGACTCGACCCGGGCCTGGATCGCAGCGAGGTCGGCGCGGGCCAGGGGCTGCCCGAGGGGTGCCTGCGCCACGGCGGTGATCCGGGCCTGGCTGATCGTCGTGGTCCCGGTGACCTCGACGCCGGTCACGGTCACGAACGAGGAGAAGTAGACGAGCCAGGTGCCGACCAACACGACGAACAGGACCAGGACCGCGATCCAGAGCGGTCGCAGCCGTCGTACCTGGCCGCGGACACGGGCGCGGACCCGCCGGCGCGCGAAGTCCGGCGCCGAGATCAGCACGGTCTCGTCCTCGGTGGTCGTCACGGGAGACCTCCCCCATCGTTCGGTGCTTCCGGCTTGGTGCGCAGCTCGAGCTGGGCGAGGACCGCGGGGCCCAGGAGGGTGACGTCCCCGGCACCCAGCGTCAGGATCACGTCGCCCGGTCGCGCCCGCTCGAGCAGGTGATCGGCGGTTGCCGACCAGGACGGCTCGAAGACGACGTGCTCGGGCGCGAGCGGGACCGCATCCGCCACCAGCGCGCCGGTGACGCCCGGCTCGGGGTCCTCACGCGCGACGTAGATGTCCATCACCACCACCTCGTCGGCGGCTCCGAGGGCCACGCCCATCTCCGGACCGAAGATCCGGGTGCGCGAGACCATGTGCGGCTGGAACGCGACCACGATCCGGCCGTCGCCGACCAGCGCGCGGGCAGCCTCGAGGTCGCCGACGATCTCGCGCGGGTGGTGCGCGTAGCTGTCGTAGACGCGGATCCCGCCGACCTCACCTTTGAGCTCCATCCGTCGACGGGTACCGCTGTAGGCGCCCAGCCCACGCGCCAGGTCCGCGAAGCCGAAACCCAGCCGGAGCCCGCTGGCCAGGGCGGCCAACGCGTCCGCGACGTAGTGCTGCCCGGGGACCTGGAGCCGCACCTCACCGAGGCGCCGGCCACGATCGACCACTTCGAAGGTCGAGGTGATGCCGACCTGACGGAGGTTCTCGGCACGCACCTCCGCGTCGGGACCGTTGCCGACGGTGACCGTCCTCAGTCCGCGGGCCCGGGCGATCGCCGCCAGATCCGCGGCCCCCGGATCGTCGACACAGGTGACCAGGAAACCTGCGGGGTCGATCCGGTCGAGGAATTCGACGAAGGCCGCGCGGTAGGCCTCCTCGGTGCCGTAGTTGTCGAGGTGGTCGGCCTCGACGTTGGTCACCAGTGCCACGTACGGGGAGTAGACCAGGAACGCCCCGTCGCTCTCGTCGGCCTCGGCGACGAACAGCTCGCCGGTGCCGTTGTGGGCGTTCGAGCCGGACTCGTTGAGGTCGCCACCGATGGCGAACGACGGATCGGCTCCGCAGTGCTGCAGGGCCACGGTCAGCATCGAGGTGGTCGTGGTCTTGCCGTGCGTTCCGGCGACGGCGACGACGACGCGGCCCTGCATCACGGCCTCCAGCGCGGCCGAGCGCGGAAGCAGCCGCAAGCCCCGCCGCTGTGCCTCGAGGACCTCCGCGTTGTCGGCACGAACAGCGGTCGAGACCACCACCGTGTCGACATCACTGAGGTGAGCCGCGTCGTGGCCCACGAAACAGCGGGCTCCCAGAGCCCGCAGCGCCTCGATCGTGGCCGACGGCTTGGCATCGCTGCCGGAGACCTCGATGCCGCGGGCCAGCATGATCCTGGCGATGCCCGAGAGGCCGGCCCCGCCGATGCCGACGAAGTGGACACGACCCAGGGCCTCGGCAGGGAGCAGCTCATCGGGAACGGGGATCTTCATCGGGCCGCACCACCGCGCGCGGCCGTCTCGATCAGGTCGGCGAGTCTCTCGTCCGCGTCCAGGGGGATCACTCCGGACGCCGCCCTGCCCATCTGCTCGCGCCGGTCGCGGTCGGTGACGAGCGCCGGCACGGTCGAGGCAATCCACTCGGGCGTGAACGCTGCGTCGGCCACAAGCAGGCCACCACCGGCGTCGACGACCGGACGCGCATTGAGTGCCTGCTCGCCGTTGCCGATCGGAAGCGGGACGAAGACCGCCGGCAGGCCGACCCCGGAGACCTCGGTGACGGTGTTCGAGCCCGCGCGGCAGACCACCAGGTCGGCGGCGGCGTAGGCCAGGTCCATCCGGTCGACGTAGTGCTCGATGCGGTACGCCGGAGCGTCCGTCGCCCTGGCGGTGCCGAAGTCCGGGCGCGCCTCGCCCTTCGGCCCGACGATGTGCAGCACCTGGATCCCGGCCGCGGCGAAGGCGGCCGCACTCGCGGCGATCGCGAGGTTGATCCGCTGGGCGCCCTGGGACCCGCCGGTGACCAGCACGGTCGGGCGCCCCGGGGCGAGACCGAAGAACTCCAGCGCCTCTGCGCGTCGTGCCGACCTGTCGAGGGTGGCGATCATCCGCCGGATCGGCAGCCCGGTGACGACCGCGTGCGGAAGCTTGGTGCCCGGGAAGCTCGTCGCGACGTACGGCGTGAAGCGTGCACCGAGCTTGTTCGCGATGCCGGGCAGCGCGTTGCCCTCGTGGACCACCAGCGTGGTCCTGCGACGACGCGCAGCCAGGTACGCCGGTACCGAGACGTAGCCACCGAAGCCCACGACCACGTCAGGGCGGACCCGGTCCAGGACGGCGACGGCCTCGTTGACCGAGGTACGCAGACGCGCCGGCGTCCGGAACAGATCAGCGTTGATCGAGCGCGACAAGGGCACCGGGGAGACGAGCTCGAGGCGGTAGCCCGCCGCCGGGATCACCGAGGTCTCCAGGCCGCGCGGGGTGCCGAGGCAGACGACCTCGAGGCCCGGGTCGCGACGCCGCAAGGCATCAGCGGTGGCCAGCAGTGGCGAGGTGTGGCCGGCGGTGCCACCCCCCGCGAGCAGGACCCGCATCACGACAGACGCCTCACGACCAGCGCCTCACGGCCCCGGCGTTGACGGCACGGCGGGCGCGGCGCTCACCTCGGCGACGGCGCAGCTCACCGGCGGCGTTCGGCTCTGAGCGCGCGAAGCCGATCACCAGGCCGAGCGCCACGAGTTCCGGTACCAGCGAGGAACCACCGTAGGACACGAGCGGTAGGGGGATCCCGATCACCGGGAGCAGGGCGAGCACCATGCCGACGTTGATGATCACGTGCGCCATCAACCAGATCATGATGCCGGCGGTGGCGTAGCGCACGAACAGGTTCTCCGCCTGCCTCGCGACCCGCAGGCCGGCGTACGCGACCGTCAGGAACAGGGCCAGGACCAGCAGGGTGCCGACCAGGCCGAGCTCCTCGCCGAGGATCGCGAAGATGAAGTCGGTGTGCGCCTCCGGCAGGTTGCCCCACTTCTGCTGGCTGGCGCCGAGCCCCTTGCCGAACAGGCCGCCGCTGGCCATGCCGAGGATGCCGTGTCCGGCCTGCCAGCCCGAGCCCTGGAAGTTGTTGAACGGCTGGGTGAAGGAGGTGATCCGGGTCATGCGTTCGGGGTTGCTGGCCGCCAGGTACAACGCGGCGACCGAGACCGCGCTGACCGCGGCGATGAAGATCCGGGCCGGGACACCGATCACCCACAGCATGCCGAGGGTGATCGCGAACATCACCAGCGCGGTGCCGAGGTCACCACCGACCAGGACGAGTCCGGTGATCACGCCGGCGACCGGCAGCACCGGAATCGCCAGGTGCCGCCAGGAGTCCAGGAGGGCGTCCTTGCGGGCGTACACGTCGGCGCACCACAGCACCATCGCGAACTTCGCGACCTCCGACGGCTGGATCTGGAGCGGGCCGCCGAAGCTGAGCCAGTTCTGGTTGCCGTTGACCGATCGGCCCATGGAGGTCTGGGTCAGGGCGAGCAGGACCGCCGAGAGGGCGAGCATCGGCCACGCCGAGTAGCGCAGCACCTTGAGCGGCAGCCGGGTGGCGATGAAGGCGCAGGGGATGGCGATCAGCACCCACATCAGCTGCTTGGTGGCCCAGAAGTACGAGTTCCCGTGGAACTCGAACGACGTGACGCTGGAGGCGCTGAGCACCATGATCATCCCGATCGCCAGCAGCATCCCCGACGCGCCGAGCAGCAGGTAGTACGGCGTCAGCGGACGATCCAGGTTGGCACGCACCGCGTCGACCCGGCCCCGGATGGCGCCTGCGAAACCTGCGCTCCGGTTTCCGGGGCGTGATTCCGGGCGGGTGTAGGTTCGGCCACCCGGCTGAGCGGTGACGCTCACGCATCCTCCTCATCGCGGTCCGACGCGGTCCGCTCCTACTGCTGGTTCGTACGCCGCATCCGGTGCACCGCGTCGATGAACGCATCGCCGCGAGCGCCGTAGTTGGCGAACATGTCCATGGACGCGCACCCGGGGGCCAGCAGCACCGTGTCACCCGGTCGGGCGAACGCCGCGGCTTGGGCCACCACGCGATCCATGGGAGAAGTCTCTCCGGAGGGCAGGCGGAAGACCGGCACATCCGGGGCGTGTCGGGCGAGCGCGTCGGCGATGACCTGCGCGTCCGCGCCGAGCAGCACGACACCGCGCAGCCGGTCGGCGACCCGGGTCACGAGGTCGTCGAAGTGCGCGCCCTTGGCGAGCCCGCCCGCGATCCACACCACCGGGTCGTAGGCCTGGAGCGAGGCGAGTGCAGCAGGCGGGTTCGTCGCCTTGGAGTCGTCGACCCACGTGACCTCCTCCCAGACGCCGACGACCGAGATCCGGTGTCCGTCCGGCTGGAAGGCGCTCAACGCGTCCCGCACCGCAGTGGTCGGCACCCCGTAGGAGCGGGCGACGGCGGCCGCGGCCAGGGCGTTCGCGACGTAGTGCGGTGCCTGGCTGGCCAGGTCGGCCAGGGTGCAGAGCTCGGCGGCCGCGTTCTGCCGGTCCTCGACGAACGCCCGGTCGGCGAGGACGTCGTCGACCAGTCCGAGCATCCCCACCCCGGGCGTGCCCAGGGTGAAGCCGATGGCGCGCGCACCGTCGGCGACCTCCGCGTCGCGGACGAGCTGTTCGGTGACCGGGTCGGCGACGTTGTAGACGCACGCGTGCTCGACCCCTGCGTAGATCCGGCCCTTGTCGGCGACGTAGCGGTCGAACGGTCCTGAACCCGCCCCTGAACCCAGCCCCGAGATCGCCTCCGGAGGCCAGCCGTCGTACCAGTCGACGTGGTCCTCGGCGACGTTGAGCACCGCCGCCGAGTGCGCGGCCATCGACGAGGTGTAGTGCAGCTGGAAGCTGGACAGCTCGACGGCGAGGACGTCGTAGGGGTTCGCGCCCTGGTTGTCCACGGTCATCACGGCCTCGACGATCGGCAGGCCCACGTTCCCGCAGGCAACGGCCCGGATCCCGGCTGCGCGCAGGATCGCCTCGAGCATCTGCACGGTGGTGGTCTTGCCGTTGGTGCCGGTGACCGCGAGCCACGGGACCCGGTCCTCGGGATGGCGCAGTCGCCAGGCCAGCTCGACCTCTCCCCACACCGGGATGCCGCGCGCGGCGGCCTGTGCCAGCAGCGGGGCATCGGGTCGCCATCCCGGCGAGGTCACCACCACATCGACGTCGGCGGGCAGGACCAGCGTGCTGCCGGCTCCCAGACGCACGGTGGCGCCGAGGATCTCGAGCAGGGTGGCCTTCTCCTCGCGGGTCTCGTCACTCAGGTCGTCGAGCGCCGTGACCGAGGCGCCGAGGTGGTTGAGGCTGTCGGCGGCCGCGTAGCCCGAGACGCCGAGGCCCGCGACCACGGCGTTGACGCCGTCCCAGGAGTCCAGGCGGCCGAGCGCGTTCAGACCGGCCCGTTCTGGATTTCCGGGGGCGCTCACGCGCCCGACACCCACTCGGCGTAGAAGAGGCCCAGCCCGGTCGCGACGAAGACGGCGCCGATCAGCCAGAAGCGGATCACCACCGTGATCTCCTCCCAGCCGAGCAGCTCGAAGTGGTGGTGCAGCGGCGCCATCCGGAAGAGACGTTTGCCCTTGGTGACCTTGAAGTACCCGACCTGCAGGATCACCGACATCGTCTGAACGACGAACAGGCCCCCGAGCAGCCCGAGCAGCATCTCGGTGCGGGTCATCACGGCCATGCCGGCGACAGCGCCGCCGAGCGCCAGCGACCCGGTGTCACCCATGAAGATCTGGGCCGGCGAGGCGTTGTACCAGAGGAAGCCGAAGCAGGCGCCGGTGATCGCCGCAGCCACCACGGCCAGGTCCAGCGGGTCACGGACGTGGTAGCAGGAGGCAGCCGTGCCGGAGAAGTCCAGGGCAACCCGACGCCCACCGCAGGCCTGGTTGTTCTGCCAGATGTTCATCAGCGTGTACGCCCCGAACACCATCATCGAGGCCCCGGCAGCGAGACCGTCGAGACCGTCGGTGAGGTTGACGGCGTTGCTGGCGCCGGCGATGAGCAGCACGATGAACAGGATCAGGAACCCGGTCGGCAGCGCCAGCTTGTCGATGTCCCGGGTGAACGAGATCGCATGCCCCGCAGGCGTTTCACCGCGCTCGTTCACGAACGGGTGCACACGCCAGAGCACCAACCAGCCGAAGACCGCGGCCACGACGGTCTGGCCGATGAACTTCGCCTTGCTGCGCAGGCCGAGGTTGCGCTGCTTGTAGATCTTGATGAAGTCGTCGAGGAAGCCGACGAAGCCGAGACCGACGAAGAGGAACAGCAGCAGCCAGGCCGATGCCGAGGGTGCGAGGCCGGTCATGAGCTTGGCCAGCAGGTAGGCCAGGACGGTCGCCAGCACGATCACCAGGCCGCCCATGGTCGGCGTACCACGCTTGGTGTGGTGGCTGGTCGGTCCGTCGTCGCGGATCAGCTGGCCGTAGCCCTTGGCCGCGAACACCCGGATGGCGACGCGCGTGCCGATGATCGTGAAGATCAGAGACAGTCCACCCGCGAGCAGGATCGCTTTCACGGACTTGCCTCCTTCGCGATGCTCTCGGGTTCGGGGTCACCGGCCACCAGGGCCTCAGCGACCAGCTCGAGCCCGGAAGCCCGCGACGCCTTGACCAGCACGACCTCCGTGCCGTCGACATTGTTCCGTACGGCGTGCACGGCATCGTGCACCGTCCCGACGAACACCGCTGTGTCGTCGCCCACCACGATGGATCGGGCCCCGTCACCGACGACGAACACCTGGTCGATCCCCAGGTCGCGGGCGAGCCGGCCCAGGTCCGCGTGTTCGTCCTCGGAGGCCTCGCCGAGTTCGCGCATCTCCCCCAGCACCGCGACGGTCCGCCGACCGGTGCGCTGTCCGATCCCGGCGAGCGTCTCGAGGCCGGCACGCATCGAGTCCGGGTTCGCGTTGTAGGCGTCGTTGATCACGACCAGGCCGTCCCGGCGCTCGTGCAGCTCCATCCGCCACTTCGACAGCGCCTCGATCCGCGCGAGCGAGGACCCGATCGGTGCCAGGTCGACGCCGAGCGCCAGGGCGACGCCGGCGACCGCCGCCGCGTTGGTGGCCTGGTGCTCGCCGAGCAGGCGCAGGGCCACGTGGACGCGTTCCTGGCCGGCCTGGAGGTCGAAGGACGGCCGACCGAAGTCGTCGACCTCGACCGCCTCGAGGCGCACCGCCGCTCCGGCCCCGCGGCCGAAGGTGCGGACCACACCGCGGCTGCGCGGAGCCATCCCGACCACCCGCGGGTCGTCGAGGTTGAGCACGGCGATGCCGTCGGGACCGAGGGCATCGACGATCTCGCCCTTGGCCTGCGCGATCGCCTCCTGGGATCCGAACTCACCGAGATGGGCCCGGCCGACGTTGAGCACAAGACTCACGTCAGGCGGTGCGATCGTGCACAGCGCGGCGAGGTGACCGATCCCCCGGGCGCCCATCTCCAGGACGAGGAACCGGGTGTGCGGGTCGGCGCGCAGCACCGTGATCGGTAGCCCGAGCTCGTTGTTGAACGACCCGTACGTCGCGACTGTCTCGCCGGCGTCCGCGAGGACGGCACCGAGCATGTCCTTGACGCTCGTCTTGCCCTGCGACCCGGTCACCGCCACTACCCTCAGCGCAGGGTTGCGTCGGCGCACGGTACGAAGCACCGACCTCGCCAGCGCCTGCACGGCTGCCTCGACGTCGTCGACGACCACGGTGGGCGCGTCGGTCGGGCGCGAACCGAGGACCGCGGCGGCACCTCCGGCAACGGCACCGGCGGCGAAGACATGGCCGTCGACGTGCTCGCCGGCGATCGCCAGGAACAGCCCACCCGGCTCCGGTGCCCGACTGTCGAGGAAGGCCGGCCCGCTCACCACCACGTCGGCATCGGTCGGATCGACCTCGCCACCGGTGACGTCGGCGATCTCACGCAGGGTCATCGCGATCACGCCGGCGCCTCCCCGCGCGCTGCCAGGGCAGCGCGGACCTCGTCGGCATCGTCGAAGGGGTGCACGACGCCGGCTGTCTCCTGACCGGTCTCGTGGCCTTTGCCTGCGACCAGCACCGTGTCGCCCGGACCGGCCATGGCGATTGCGCGCCGGATCGCCTGCCGACGATCGCCGACCTCGAGCACCTCGGCGCGATCAGCCTCCTCGACGCTGGCGGTCCCGGCGATGACTGCCGCCCGGATGTCGGCCGCTGCCTCGCTGCGCGGATTGTCGTCGGTCACGACGAAGACATCAGCGTCGCGAGCCCCGATCTCCCCCATCAGCGGGCGCTTACCGGTGTCGCGATCACCTCCGGCACCGAGCACCAGGAGGAGTCGGCCGACGGTGAGCGGGCGCAGCGCTCCGATCGCAGCGCCGAGCGCGTCGGGCTTGTGGGCGTAGTCGACGACGACGAGGAAGTCCTGACCGGCGTCGATCCGCTCCAGTCGTCCGGGAACTCCACCGGCGCTCGCGATGCCCTGGGCGACCACGGTCGCGTCGAAGCCGGCCTCGGCCGCCAGGGCGATCGCGCACAGCGCGTTCGCCACGTTGAACTCCCCGGTCAGCCCGACCTCAGCCGGCACCCGGTGGCCGTCGGGAGTGATCACGGTGAAACTCGATCCGTCGGGACGAAGCGACACCTCGACTGCTCGCCAGTCGGCCGGTGCTCCGCTCGGGGAGAAGGTCCGCATCGGGATCCCCGCGGTAGCGAGCAGCCGGCGCCCGTACTCGTCGTCGACGTTCGTCAGACCGAGCCGAGCACGGGCGGGGGTGAACAGCGACGCCTTTGCCGCGAAGTAGTCCTCGAGATCGGTGTGGAAGTCGAGGTGGTCACGTCCGAGATTGACGAACGCCGCGACGTCGAAGACCACTCCGTCGACCCGACCCATGACCAGTGCGTGGCTGGAGACCTCCAACGCGCATCCGGCGACATGCTGCTCCCGCATGACCGCGAACAGGGCGTGCAGGTCCGGCGCCTCCGGCGTGGTCAGGGCGGTCTTGAGCTCGTGGCCGGCGATCCGGGTACCGACGGTGCCGACGACGGCCGCGGTGATGCCTGCCTGCTCGAGACCGCCCTCCAGCAACCGCGTCGTGGTCGTCTTGCCCTGGGTGCCGGTGACGCCCATCAGGACCAGGTCGGCGGCCGGATTGCCGTAGACCCGGGCGGCGAGGTCGCCGAGGACGACGCGCGGGTCAGGCAGCACCAGGACCGGTACGGCCGAGGGCCGGTGCCCGACGCCGAGCTCGACCAGGCCCGCCGGATCCGTGACGACGGCCACGGCACCGCCGGCGATCGCCTCAGCCGCGAAGGTGGCGCCGTGCACACGCGCGCCGGGGAGCGCGGCGTACAGGTCGCCGGGCTGGACCCGTCGGGAGCTGAGGGTCAGTCCGGTCACCATGACAGCCCCGGCCTCCCCGATGAGCTCGGCACCGCTGGCCTCGACCAGGTCCGCGAGCGCGGTTCGTGCCGGGTCCGCAGGCCGCGTCGGGCTGGGACCGGAGGACTCGCTGCTCATTCTGGTGAACCTATCGGTTCACCAGAAAACGGGCAGGTTCGCCGGCGGGGTGTCGGTGGGCGGGACCGAGTACTTCTGCAGCAGGTAGTTCAGGATCTTGCGGAACACCGGCCCGGCCGTGCCACCACCGGTGCCTCCGTGCAGGGGCTTCTTGATGACGACGTACACGGTGAAGCGCGGGTTGTCGGCCGGCGCGAAACCGGAGAACGAGACGTCCAGCGACCCGTCGTAGCAGCCACATGTCGCGCCGACCTCCTGCGCCGTGCCCGTCTTGCCGGCAACGCGGTACCCGGCGATCCCGGCGTTCGGTGCCGTGCCCAGGCCCTGGGTGGTGACCCCTTCCATCATGCGGGCCTCCAGCGAGGCCGCCTGGGCGCTGATCACTCGTCGGCGAGTGGCCTGGGCGGTCCCGACCAGGTCGCCGGAGGCGGTGGTCGCGCTGCCCATGATCAGGCTCGGGGTGATCAGCTCGCCGCCGTTCGCGACCGCGTTGACCGCGGTGATCATCTGCAGCGCGTTGACCGACAGGCCCTGGCCGAAGGAGACGGTCGCCTGCGTGAGGTCCGACCAGGTGTCGACCGGGGGCAGCACGCCGCGGGTCTGGTTCGGCATCCCGATGTCAGCGCTGTGCCCGATCCCGAAGGCGTCGAGGTAGTTCCACAGCTGGGAGTGGGTGAACTGCCGCGTCGCCAGGACGGTGCCGATGTTGGAGGACTTGGCGATGACGCCGGCCATGGTCAGCCGCAGGTTGCCGTGCTGGAAGTAGTCGTGGATCGTGTGGTTGAGGACCGGCAGCTGGCTCGGTACCCGGATCCGGGTCATCGGCGTGACCTTGCCGGCATCGATCAGCGACGAGGTCGTGAGCACCTTCTCCACCGAGCCCGGCTCGTAGACGTCGCTGAGCGCGCGACTGCCGCGATCGTTGCTCGGGGAGGCACCCGGATCGTTGGCGTCGTACGTCGGGTAGTCGGCGAGCGCGAGGATCTCACCGGTGCGGGTGTCCATCGCGATCGCGGCTCCCGACTGGGCATTGGCACCCTGCACGGCGGTCCTCAGCACCCGCTGGGCGTAGAACTGCACGTCCCGGTCGATGGTCAGCGTCAGGTTCCTCCCGTTGACCGGCGGGGTCTCGGTGTTCTCCCCCAACGGGATCCGGTTGCCGCCACCGACCTCGTAGGTCTCGGTGCCGTCCTTTCCGGCCAGCCGTCGGTTGAAGGTCTGCTCGAGCCCGGCGAGCGGAACGCCGTCGGAGTTGAGGAACCCGAGCAGGTTGGCCGCGACGTCGTGGGCCGGGTAGTTGCGCAGGGGGTCGGGACGGGTCTCGATGCCCTGGAACCCGGCGTTGGTGACCGCCGCCACCGTCGCGGTCGCCAGCGTGGCGGGAACCCGGCGGGCGATGTAGGCGAACCGGATGTCGGGCTTGCCCGGCGGAGCCTGCCTCATCAGCCCGTCCAGGACGTCGAAGTAGTCCAGGTGCAGCCGGTCGGCCAGGATCCGCGCGATGTCCTCGGCGTGCGGCCGGGTGCGCAGCGGGTCGGCGACGATCATCATTCCGGCCACGGTCTCGGCGAGCGGGACCCCGTTGCGGTCAGTGATCTGGCCACGGGTGGCGGGCAACGGCACCGTGACCAGGCTCTCGGCGTTGGCCTTGGCGGCGTACGCCTTGGGGTCGAGACCCTGCAGCTGGATGAGCCGGGCACCGAAGAGCGAGAGCACCATCGCGATCACGATCAGGCCGACCCGCAGGCGAACCTCCGAGGAGCCCCGCAGCGAGCGGGCACCAGAACGCGAACGAGAACGGGGGCCCGACGGACGACGTGCCGCCGGACGAGAACGCTTGGTCAACGATGAGCTCCGTGGGCCGGGGTTGCTGCCCCATTCCTACCTCTCGTCGTGCCCGTGTTCGTGGAGGCGTGGCCGGTACCGGTCGGGGTATGTGTCCCGGTCTGCGTCGTGGTGGCCGCAGTGGTCGGGGCGAGCACGCGGACGATGATCGGCTTGGGCCGCAGGGGCGAGGGCAGTCCGGCCGGCAGCGGAGTCACGCGGATGCCGTCTGCCGGGCCGGCAGGGGTCGGCTTGCCGAGGATCTTGCCGGTGGCGAGGTCGACGAACGCGGGGGTGGCGGGAGCGACCATGCCGAGCTGGCGGCCGGCCACGGCGAGGTGCTGGGGGTCGCGCAGCTGGTCGAGCTGCATCTGGAGCGACTGCTCGCGTGCGGTCAGCGCATCGGCCCGGTTCTGGAGGCTCGTCGCGTAGAACGCCCCTTGCTGCATGTGGGTGTTGAACATCAGCAGGCCGACCACGCCTGCACCGAGGATGGCGAGCACGAGGGCCGCGAAGGGCGCCCGCGGTGCCCGGCTGACCCGGACGGGGACCAAGGCCAGACGGGCGCGTTCGACGGCCGATGACGCCGTGCGCGGCAATCGGGTACCGCGGGCCGGACTCAACAAGCTACTCACGCTGCTCTCCCTCGGATCCGTTCGACGGCGCGCAACCGGACGGAAGCGGCGCGGGGGTTCTCGGTGATCTCGGCATCGGTGACCTTCTCGGCACCGCGCGTCAGCAGCCGCAGCTCGGGCTGGTGCTCCTCGGGTACGACGGGCATGTCGACGGGCGCGGTCGACCGGGTGCGTTCGACGAAGGCCTGCTTGACCAACCGGTCCTCCAGCGAGTGGTAGCTCATGACGACGACGCGACCGCCGACGGCGATCGAGTCGAGTGCGGCGGGGATCGCCCGGCGCAGCACGCCGAGCTCGTCGTTGACCTCGATCCGAAGCGCCTGGAAGGTGCGCTTGGCCGGGTGTCCCCCGGTACGCCGTGCGGGCGCCGGGATCGTGTCGCGGAGCAGGTCGACGAGGCGGGCCGAGGACACGAACGGCTCGGCTTCGCGCTCGCGGACGATCGCCCGCGCGATCTGCCGCGCGAACTTCTCCTCGCCGTAGCTGCGCAGGATCCGGGCGAGGTCAGCGCCGCTGTAGGTGTTGAGGACCTCGGCCGCGGTGATGCCCTCGGTGTCGTTCATCCGCATGTCGAGGGGAGCGTCCTCGGCGTACGCGAACCCGCGATCGCGCATGTCGAGCTGCATGGAGGAGACCCCGAGGTCGAAGAGGATGCCCTGCACCTCGGCGATGCCGAGGTCGGCGAGGACCTCGGGAATCTCGTCGTACACGGCGTGCACGAGCGTGGTCCGTCCCGCGAAGGGAGCCAGCCGCTGGCGACTGCGCTCGAGGGCGTGCACGTCGCGGTCGACCCCGACGACGTGCGCCTCGGGGCACCGGGTCAGCACGGCCTCGGTGTGGCCGCCGAGCCCGAGCGTCGCGTCGACCAGGATGCTCCCGGGTTCGGCGAGTGCGGGTGCCACGAGGGCGACGACCCGGTCGAGCAGGACCGGGACGTGGGTGGGGGCACTCATCGGGCTGGCCTTACTTCCCGAGTCCGACGAGGATCGTGATCAGCAACGTGATCCCGACGCTGGTACCGGCCGAGAAGAGCATCACACCGAGCCCGTCGCGTACGTCGTGACGGACGCGCCGTGCCGGTGTGACCGACCCGTTCGTGTGGCTCATGGCACTCGACCCCTGCTGCCTGGCTGCGGAAATGACTGGTGTGGGTGGTGATCGCCAGACCAGGTTCGGGTCCGCTCGCATGGCCCTCTGTCACCGGGGAAGGTGCGACAGATTGCCGGGAGCGGACTCGAGCCTCGCCCTGCGATCACCGTTGTTGAGTTGTGGGGCGCCCGTCAGAAGCCCGGGAAGATCTCTTCCTGCACATCGGAGAACGCCGACTCCTGCGCGGCGGTGTAGTCCGCCCAGGCCTGCGGTTCCCAGATCTCGATCCGGTTGTAGATGCCGATCACGACGCACTCCTTCTCGAGCGATGCGTACTGACGCAGCTCGGGAGTGACGGTGAAGCGGCCCTGCTTGTCGGGCACCTGCTCCGAGGCGAGCGCGAACAACATGCGCCCGTACCCGCGAAGCCGGGCGTCGGTCTGCGAGGCGTTCTGGAACTTCTCAGCGAACACGTCGAAGTCGGCCTTGGTGCGCATGTCGATGGAGCGCTCCTGACCTCGGGTGATCACCAGCCCGTCCCCCATCGCCTCGCGGAATTTGGCCGGGAGGACGAGGCGCCCCTTGTCGTCGAGCTTGGGTTTGAAGGTGCCGGAGAACATCGCGCCACCTCATCCCTCTCTTCCACCACTTTCCCCCACTTTACTCCACATCCCCCCACCGTCAACCACCTTCGCCCCATTTCTCTCCCCTTTTGCTCCAGATCCCCGCCCGACCGCCGACGCGGTTGCGGTTCACTAGACCCATGAGTGAAGAAAGGTCGCCGGCCGGCGGCGGACTGGACGCTGTGCGTGCTGTCGCTGACCGGGTGCGTGCCAACATCGAGAAGGTCATCGAGGGCAAGCCCGAAGTGGCGCGGACGG
>NZ_JAOPXI010000038.1 GCF_025965215.1 Marmoricola sp.
GCGCCCATCGCGCAGTCGAAGACCTCGTAGTGCTCGGACTTGAGGCCCGGGGCGTCGATCACGTGACCGTGCTCGGCGATGTGGGCGACGATCGCCTCGACCTGCTCCTCGACGTAGCCGAGCTTGCGCAGGGCCCGCGGGATGGTCTGGTTGACGATCTGCATGGAGCCGCCGCCGACCAGCTTCTTGAACTTGACCAGCGAGAAGTCCGGCTCGATGCCGGTCGTGTCGCAGTCCATCATGAAGCCGATGGTGCCGGTGGGCGCGAGCACCGAGGCCTGCGCGTTGCGGAAGCCGTTGGTGGCGCCGAGCTCCTGCACGTCGGCCCACGCCTGGGTGGCCAGCTTGTGGACCGCGCCGTCGACGATGCCGAGGGTGCGCACCGTGTCGTTGGCGGCCTGGTGCTTGCGCATGACCCGCTTGTGGGCCTCCGCGTTGCGGGCGTAGCCGTTGTAGGGGCCGACGACGCCGGCGAGCTCCGCCGAGCGCTTGTAGGACGTGCCGGTCATCAGCGACGTGATCGTGGCGGCCATGGCGCGCCCACCGTCGGAGTCGTAGCCGAGGCCCATCGCCATCAGCAGCGCGCCGAGGTTGGCGTAGCCGATGCCGAGCTGGCGGTAGTCGCGGGTGGTGTCGCCGATCGCCTCGGTCGGGAAGTCGGCGAAGCAGATCGAGATGTCCATCGCGGTGATGATGAACTCGACGGCCTTCGCGAAGAGCTCGCCGTCGAAGGTGTCGTCGTCCTTGAGGAACTTGAGCAGGTTCAGCGACGCCAGGTTGCACGAGGAGTTGTCGAGCGACATGTACTCCGAGCACGGGTTGGACGCGGTGATCCGGCCCGTCTCCGGGTTGGTGTGCCAGTCGTTGATCGTGTCGTCGTACTGCAGGCCCGGGTCGGCGCAGGCCCAGGCGGCCTGGCTGATCTTGGTGAAGAGCTCGCGGGCGTCAACGGTCTCGATGACCTCGCCGGTCCCACGGGCACGCAGACCGAACTCGGTGCCGTCCTCGACCGCACGCATGAACTCGTCGTTCACGCGGACCGAGTTGTTGGCGTTCTGGTACTGCACCGAGGTGATGTCGACGCCACCGAGGTCCATGTCGAACCCGGCGTCACGCAGGGCGCGGATCTTGTCCTCTTCCTTCGCCTTGGTCATCACGAACTCTTCGATGTCCGGGTGGTCGACGTCCAGGACGACCATCTTGGCCGCGCGACGCGTGGCGCCGCCCGACTTGATGGTGCCGGCGGACGCGTCAGCGCCGCGCATGAAGGAGACCGGGCCGGAGGCCGTGCCGCCACTCGAGAGCAGCTCCTTGGACGACCGGATCCGCGACAGGTTCAGGCCGGCGCCGGAGCCGCCCTTGAAGATGAAGCCCTCTTCCTTGTACCAGTTCAGGATCGAGTCCATCGAGTCGTCGACGGCGAGGATGAAGCACGCGGACACCTGCTGGGGAGAGGCGGTGCCGACGTTGAACCAGACCGGGGAGTTGAAGCTGAAGTACTGGTGGACCAGCAGCCAGGTGAGCTCGTGCTCGAACGTCTCGGCGTCCTTGACTCCTGCGAAGTAGCCGTTGTCCTCGCCACTCTTGCGGTAGGTCAGGACGACGCGGTCGATGAGCTGCTTGAGGCTCCACTCCCGTACGTCGGTGCCGAGCGCGCCGCGGAAGTACTTGGTCGTGACGATGGTGGACGCGTTGACGCTCCAGAAGTCGGGGAACTCCACGCCGCGCTGCTCGAAGACGGCCTCGCCGGTCTTCCAGTTGGTCTGGACGACGTCGCGACGCTCCCAGTTCAGCTCGTCGTAGGGGTGCACGCCCTCGGTGCTGAAGACCCGCTCGATCTTCAGACCCTTGGTCGTACGTCGCGTCGAGGCCTTTGCCCCGCTCACCGTCTCGGTCATACGTCGTTCCCCTTGCTTCTCATTGGCCTGGTATTGGTTCGTCGGCTGGTTGCTGGTGCTGGCGTTGCTGGTCGTGCGGTCGTGCTCTGTTGGTGGCCCGGCGCACGGCTTCCCCACCATGCACCGGGCTGACTGTGGTCAGCCCGTGGGCTGAGGCGACGGTTCGACCGGGTCGCGCTCGGCGCGGAGCATCGCGATCTCCGTCTCGAAGTCGTCGGCTGACTCGAAGCCTCGGTAGACACTGGCGAACCGCAGGTAGGCGACCTCGTCGAGCTCGCGCAGCGGCTGCAGGATCGCCAGGCCGATCTCGTGGGCCGGAACCTCGGCCCACCCTCCGGCACGCAGGGTGTCCTCGACGGTCTGGCCCAGGCGGGCCAGGTCGTCCTCGGTCACCGGGCGGCCCTTGAGCGCCTTGCGGGCTCCGGCTACGGCCTTGTCGCGCTGGAACGGCTCGCTGGTGCCGCTGCGCTTGAGGACCGTGAGCTGCATCTGCTCGACGGTCGTGAACCGCTTCTCGCACGTCGGGCAGGTACGCCGGCGGCGGATCGCGGACCCGTCCTCGGCCACGCGAGAGTCGAGGACCCGGGTGTCGGTGCTGCGGCAGAAGGGACAGTGCATCGGGGCCTCCTCACGGGGTCTCATACGTAGAACATGTGGATTCGGCTGTGGATTCCGCTGGTAAAACCGGCTATGCCTGTGAGTAACCGGCGGAATCTGTGGAACTAGATGTGGAAAACCACACCGGTGTAACTACTACATGTAGGGGTTACCGTACGCCCGGCGCGTGACCTACGCAACAGTGCGGCCACAAAATCTCCACAACGAATCAGCTCGCACACAAAGCTGCAGGTCAGGGCGCTGGAAGCTCAGCTGGTCCGGCGTGTCGCCTCAGTCTTCCTGCGGCCACCGACACTTCCGGCCGGGTCGGACACAATGGCCGTTGTGGTCACCAACTCGGGCGGAGCAAGGCGGGGAAATCCGGCCCCGTTGGACGCCCACCGCATGCTCCGACTGGTAGCCGCCCTCGCCCTCACCGTCCTCGCGTGGGGCCTGCTGGTCTGGCAGGCGATCGATTTCGGTGCTCGGGGCCGCGACGGCCAAGGCCTCGCCTGGGTGTTCCTGATCCTCGCCACCGTCGGCGCAGCCGCCTGCCTGTTCACCACGTTGATCCTGGGGAACAAGATCTTCCAGCTGCTGCGCGGTGACCCGCCCGGCCCCCCGACCGGACGCACCGGCGGTCACCGAGCCGCTCGGTGACCCCCGTTGGTGAGACTCCGAGGTACGTCATCAGGTGTCGAGACAGGCACTGGCCGCCTTCCTCAACCACTCGGGTCGTCAAGCTTGCCGAGACGCCGTGACTTAGACCCGATCGGCCAAGCGGCGAACGAACTTGATGCCGGACCAGACCTCGTCGATCGCGCACACCTTGACGTCGACCACCCCGGCGTCCAGTCCGATCCCGCGGACCACGTTGTCGTCCAAATCGCTCTCGTAGCCCAGCTTGCGGGCGGCCCTCTTGGGCCAGCACGCCCAGATCATCCCGGCCTGCTCGGTGCGCTCGATCAGGACCGGAAGCCTGGCCTCGAGTGCCTTCGCGGAGGTCTGGAAGGTCAGCGTGATCGCGCCCAGCTTCGGCAGCCGCGTGGTCGTGGGAGCCTCGAGCTCGAAGCCGTCGGGAGGGTTGTCGAGGTAGACGGTCTGGCCGTCCTTCACCCCGAGCTTCTTGGTCAGCGGCGTCGCTGAGTATCCGGCCATGGTGGGACGGTAATGCGTTCGGGACTAGATTCGGCGGGTGCTCTCCACCTCGCTCACGTTCAAGCTTGCGTACGTCGGGCTGGCGATCGCCGACACCTGGCTCGCCGGCTCTCCGAATCCGCGTCATCACCAGGCCCGCGTGCTGACGAAGCCGTTGCTGATGCCGACGCTGATGACCTCGCTGATCACCAACCCGAAAGCGGCGAACTCGCCTCTGCGCACCAGCACCCTGGTGGCGCAGGCTGGCGGCTGGGGCGGAGACCTGGCGCTGATGGGCCACAGCTCGACGAGCTTCGTGGCGGGCAGCAGCTCGTTCGCGGTCGGGCACGCGGCGTACATGTCGGGGTTCCTGGCCCATCGCAGCAAGATCCGGCGCCCAGGCCCCAAAGCCGTCGCGGCGCTGTGGGCGACGACAGCTCCCGGGATGATCTTCGGTGCCGCTCGTCACGACAAGCAGCTCGGGCCGACGATCGCCGGGTACTCCGCGATGCTGGCCGGGACCGTCGCCTCGGCGACCCAGCTCGACCCGGCACTACCCCAGGGTGCTCGTCGCGCGACGATCGCCGGGGCCGGACTCTTCATGCTCTCGGACTCGATCCTCGGCACCCGGAAGTTCCTGCTCAACAACGCTCCGGCTCGCGTCGAGTCGGTCGTCATGGCGACGTACACGGCCGCGCAGTTCCTGTTGAGCGAAGGCGCCGCGCGGGCCGGGACTGCGACCGCATGACAAAGGCGGGGCCAGCGCTGGCCCCGCCTTCATCTCTTCCCACACTGCCGATGACCCGGGTCGAGGGAGTCAACGGACGTCTGTCGTGCATGGTCCAGCGGGCTACCTGGTCGGGATGGCCAGCTTCTGGCCGACAACCAGGCCTGCGCCCGGGAGCGAGTTGAGCTCCTCGATCTGGTGGACCATGTCGCGGATCTTGCCCGGCTGAGCCAGACCGCCGGCGATGCCGTACAGGGTGTCGCCCGGCTGCACCTGGATGGTGCGGACGTGCTGCGGCGAGCCCGCGTCACGGGTCGCGGTGGCCCAGCCGCTCAGCGTCATCATCACAACCAGGGCCGCGCCCAGGAACGCAAGAAGGATGACGACGCGTCCACGCTGCGTGAGCTTGACGGTCGAGTGGCGGCTCAGGCGCGGCATCTGCGCGGCGCCCGACACGAAGGCGGGGGAAATGCTGAGTGTGCTCATCGGTCTACCTCCTGGGGAAGCCGGCCCCTGCGTCTGTGTTGATTCGGTGCCGGTGTGGTCTGTGACCCCTCTGTGTCGATCTCTGTCTAGTCGCGACCACCGACTGTTTCGGTCGGTCAGTCGATCAGACGTTCGATCGAACACATGTACGAAGTTAGATCATGTGTTCGAAGAATGCAAGAACATATGTTCGAGCGGGCGCGGCGCGATCCGGCGACACGCTGTTCGAACAGGTGTTTGAACTCGGACCCCGTTTGGGTCTACGGTCGACCCATGGCGACTGACGGCACCGGCCCGAGAAGCGGCAACGACGCGACCATCCGCGAGCTCCCCGACGCTCCCCCGGACGCGACCGGACTCACCCCCCGGCAGCAGCGGATCCTGCACGTGCTGCGCGACGAGATCGAGCTGCGCGGCTACCCGCCGAGCATCCGCGAGATCGGCGAGCACGTCGGCCTGGCGAGTTCCTCGAGCGTGGCGCACCAGTTGCGCGTGCTCGAGTCGAAGGGCTTCATCAAGCGCGACCCGAACCGCCCGCGCGCCCTCGAGGTCTTCCTGCCCGAGCTGATGGCCGCTCGCCGGTCGATCTCCAGTGGCGACGACACGGGCTTCGATGTCACCGGCATCGGCGACGCGATCCCCGACGCGGTCAACATCCCGCTCGTCGGGCGCATCGCTGCCGGCGGCCCGATCCTCGCCGAGGAGCGCGTCGAAGAGGTCATGCCGCTGCCGAAGTCGCTGGTCGGCCCGGGCACGCTCTTCATGCTCCAGGTCGCCGGCGAGTCGATGATCGATGCCGCGATCTGCGACGGCGACTATGTCGTCGTGCGCCAGGAGCAGACGGCAGAGAACGGCGACATCGTCGCGGCGCTGCTCGATGGCGAAGCGACCGTCAAGACCTTCTTGCGCAAGGACGGCAAGGTCTGGCTGATGCCACACAACGAGGCGTACGACCCGATCGACGGCACGCACGCGTCGATCCTGGGCATCGTGACCGCGGTGCTGCGGAAGGTGTAGTCACACCCACACCGAATTCACGCGGCGAGCACGCGAATGTTTGGACATTTAGGGCATAACGGCGGTTTCTGAGTCAGACTTCAGCCATGCGGTTTCGACTGGGGACGACCGTCCTGCTCACGAGCGCGATTGCGCTCGCCACCGTCCAGGGCGCGCCCGGGGCGCACGCTGACGGATCCACGCCGGGCAACCTCGGCCACCTCGCGGCGATCAACCACATGAGCGCCGCCAAGCTGAGCAACATCTTGGCCCACGACCAGACTGCCCACCTGGATCACACCGGGCACATGTTCTACGTCGAGCCGGCTCCGACCGCTCCGGTGAAGAGCGCCGGCCCGCAGCGCGCTCAGTCAAGCACCGCAGGCTCGAACGTGTCGGTGGTGCCAGCGCTGTCCAGCCGGCCGAGCTCGACCCACAAGATCTTCCTCGACTTCAACGGGACCACCGTCTCTTCCGGTAGCGCCTGGGCCGGTACGGGAGCAGGGCACGTCCCCGGGGGCACCGTCGTCACCGGGTTCAGCCTCGACGGCGACCCGACGACCTACACGCCGGCCGAGGTCAGCTACATCCAGACGGTCTGGAAGATCGTCTCGGAGAAGTACTCGCCGTACGACGTCGACGTCACCACGATCGACCCGGGCGCCGCGGGCTACAGCAGGTCCGATGCGAACGATGTGCACTACGGCGACCACGTCGTGATCACCGATGACCCCACCCCGGTCAACGACATCTGCAGCGGCCAATGCGCAGGAGTCGCCTACGTGGGCACCTTCGACATGCCGGGCAACGGCCAGTACGACCCCGTCTGGGTCTTCTCCTCGATGGACTACCAATCAGCCCAGTTGGCCGCCCACGACGCCGCCCACGAGGTGGGGCACACCTTCGGGCTGAGCCACGACGGCACCATCACCCAGGGCACCGGCAGCTACTACGACGGCCAGAACAACTGGGTCCCGATCATGGGGATCACCAACCAGAACGCGATCGCGCAGTTCAGCAAGGGCGAGTACCCGGACGCGAACAACCAGGAGGACGACCTCGCGATCATCGGTGCCAACGGCGACAGCGGCGCGGCGGGCAGCTTGCTACTGCCCGACGACTACCCCAACACCGGCAGCGCACCCGACGCCCTCGGCAGCCAGTCGTCGTACGGGCTCAACGGAATCATCAGCAACGCGGCTGACGACGACCTGTTCTCGATCGTGCGGATCTGCACCAGTGACCTGACCGCCACCGCGACCGGCATCGGCGCCGGCCAGTCGGTGGACCTCAAGGTCGACATCCTCGACACCAGCAACAACGTTCTCGCTTCCGACGACCCGACGTCCGACGAGGTCTTCGACAACACCCTGCACGCGTACACGCCGACCGGGATGGATGCGAGCGCGACGCTGCCCTCCCCCACCGCCGGGACGACGTACCGGATCCGCGTCTCCGGGGTCGGCTCGGCCGCGAACGGGTACACCAGCTACGCGAGCATCGGCCAGTACCACCTGACGATCACCGGGTGCTCCGCTGCGCTGCCGAGCGCTCCGGCCGCAGCGAGCACCACGCCGAACCAGCACACCACCACCGGCACCGTGAACTGGACCGCGCCGACCTCGGACGGCGGCGGCACGATCACCGGCTACACCGTCTCCGGCCTGCCGGGCGGCCCGGTCACGCTGGGCGACGTACTGACCTACAACGCCACCAACCTGGTCCCGGGGACGACGTACGCCGTCACGATCGCGGCGATCAACAGCGCCGGGACCGGGCCGACTGCCAGCACCAGCCTCGAGATCGACACCTGGGCACCGACAGCGAAGCCCGTCCTGACCGTCACCGCATCCGGGCGCACCGTCTCCTTGCACTGGACGGCTCCCGCGAACCCGGGTCATGCCACCCTCACCGGCTGGCACCTTGCCGGAACAGGCCCCGGCAACACGACCAGCACCGACCTGGTCCCCGGTCCGCTGGCCATGACGTACACCAACGTGCCGATCGGCACCCAGACCTACGTCGTCACGGGCCAGTACACCGCGGCCGACACGTCCGGCAGCTCGCCGTCCGACCCGAAGAGCATCGCGGTCGCGATCAAGCCCGGGGCTCCCAGGATCGGATCGGCGTCCTCCGGTGCGCGCCACGGCGCGACGACGGCGACCGCCCGCTGGCTGGCGCCGATCAGCACGGGAGGCGCGTCGATCACCGCCTACAAGGTGATCGCCTACCAGGTGAGCTCGACCGGAAGGGTCATCAGGACGATCACGTCCCGGACGCTGTCGTCCTCGACCCGGTTGCTCTCCTGGACGCTGCCGGGCGGGCGCTACAAGTTCCGCGTGGTCGCCTACAACCGGATCGGCGTCTCGCCGTACTCGGGCTACTCGGGGCCCGTCACGTCCCAGTAATCGACTGGCCCGCTCCGGACCCTTTTCAGTAGGTTCGAACGATGGCCTCGGACCTTGCCCCACTCACCCGGCGCGGTATTCCGATCGATTCGACGCTGCGCACGCTGGCGCTGGGGACCATCGTCAACAGGGCCGGCAGCGGCGCTCTGGTCACGACGTTCGCGCTCTACTTCACCCGCGAGGTCGGCTTCGCTCCCGCGCAGGTCGGGCTCGCGCTCTCGATCGGCGCACTGGTCGGCATGCTGGTCCAGGTGCCCGGCGGCCACCTCGGTGATGTCCGCGGGCCGAAGCAGGTGCTGCGCGCCTTCACGATCCTCTCCGGCGTCTGCACCCTGGGGCTGCTTGTGACCCGGCAGCTCTGGGCGCTGATCGTCGTGATGGCCCTGGTGAGTGCAGCCGACGCCGTCGGCAATGCCGTCCGCAACGGCTACACAGCCCGAGTCGCGACCGGCGGGCAGGGCGTGCGCTTCAAGGCGTACCTGCGAGCCGTCACCAACGTCGCGATGTCGCTCGGCGCACTGCTCGGCGGCATCGCGTTGTGGATCAACCAGCCGTGGGCCTACCTGAGCGTGCTCGCCCTCGACGCGATCTCCTCGATCGTGACCGGGGTGCTCTACGCACGACTCCCGAACCTGGCGCCGGCTCCTCCGCGCGGCGTCGGCGAACCCCGCCTCGCGGTCCTGCGCGATGCGCCGTACGTCGTGGTCACCCTGCTGTCCGGGGTCGTGGCGATGCACTTCATCGTGATGGAGGTCGGCATCCCGCTGTGGATCAGCGTGCACACGCACGCACCGACGTCGATGGTCGCGGTGTTGCTGGTCATCAACACTCTGATCGTCGCGCTCTTCCAGGTCCGGCTGAGCCTAGGCGCCGAGGACGTCACCAGCTCGGCGAACGCCATGGTGCAAGGCGGGCTGTGGATCGCCGCCGGTTTCGTGATCATCAGCTTCAGTGACGGGCCCGGACGGATCGCGGCAGTCGGCCTGCTGATCGGAGGCGCGCTGGTCCACGTTGTCGGCGAGATGATCTCGAGCGGCGGCCAATGGGGCGTGTCGATGGGGCTCGCGCCGGAGGAGCGCCAGGGCCAGTACCAGGGCTTCGCCGGTCTCGGCTTCGGTCTGGCCAACGTCGTCGCGCCGACGCTGATCACCGTGCTGTGCATCCAGTGGGGCCGCCCGGGCTGGTACGTGATGGCCGGGTTGATCCTCGGCGCCGCCGCAGCGCTCCGGCCGGCGAGCGCCTGGGCGCTGGCGACGCGGGAGAAGTACGGCGCGGCGACAGCGACTGGCTGACCGACGGGCCAAAGACAAGTCTTCTTCGGTTTCGAAATTCGCTGCCAATCCTGAGATTTCTAGGCAGACTCTCAGGCATGCGCCCCTCCCGCCGCCCTCTCGGGCTCACCACTGCCATCGCTGTGACCAGCGCCGCGCTCGTCTCCCTCAGCGTGGCCTTCGCGCCCGCCGCGTCGGCGACCGGAGTCGCGCCGTCCGCCCCGACATCGGTCACCGCCACCTCGGTGCCACGCACAGCCGTCGGCACGTTGACGTGGAGCGATCCGACTGTTCCCGGAGACTCCACCCTCACCGGGTTCGAGATCAACGGTTTGCCTAGCGGTACGCCTGAGGACGTACCGGCGACGCAACACCAATACTCCCTGAGCGGCCTCGTTCCCGGAACGACGTACCAGATCACCGTCAAGGCGGAGAACAGCACCGGGGGTTTCGGGCCCACGACGGAGTCTGACGTTTATGTCGACACCTGGATGCCCACGACGGCACCCACGATGCAGGTCTTCATGGAGGGCGCGCGCATGATCGTCGCCTGGAACACGCCGCCGAACCTAGGCGGCGCGACCTTCACGAACTGGCGCGTGACGGTCAACGGGCAGGTCTTCAACGAGCCAACCTCTTTCGAGGGCCTGGCGCTCACGAACCCCGGCAACGGGCCACACGCCATCAGGCTGCAGCTGTTCGGTACCTCCGACCTCGGCACGGTGACCCCGACGAGGTACGGGTCGTTCACCGTCGGCGCGAGCAGGCCACGGATCGGCAGGGCCGTCAGCGGCACGCCGGGTGGCACGTCGACAGCCGCCATCCACTGGCGTGCGCCCGCCACGAACGGCGGCTACCCGATCACCGGCTACAAGGCGATCGCATTCAAGCTGAACTCCCGCGGCCAGATCGTCCGGATCTTCGTCTCCCGGATGCTCAGGCCCGGGGCCCGGTCGTACAACGGCAGTCTTCCGCGGGGTCGCTACAAGTTCCAGGTGGTCGCGCACAACGCGATCGGCTACACCCAGCTGTCCGCCTTCTCCGCGGTCGTCACCGCGCGCTGAGGTTCAGCAAGGACTTCGGTGTTGCTGCACGAATACGCAACATTCACTGGTGCGTCCCCATTGACGACGAGAAGAATCCGGGCTGGAGTGGCTGCACGGGCGGCTGCATCCGGCTGCCCTTGAGCATTCGAAGGAGATTCCGTGTCGCGCAAGCTCCGTACGTCCCTCTCGGGCCTCGCAGCAGTAGCAGTCGTCCTCACGTTCGCCGGGCTGACCGTGCCGGCCCAAGCAGCTTCACACCATGCGCTCGCCGGGAGCGTCCCGAGCTGGGCCAAGGCGTCCGCCAAGAAAGGGACGACGAGCGGTAGCGACACAGTGGACTTCCGGGTCTACCTCGACTGGCGTGGCGGTGCTGCGGCCGAGGACTACGCCCGTGCCGCGACGACGCCGGGGTCCGCGTCGTACCACAAGTTCCTCACGGCGGCCCAGTTCACCGCCGCGTACGGTCCGAGCTCGGCCACCGTCGACAGTGTGAAGAGCTGGCTCAAGGGCCAGGGCTTCACCATCGGCGCGGTGCCGGCCAACAAGAAGTACGTCGAGGCAGCCGGCACGGTGGCGCAGGCAGCGAAGGCGTTCTCGACGTCCTTCGCCAACTACGCCGTCGAGGGCCAGGTGCTGCGCAGCAACTCGACGCCGCTGGTCGTACCTGACTCGCTGACCGGCGTCGAGGGCATCATCGGACTCGACGAGTCCGGCTCGCTGGTGCACCACGACTCCGCTGCCGGCCCGCCGCCGGTGTTCAAGAACGGCACTCCGTGCTCGACGTACTGGGGCGAGAAGACGGTGGCCACCGCACCGACTCCTGACGGAACCACGCTTCCGGCGACTCCGTCGGCCTTCGCTCCGTGCGGGTACGCCGGCGCGCAGCTGCAGGGCGCCTACGGCATGAGCGGCGCGATCAGCAACGGCAACAACGGCGCCGGCGTCACCGTCGGCATCATCGACGCGTTCGCGTCCGCGACGATGCTCTCGGACGCCAACACCTACTCCGCGAACCATGGCCTGCCGACCCTGAACGGGCTCTACAGCGAGCAGGTTGCGCCTGGGATCCTGGGCCACCCGGCCACCTCGAAGAAGGACCCTGCCGGCTGGAGCGGTGAGGAAGCCCTCGACGTCGAAGCCGTGCACACGATGGCTCCCGGCGCGAAGATCCTGTACGTCGGATCGCCCAACAACGGTGCCGACATGGATTCGGCGCTGAACTGGATCGTCTCCAAGCACGCTGCTGACATCGTCTCGAACTCCTACGGGTTCTCCTCCGAGGCGCTGCCGCCGGGCAACATCAAGCCGACCAACGACATCTTCATCCAGGCTGCTGCCACCGGCATCTCGCTGTTCTTCCCCAGCGGTGACAACGGTGACGAGACCGGAGCCGTCGCGGGCGCCACGCCCACGCCGGACTGGCCGGCCTCGAGCCCGTGGGTGACCGCCGTCGGTGGTACGTCGCTCGGTGTCACCTCGACCAACACCCGGCTCTTCGAGCTCGGTTGGGAGACCAACAAGTCGCTGCTGTCGGCCGGTGCGTGGGCAGCTCCGTTCTACGTCTACGGATCGGGTGGCGGAACCAGCAGGCTGTTCGCGCAGCCGTCGTACCAGGCCGGGGTCGTGCCCGCGAGCATGTCGCAGACCTACGGCGGCGCTCCGATGCGCGTCGTGCCCGACGTGGCTGCCGTGGGTGACCCGACCACCGGTATGGCGGTGGGCCAGACCCAGCTCTTCCCGGACGGCCACGCGGCCTACGCGGAGTACCGGATCGGCGGCACCAGCCTCTCCTCGCCCCTGTACGCCGGCATGTTCGCGCTGGCGCTGCAGAAGGCCGGACATGAGTTCGGTCTCGCCAACCCGGTGCTGTACCAGGCCGGTGCCAACGACATCACCAAGACAGACCTGGCCACGTACCCCGGAGCGGTCCGGGTCGACTTCGTCAACGGCGTCGACGGCAGCAACGGGTACAGCTACACGGCGAGGTACTTCGACGCGGACACCGGTCTGACCATCCATGTCGCTCCCGGGTACGACGACGTCACCGGCGTCGGATCACCCACAGGCGCGGCCTGGCTGAACGCGATCGCTGCCCACTGATCGATCCGCGAGCCCTCTCCGTCGGTGGTCTGCCACGAACGGGGAGGGCTCGCGCGTCATTGGCCGCTGACCTGGCCGCTGACCTGGCAGCCGAACGGATATCCTGCGCCGGGTGAGCGGGCCCGTGGTCGTCATCGGTGGCATCAACCTCGACACGCTTGCCCGGATCACCGGCGACACGGTCCGCGGGAGCAGCAACCCCGGCAGCACCGTCAGCGCACCCGGTGGAGTCGGACGCAACGTCGCCGAGAACCTCGCCCGGCTGGGGTCGCCGGTTCGGCTGATCGGCATGCTCGGCCATGACCACGCCGGTGACCTGCTGCTCGACGGACTGGCCGGTGTCGGCGTCGACACCACCGGGATCCGCCGCAACCCCGAGGTCCCGACCGGGACCTACACCGCGATCCTCGACCGCACCGGCGACCTCGAGGTCGGGGTGGCGGACATGGCGGCCACCGACTCGATCACCCCTGACGAGATCGGGGCGGATCAGCTGGCCGACGCCTCCTGGCTGGTGATCGACGGCAACCTCCGCTCCGACACGGTCGCCTACTGCCTGCGCCTGGCCCACACGGCGGGGGTTCCGGTCGTCCTGGACCCGGTGGGGGTGGCCAAGGCAGCACGCCTGGGACCGGTCCCCGGTTTGCACACGTTCACCCCGAACCGGCCCGAGCTCGCCGCCTGGTCGGACCTCGAGGATGCGCCGGACGCGATCGCCAAGGCGCACGCCGAGGGCATAGACGTGGTGTGGCTGCGGGCCGGCGTCGAGGGCAGCACGCTGCACCGGGCCGGGCACGAGCCCGTGCAGGTGCGGCTGCCGGCTGCGCCGATCACCAACGTGACCGGTGCCGGAGACGCGATGCTGGCCGCGTACGTGCACCGGCTCCGCGCGGGCGCCTCCATCGAGGACGCCGCCTGGTTCGCCGCGGCGGCCGCCTGGTTGACCGTCGGCAGCCCGTACGCCGTCCGGCCCGACCTGACCGAGGCCCTGGTGGCCACCACGCTCGAGGAGCTGAGGCCGTCGTGATCGAGCTGCAACCGACCGACGAGGTGCGGACCGCTCTCGCCGAGGGCGCCCCGGTGCTGGCCCTGGAGAGCACCATCATCAGCCACGGGATGCCGTACCCGCAGAACGTCGCGATGGCGCGTGAGGTCGAGGCGATCGTGCGGAGCCACGGGGTGGTGCCGGCCACGATCGCCGTCCTCGACGGCGTTCCCCGGATCGGCTTGGACGACGACGGCCTCGAGCTCCTCGGCTCCGGTGAGGGAAGCATCCGGAAGGTCTCGATCCGCGATCTCCCGTACGTCGTCGCGCGCCGCGAGCACGGTGCGACCACGGTGGCCGCCACCATGCGGCTCGCCTCCCTGGCCGGGATCCGGGTCTTCACGACCGGCGGACTCGGCGGGGTGCACCGCGGCGCGCAGACGACCTTCGACGTCAGCGCGGACCTCACCGAGCTGTCGCTGACCGCCGTCACCGTGATCTCGGCCGGCGTGAAGTCGATCCTCGACATCGGCCTGACCCTGGAGATGCTGGAGACACTCGGCGTACCCGTGCTCGGATACCGCACCGATGACTTCCCGGCGTTCTACACCCGCACCAGCGGGTACGCCGTCCCGCTGCGCGTCGAGTCCGCGGCCGAGATCGCCGCGCTGATGCAGGCGAAGGACGAGCTGGGCATCGCGGGTGGGATCAGCGTCGCCAACCCGATCCCGGAGGCCGACGAGATCGGTCACGAACGGATCGACGCGATCATCGACCAGGCCCTCGGCGACCTCGACCGGCTCGGGATCACCGGCAAGGACACCACGCCGTACCTGCTCGGGCGCATCGTCGAGATCACCGGCGGCGACTCGCTGGTCGCGAACATCGCGTTGGTGAGGAACAACGCGGTCCTCGGGGCGGCGATCGCGACCGAGTTCGCCGCGCTCAGCGCCCGCTGAGGCGACGCAGCGCCTTGCGAGCGACCTCGGGATCGGTGGTCATCCACATCGGCGGCAGGCTGGCGCGCAGGAAGCTGCCGTAGCGGGCCGTGACCACCCGAGGGTCCAGGATCGCCACCACCCCGCGGTCCGTCGTGGTCCGGATCAGTCGTCCCGATCCCTGGGCGAGCAGCAGCGCAGCATGGGTGGCCGACACGGCCATGAAGCCGTTGCCACCGGCCTTGTCGGCGGCCTGCGCGCGCGCCGACATCAGCGGGTCGTCGGGCCGTGGGAACGGCACCCGGTCGATCAGCACCAGCTGACAGGTGTCCCCGGGCACGTCGAGGCCCTGCCAGAGGCTCAGCGTCCCGAAGAGGCAGGTGTGAGGGTCGCTGACGAACTGGCGTGCTAGCTCGGGCAGCTGCGCCTCGCCCTGGTACAGCGTGGTCAGGTGTGGCAACCGGGCCCGGACCTCCTCCGCGGCCGTCTCGGCGGCGCGGCGGCTCGAGAACAGCCCGAGGGTGCGGCCGTCCGCGGCATCGACGAGGTCGACGATCTCGTCGAGCTGGGCCTTCTGGAGGCCGTCGCGACCGGGCTGCGGCAGGTGGCTGGCGACGTACAGGATGGACTGCTGGGCGTAGTCGAACGGCGAGCCGACGTCGATGCCCTGCCAGGTGTCCCCCTCGTCGTCGCGGTCCAGCCCGACCGAGCCGGCGACGACGGTGAAGTCGCCGCCGAGCTTGAGGGTGGCCGAGGTGAAGACGGCCGTCTTGTCGGCCAGCAGCTTGTCGCGCATCGGGCCGGCCACGTTCAGCGGCGCCACGCAGAGCTGGTTGCCGCCGCGACGGACCTCGCGCTCGTTGACCCACAGCACGTCGTACTCGGAGCCGGCTGCCATCCGGTCCGCGGTCGCGAAGATCTCCTGCGCCCAGCCCTTGGCCTGGGTCGCACCGGCGTCGACGTCGCCGTCGGTCCCCGGCGTCTGCTTGGGGAACGCACTGACCAGCGCCCGGGCGGCATCGCGCACCAGCACCAGGGCATCGGCGATCTCCTGCGGGACTGTCTCCAGCCGCCCGCCGGGGGCCGAGTCGAGGGCGTGGCGCAGCGCCTCGGCCGCGTCGTCCAGGTCGTCCGCCTCACCCTCGACGTGCCGCTGGGACCGTCGCGCTGTCCGCTCGACGTCGCCCGGTGAGAGCTCGTCGGTCGCGGCCTGGGTGACCCGGGCGGTCAGCTCGTGGGCCTCGTCGATCACCACGACGTCGTACTCGGGGATCATCGGGATGCCCTCGATCGCGTCGATCGCGAGCAGCGAGTGGTTGGTGACGATCACGTGCGCCTTGGCAGCCTTGTCCTTGGCGCGCTCGGCGAAGCACTCGGCACCGTAGGGGCACTTGGCGGCACCGACGCACTCGCGGTGGCTGACGCTGACCTGGCGCCAGACCCGGTCGGTGTGCCGCGGCGCGTTGTCGCGCTCACCGGAACCGGACTCCTTGGCCTCGGCCTCGATCCACTCGCGCATCGCGACGACCTCGGCACCGATCGAGCCCTCGGGCAGGTCGACCAGGGTGCCCTGGTCATCGGGGACGCCCTCACGGACGCGGTGCAGGCACGCGTAGTTCGAGCGACCCTTCAGGACCGCGTACCGCGCCTCCTCGTGCAGTACGCCGGCTGCGGCCTCGACCAGCGCGGGGATGTCGCGCTCCACGAGCTGGTGCTGGAGCGCCAGGGTGGCTGTGGCGACGACGACGCGATTCTTGTGCAGCAGCGCCGGGACCAGGTAGCCCAGCGACTTGCCGGTGCCGGTGCCTGCCTGGACGAGCAGGTGCTGGCCGGACTCCATCGCAGCGCTGACGGCCTCGGCCATCTGGATCTGCCCCGGTCGCTCGGACCCGTTGACCGCCGCGACCGCGGCCGCGAGCACGTCGCGCACCGACGGCTTGTCGGTGGGTGGCTCGGGATCAGGCACCCGAGCACCTTATGCGCTTGCTCCGACCTACGAGGGCACGGAACCACCGTCACCCGGTCGGGCACGGCTGCGCATCAACGGACAGCCAACCGATACCGATTCGTTTCCCGGTTCGTTGGCGCGCTGCCGGAACCTTCACTACCTTCTGATTCATGCGTGACCATGCAGTCTCGCCATCGATTCGGTTGACGAACGTGGCAAAGACCTTCGGATCCGTCCGTGCCGTGGACAACCTCAGCCTGGACATCGCCGACGGCGAGTTCTTCTCCATGCTCGGACCGTCCGGGTCGGGGAAGACCACCGTGCTGCGGATGATCGCCGGGTTCGAGCAGCCGACGACCGGAACGATCGAGCTCGCCGGCACCGACGTGACCGCTATGCCACCGTTCCGCCGCGACGTGAACACCGTCTTCCAGGACTACGCCCTGTTCCCGCACATGAGCGTGCTCGAGAACGTCGAGTACGGCCTGCGGGTCAAGAAGGTCGCCAAGGCCGAACGTCGATCCCGCGCCTCCGAGGCGCTGGCCACGGTCCGGCTCGACGCCCACGGCGATCGGCGTCCCAGCCAGCTCTCCGGCGGTCAACGGCAGCGGGTCGCGCTCGCCCGCGCGCTGGTCAACCGCCCGAAGGTCTTGTTGCTCGACGAACCGCTGGGAGCCCTGGACCTCCAGCTGCGTCGGGAGATGCAGATCGAGCTCAAGGAGATCCAGCGCGAGGTCGGGATCACCTTCCTCTTCGTCACCCACGACCAGGAGGAAGCGCTCACCATGAGCGACCGGATCGCCGTCTTCAACGAGGGCCGGATCCAGCAGGTCGCGACACCGCGCGAACTGTATGAGAGCCCGACGAGCGCCTTCGTTGCCGGCTTCGTCGGTACCTCCAACCTGCTCAGCGGAGCGGCAGCCAGGAGCGTCATCGGGCGCGAGGGCATGTTCAGCATCAGACCCGAGAAGATCCACCTCACCGACGTACCGGACGGCGCGAGCACGGCCGCCGGCACGGTTCGCGACGTCGTCTACCTGGGTTCGGCCAACCACTATGTGGTCGACCTCGACGCCCCGCCCGATGCGACCGGAGCAACCCCGACCCTGACCGTGCTCCGGCAGAACCTGACCGACGACGGTGTGAGCCGTCGCGGGGACCGGATCCAGCTGGGCTGGCTCCCGGAGCACGTCATCGAACTGCAACCACCAACCGAGGAGTCCGCATGAAACGCGCTACCACACTGGCCATCGCAGCCGCCGTCGGTGCACTCGTCCTGACAGGGTGCGGGAGCTCGGGCACCGCGAGCGGGTTCAAGGCCCCCGATGTACCGATGGCCAAGAAGCTCGGCGCCAACGAGGGTGCGGTCAGCATCCTCGCCTGGCCCGGGTACGCCGAGGACGGCACGAACGACCCGAAGACCGACTGGGTGACGCCGTTCGAGAAGGCGACCGGCTGCCAGGCGACGGTGAAGTACTTCGGCACCTCGGACGAGGCCGTCAACCTGATCAAGACCGGCGACTACGACGTCGTCTCGGCGTCCGGTGACGCCACCCTGCGCCTGATCGCCGCAGGAGACGTGGCCCCGGTCAACACCTCGTTGCTCAAGAACTACGGTGACATCCGCAGCTTCCTGAAGAACCAGCCGTACAACTCGGTCAACGGCCAGATGTACGGGATGCCGCAGGGTTGGGGCGCGAACCTGCTGACCTACAACCCCAACGTGGTCAAGCCGGCGCCGACGAGCTGGGCGAGCGTCTTCTCGCCGACCTCTCCGTACGCCGGCAAGATCACGCCGTACGACTCCCCCATCTACATCGCCGACGCCGCGTTGTATCTGAAGAACACCCAGCCGAGCCTCGGTATTAAGAACCCCTATGCGCTGGACGCGACCCAGCTCGCCGCGGCGGTCGCGATCCTGAAGACCCAGCGCCACCAGGTCTCGGAGTACTGGTCGGACTACCTCAAGCAGCAGCAGGCCTTCGAGAACGGCGACTCGGTGATCGGGACGTCCTGGCAGTTCATCGTGAACCTGATCGCTGCCGACAAGAAGCCGATCAAGGCGTTCGTCCCGAAGGAGGGCTCGACCGGCTGGTCGGACACCTGGATGATCGCGAGCAAGTCCAAGCACCCGAACTGCGCCTACGCCTGGCTGGACTACATCGGCGGCCCGGCGGGAAACGCGGCCTCGGCGTACTACTTCGGCGAGGCCCCGGCCAACGCCAAGGCCTGCAGCGTGATCGCGAGCACCGACAAGGACCCGTCGTTCTGCACGACGTTCCACGCCGGCGACGAGGCCTACGCCAAGAAGCTCTGGTACTGGACCACGCCGGTCTCGACGTGCCTTGACGGCCGCACGAACGTGAAGTGCACGACGTACGCCGACTGGACGCAGGCCTGGACTGCGATCAAGGGCTGAGCCAGCACTGATGTCGACGCGCCCCAGGCCCCCCGGACCCAGGACGGGGCTGCTCCTGCTGCCCCCACTGCTGTGGCTGGGAGTTGCCTACCTCGGGGCCTTGGGCGCGCTCTTCCTCGCGGCGTTCTGGACGACCAACGAGTTCACCGGCGACCTGGTCCGGGTGTTCACGCTCGACAACTTCCGAGAGCTCTTCCAGGGCTCGGTCTACCGGACGATCACGCTGCGCACCCTCGGTGTCGCGGTGCTCGTCACGCTCGTCGACGCGGTGCTGGCGCTGCCGATCGCGTTCTTCATGGCCAAGGTCGCCAGCCCCCGGCTCAGGCGGCTGCTCGTGATCGCGGTGCTGATGCCCCTGTGGGCCTCGTACCTGGTCAAGGCGTACGCGTGGCGCGGCATGCTCTCGACTTCCGGCCCGCTGTCCTGGCTGGGAATCTCGCCGGGCTACGGCCTGACGGGACTGGTGATCACGCTCGCCTACCTGTGGCTGCCGTACATGATCCTGCCGGTCTTCGCGGGCATGGAGAAGCTCCCGGACTCTCTGCTCGAAGCAAGCAGTGACCTCGGCGCGCCGGCACGTGCCACCTTCCGTCGGGTGGTGCTGCCGTCGGTCTTCCCGGCGCTGGTCGCCGGGTCGATCTTCACGTTCTCGCTGACCATGGGCGACTACATCGCGGTGAAGATCGTCGGCGGGCCGACGCAGATGCTCGGAAACGTGGTCGCCGACAACTACGGCGTCGCCAACAACCTGCCCTTCGCTGCGGCCTACGCGATCGTCCCGGTGATCGTCATGCTTGGCTACCTCGGCATCGTCCGTCGTACCGGCGCCCTGGAGAACCTGTGAGGAACCGGCGATGACGATCAGCGGACGCCTCAAGGCCGGGCTCGCCGCCTGCACCGGACTGGTGCTCATGATCGTGTACGTACCACTGGCCCTGGTGGTGCTGAACTCCTTCAACGTCAGCAAGTCGTTCGCCTGGCCGCCGAGCGGCCTGACGCTGCGCTGGTGGAACGCGGCCGGACACTCCACCGGAGCCCGGCACGCACTGCTGGTCAGCGTCGAGGTCGGCCTGCTCGCCACGACCATCGCCCTGGTGCTCGGCACGATGGCCGCGATGGCCCTGCAGCGGGCGCACTTCTTCGGCCGCAACGCGGTCTCGCTGCTGATCATCCTGCCGATCGCCCTGCCCGGGATCGTCACCGGGCTGGCGCTCAACAACGCGTTCACCACGATCTTCGGACTCTCGCTCGGCTTCTTCACGATCGTGGTCGCGCACGCGACGTTCTGCATCGTCACCGTGTTCAACAACGTCCAGGCACGGCTGCGCCGGATGTCCTCGAGCCTGGAGGAAGCCTCGGCCGACCTCGGCGCCCGACCATCTACGACCTTCAGGCTGGTCACCTACCCGCTGCTGCGCTCCGCGCTGCTCGCCGGCGGCCTGCTGTCGTTCGCGCTGTCGTTCGACGAGATCATCGTGACGACCTTCACGGCAGGCGGCCACGAGCAGACGTTGCCGATCTGGATCTTCCAGAACCTCTTCCGTCCCAACCAGACACCGGTCGTCAATGTCGTCGCAGCCACGCTGATCGTGCTGTCCGCCGTACCGATCTGGATCGCGCAGCGCCTGAGCGAGACCGACGTGGTCGGAGCCGGTTAGGTCACGGGCTGGTTTCGAGGCACCCGAGTACGTCAGGCGGTCGGCGGAGCCGGCGGTGCTGCCGGCGCCTGCGGGGCGGGCGGCGAGGTCGGCGTACCGAAGTTGACGCTCGGGGCGACGTCCTGACCGGCCGGGGCCTCGTAGAACGTGCGCGTCTTCACGTTGGCCATGCCCGCGAAGAACATGGTGGGCACGGTGACGACGATCTTGTTGAGCGTCGCGACCGCGTCGTTGTAGTAGGTCCGCGCGAACGAGATCTTGTCCTCGGTGTCCTTCAGCTGCGCCTGCAGGTCGAGGAACTGCTGGTTGGCCTTCAGATCCGGGTACGCCTCGGCGACCGCGTTGACCCGGACGAGCGCCTGGCTCAGAGCCTGGTCGGCGGCGGCCTTGGCCTGTACGTCGTCACCCTTGGCGGCAGCGGCCAGGCCGGCCCGGGCCTGGGTGACGGCCTCGAAGACGCCGGACTCGTGCGCGGCGTACCCCTTGACCGTCTCGACCAGGTTCGGGATCAGGTCGGCACGCCGGGTCAGCTGGACGTCGATCCCGCCCAGGGCCTCCTGCGCCCCGATGTCGGCCTTGCGCAGCTTGTTGAAGCCGGAGATGCCGAACAGGACCAGCAGGACGACGATGACGACGATGACAATTGCGAGGATCATGGGACTCCCTTTCTCGGGGTTCGAGACTATTGAACAGGACGGTGACTACTCCCGGGACTACTCGTGGGTCACCACGAGCCTCCGCCGCCACCACCGCCGCCTCCGCCGCCGCCGAACCCGCCCCCGCCGCCGGACGACGAGCTCTGGGTGGCGTCGTACGCCGACACCGCCGAGGACATCGAGGAATCGAAGGAGTCGACCATGCTGCCGATCGCGCTCCCGGCGTACAGGGCGCTGTACCCGAGGAAGTAGTTCGGTATCGGCGGCTCCTCACTGGTCTCCAGCTTGTACTTCCTGGCCCAGGTGTCCGCGCAGTCGAATGCGACCGCCCACGGCAGGAACGAGATGTACAGCTCCTTGCGCCCGGCGAAGTCGAAACGGTTCTCGGCCGACTCTGTCGACAGGATCCGCCGGAACCCGCCCGTGCGCGACCACAGGTCGCGACCGGTGGCGGTGCGCTTCGTGCCCGAACCCGTCGCGGCCAGGCCCATCGAGGTGACCCCGAACAGGCCGGGCACCACAGCGATGATCGACATGTGCAGCGGGTTGAAGGCACCGAGGTAGATCGTCAGGATCCAGGTCAGCGCGAAGACCACGATGCCGCCGGCACCCAGGCCGCTGCTCACCATGAAGCCGTCGATCTTCGCCCATCCCTTGGTGTTCGAGTCGAACGCGGAGAGCGCGCCCTTCAGCTGCTGTCCGGCCGACACGGACGTCGGCGAGGACGTGAAGCTAGCCCCGGGGGCGTTGATGCCGAGGCTCATCAGCGTCTGCTGGGTGACCCCGTCGATCTTGGTCCAGGTGGTCGTGTCGGCCGCACCGGTGACCGTCCAGCTCTGGTCCTCCAGCTTGAGGTCCACGGCGCCCTGCTCGGCCGCGTACATGAGGGTGCCGATGAACGCCTTCTTGTGCACCGTCTCGGTCAGGATGTAGGACGCCTGGGCGGGGCCGATTCCGTCCGGCGGGGCGTAGAGCAGCGGGAACGCCGGATCTTCTTCCTTGGTCGAGCGGCTCAGGAGCGCGCCACCCAGGGCGAGCAGGGCGGCCAAGACGACGATGATCACCAGGAGTGCCGGGTGCCGGCCGAGGACCGGGTCCAGGCTGCTGCTCCACGGCAGCGTGTTCGCAGCGGGAGTCGGGATGTTCATGCCTGCGCTGATCGTCACCGGGGTGTTCGGGGCGAGCTGACCGGTGACGACCCTCAGGTTGGTGGAGTCCTGACCGGCCGCGGTGCAGGGGGTGCCCGATCCCACCCCCACAACGCATTTCAGGTCCGACGCTGCGGCCGGCAGGTGCACCGTCAGCTCGGACTTGTCGATGGTGTTGCGCCAACCGCCGGGGATCAGGTTCCAGTAGAACTGGGTCGTCGTGGTGGTGCCCTTGATCAGTGCGCCCTTGATGTCGTAGCTGATCTGGTAGACGTGGGTGCCGGTGATCGTGGTGCCGGCCGACCCGATCTGCGCGACCTGGTAGCGACCACGGTTCTCGGTGTGCAGGGAGAACGGCTCGGCCTGGTGATCCATCGTGACCTGGATGTCCGTCGGCAGCACCCGGTCCTTGGGGTGCCCGGGGAACCGGGTGTCGAAGAACCGGAAGATCCCGTGCTTGTAGTCCGGGAAGTTCACGGTCAGGGTCTCCACGACCTTGAGCTCGCCGTCGGCCGCCACGTCGAACGCGGCCTGGTAGTCGGTGATCTCCGCGGTGTCCGTGGTGATGGTGCTGCTGGAGAAATCGACACCGCCGATGATGATCACGACGGCCAGCACGATCAGTCCGACGACCCAGCCCACGATCCTCTGCATGCAGCGACCCTACCGAGGTCAGAAGCGCACACCCAGCGAACGGAGAAGGACCAGGAAGCGCGCCGACCAGGTGCTGCTCGACGCGGTCCCGCCTGCGGCCGGGGTGACCGGTCCTGCCGCGACTGTCGTGATGGTCACGCCAGTCCTCGGCTCAAGCGGTCCGGTGGTGAGCCGGACCGTAGGCGTGTCCGCACCGGTCGCGTGACACGGCCGGACCCCGGGCGCACCGATGGTGCACAGCAGCGCGGACGCCCGATAGGGCAGATGCACCACGATGTGCGCCCGGTCGATCATCGCGTCCCACTCTGCGGGGATGACGGACCAGAAGAAGTGTCCTGGATCGACCGCCGACCTCAACCGGTAGCCGATCCGGTAGACGTGGGTGCCGGTGATCGTCACGTTCGGGTCGCCGATCCTGATCTCGTTGGCGCTGCCGTCGGCGAGCGGCTCGGCAGAGAACTGCTCCGGCTTCCCGTCACGGGTCACGGTGACGGCTTCCGGCCCCGGGGTGAAGGGATCGAACGTCCGGAAGATGCCGTGCCGGGGCATCGAGAAGTTCACGGTCAGCGTCTCAGCGACCCTCAGGTCCCCGGTCGCCGACACCGTGTAGTCGGCGTCGTACGCCGTGATCGTCATGGGGTCGGCAGCCGCCCAGGCCGATGCTGACAGCAGACCGGTGCAGGCCAGCAGGACGACGAGTACCAGCGTGACCGGTCGCTTCATGCCCGCGACCCTACTCACGGCCAGCCGGTCAGGCTTCCGGCGTACCGGTCAGGGTGTAGAGCTCCAGCTCACCGGCGAACGCTTCGCTGACCCGCGCGTGGATCAGCGTGCCGTCACCGGTGTGGTCGATGGTCAG
>NZ_JAOPXI010000083.1 GCF_025965215.1 Marmoricola sp.
CGGTGCCGCCTCCGGGACCGTGTCTCCATGCTCGCGGGGCGGGTGGCCGCAGGTCGTCGCCGTACGGGGGTGGCTTTCCCCTCCTACCGGGGGGTTTCAACTCCCGACTCCCATCGCGGCGCTGACCCCGGCGATCAACCCGCTCACGACGAAAAGACCGCCGAAGATGGTCATCGACCAGGCGCCTCGTCGCAGTGACCGTTCGTTCTTTGCCCGGCTGTCGGCGGTGAGGGTCTGCGGTACAAGATCGGCGGAGTTGTGGCGCCCCCACCTGCCAATGCCCAGACAGGCAAAGGCAAAGGCAAAGGAGACCGCCGCGACGATCACGGCGCTACCGATGCAGACGCGCTCGGCACGCCGGGCTGGGCAGCAGGCAGGGCGTCCGGATTCGCAGGTCGGTACGCCGAGGCGTAGTCGACGTTCGCCTGCTTGATCTGATCGGCGAGGAAGGCGTCCCACGCTTTCATCGCGACCTGTGACTGCAACGTCGCCACGACCTGGGCCTTGGCAGTCGCGTAGGTGGCGGTCGTACCTGGCTTGATCGCCAGGACGGTGCCCACGTTCCAGCCGAACTTGGTCTGTACCGGCCCGAAGTCGCCACCGACCGGTGTCGAGAAGGCCGCCGTGGCGTAGGTGTTCTCGAGCTTGGCGGCGGCGACAGTGCCGAGATCGCCACCAGAGCTGCGGGTGCTGTCGTCGAGCGAGGTCTTCTGCGCGAGCGCTGCGAAGTTCTTTCCCGCCTTGAGCTGGGCCAGGATCGCCTCCGCTTCCTGTCGGGTGGCCACCACGATGTTGGCGACATGGCGAGTCTCCGGCACCGAGAACTGGGAGGGGTTCTTTTCGAAGAAGGCCTGGGCCTGCGCATCCGTGACCGACGCTACGGCGCCCTTGGTCACCACCTGGAACAGTCGGGCAGTCGCCTGCTGCCGTTTGATCTCGTCCAGGACGTCCTGCTCGTTCACCCCGAACTCCGCGAGGATCTTGATGAAGGCGGCGTTGGAGCCGAGCTGAGTGCTGATCATGGTTGCGAGCGTGTCCCGCGCCGACTTGTCGGCGATGACGATGTTCCGTGCAGCGGCAGCGTGGTCGAGGATCATGCTTACCGCGACGGCCTTCGCCGAGTCCCGCTCGAACGTCGCCTTCGCCTTCGTACCCGTCGGCGCCTTGATGCCGTAGAGCGCGCCGAGCAGCTCGATCCGGTTGTCGAGTTCGCTCTGGGTCACGACGGCATTGCTGTACTTGAAGGCCGCGTCACCAGGGAGGCCGGTGAACTTCTTGATGCCGCCGACCACTCCACCGGCTACGACAGCCAGGACCAGGACGGCGAGCACCGCACGCAGCAGTGGCTTCTTCGGCAAGCGGATCTGGCTCAGGACGTTCATACCAATACCTCTTCTCGGGAGTCGACGGGCAACGCGGCCACCTCGGGCGCAACAGCTCGTTCGGGCATCAGCAGGCGGACCACCTGCGCCGCCACGAGTGACAACAGCACGGTGGCGGCGAGGAACAGCCCGAAGTTCTGGATCACGGTCAGCCCGGAGACCGTCAGGGCGAGATAGCCACACGTCGCGGCCGCAGCGGCGACCAGCACGGAGCGACGGACCCGCGCATCGTGCGGACCGCCGAGCAGCACGCTGAACTCACAGGCCGTAGCAGTGGCCAACGATCCGAGCGCGACAGTCAGCGGGGTCAAGGAGATGCCGAAGGCCAACGCAACTGCGAGCCCCCACCCCGTCGCCAGCCCTGCTGCCAGGATCCCGCGAAGGGCATCGGACTTCCGACGCAAGCCCATCAGCAGGACCAGTCCGGCGGCCGCGATCCCGACAAGCCCGGTGAGATATCTGTTGCTGGAGATCAACTGGTAGCCGCGGGCCGTCACGACCGGCAGGCCGGCGAGGTCGACACGCAGACCTCGAGGCGGCGTCGGGATGGCTCTGCGGAGATCGTTCAGCAGCGTCTGCTGGCTACCGACGTCGCCGAGCTTGATGCCGAAGCTGAGCACTGCTTCCTTGCCGTCTTGACGGATCACGGAGCTCAGCAGGTAGGGGGGCAACTGGTTCAAGCCGGCCTGGAGCTGTTCGGCCGTCGGATTGGGTCCGAGGAAGGCAAGCAAGGTGGGCGGGCTGACCACGGGGTGGAGCTGATCGCCGAAGTCCTGGAGGGTCACGTCCTCGACCTCGGTCATCCAGGCCAGCGAGGCCGGGGTGATGACATTGGTCCCGCGGACCAGGATGTCGACCTCACCGGCCGACCCGAGGACGCTCTGAGCGTGATGGGCGTCGGTCAGTGCTGGTGCACCGGCGGCCAGGCGTTCCGGCTGACCTTCGATCCGAAGGTGGGGGAGCGCGATCCAGCCGGTCACGGAGATCCCTGCGGCAACGGCGAGGAGCCCAGCGCGAGCTGCCCAACCGAGAGCCGGCTTGGACACGGTCGTCGTGACGGCGTCGCGCTGCAGGATGGCGGTGGCGGATCGGTCCACCAGCCGGCTTGCCCACAGCCCGAACCCGATGGCCAGCAGAACGCCCGCAGCCAGGGAGAGCCCGAGGTCGCGGACGAACGGCACCGGGGAGAGCCCCAGGGTTGCGAATCCTGCGGCTGCGGCCGTGGCCGTGACGATCACACGACGTCGGTCGGCGCCGCGGACGAGGTAGGCCGGGAAGTCGCTCCCGGTTCCCAACAGGATCGGCAGGAAGGCGACGACCCCCAGCGAGACCGGGTGGTGGAGCCAACCGAAGGCCGCAAGCGTCACGGCGGTCGCGGCAAGGGTGGCAGCGAGTGGCAACAGGCGATGACGCTTACGGGAAAGCCAGGGCAGGAACAGGTAGCAAGCTCCGATCAGGGCGAGCGCACAGGCACCGACGACCGGGATCTCGCGGCGCAACAGGCCACCCAGACCGGCCGCAACCACGGGCATGCCGGTCACGGTGACCCTGGTGGTGTGCAGCCCGGCGCTGTTCACGACCGCCTTCGTGGCCTTGACGAGCCGCTCGGTAGCCGCCTGATCGAGTTGGTCGCGCGGTCGCACGACGATGGCGACCGCATCGGGACGCGGCACGACGAACCGCCACTGCACGCGAGGCTGCCCGTCCTGGTCGAAGACGACGGACTGCACGAATCTGGAGTTGTGGAGCGTGGGGAGTCCGGCGGGCAGACCCTTGACGAGGAGTGCGCCGTACCGGACGTCGAAGGCCTGGACGGACTGAGCCACTGCTGCCGCTACTGCGGCCGGGCTCTTCCCGGCTGCCTGTGCCTTGATGCGTGCCGCTGCCTGGATCCCGTCGCGCCGGCCTGAGATCGTGGCGAGCATGTCCTGGGCCGACGAGGCGACCTGGTTGAGCACGGTGCCGGGCCCGTAGACGACAGCAACGTCGGGCAGCCGGGAGAGCGCACCCTCGAGTCCGACCAGCTTGGTGATCTGGTCGCCTTCGAGCAGCGCCGCAGGTTTGCCCGACTCGGCGAGGACGACGATCGGGTCGCCGCCGAAGGAGCGCGCGGCCTCGATCGTGGCCTTCTGGGTCGGGTCGTTGAGCGGCAGGAACGAAGCCGTGGTCGTGTCGGTACGCACCTGGGTCAGCCCGATGCCCACCACCGCCGCAGCAGCGGCGGTGAGCATCAACCCGACCAGGAAGCGCCCCGTCAAGAACCTCATTGGCCTTCGCGCTGCACTCTCGGATAGGTCCCCGTGAACGGACCGGGGCGGGCCCCGGAGCCAGGAGCCGGGAACGCGTTGGTGTAGTTGCCGAGGAGGTTAGGAACCTTGACCGGCAGCTGCGCCGAGTTGGTGTTCAGCAGCGGGGTCAGGCGCAGGTAGTACGCACCGTTCTCGTCGCGGTAGTTCAGGACCGCGTTGAAGTTCGCGAAGTACGCCGACAGCTCCGGGCCGTAGGGGCGGACGTACGCGAGCATCGGGTTGACGTCGTTGAGGGTGGAGTGTGCCTGCGGGATGAACGCTCGAAGATCGACCCCGTTCTGCGGGATGCGCGTCAAGGTCGCCGGAACCTCGCGGAGGACCCGCGAGAGCGGAGCCATCATGCCGCGCAGGTCGGTGGTCGTCGCCGGCAGTTCGTCCAGCGCCAGGGTCAGGTTCGGCGCTGCTGCCCGCAGGTCCGTGGCCACGGGCCCCAACGCGCCCGACAGCGTGGTGAGCGAGTCCGATGCCGTCGTGGCGGTGGTCAGTACGTCGGGTGCAAGTCGCAGGGTCCGCTCGATCGCGGCCTGTTGGCCCGCAGTGGCCTTGGTGACGGTGTTGGCGCCGGTGACCAGATCGGCTATCTCACCCTGACCCGTGTCGAGGGCCTGGAGAACCGTCGAGGTCTCACGTGCCAGCGACTCGAGGTCCTGCGACTGGGCCGAGATCGCGGCGAGGGCGGTATGGCCGCCCCGACCGAGGTAGCCCAGCCCGGTCATCAAGGAGGAGACGTCCGAGCCGGTCCCCGCCGTGCCCTGACCGAGTCCTCGCAGCAGGCTGCGGAGCTGCCCACGGGTGTTGGCATCGACGCTGGCGAGCACGTCGTCGAGCTGGACACTCGGCTCGGCGGCGCTTGCGGGCAGCTGGTTGTTGTCCGGCACCACGCGACCGTTGCCGTCCGTCAGGGCGAGGTAGGACTCGCCGACCAACGTGCGCGAACCCAGACGGAACCGGGCGCCCTGGTGGATCGGCGCCGCGTCCTTGTTCAGCGTCAACGTGACGCGCAGCGTGTTGGCGTCGACGCGGGTGATGCTGCGGACCTCTCCGACGAGGATGCCGGCCTCCTGGACCTGGGCGGCCTTGACCAGGTTGTCGGCGTCCTTGAAGTCGACGCTCACGGTGTACTTCTTCTGGCTGATGAACGGCAGCGGCTCGCCGGTACCGGTGTACAGCACGCCCATGATCACGGCGCAGGTCGCGAAGAAGATGCCCAGGGTGATCACCCTGCCCGTGGCGCCCCCGAAGATGCTCTTCATCACTTGCCTCCCGGAACGTTGCTGAGCGGATTGGGCAGCACGCCGCCACCGGGGAGCGGCACCATCAGGTGGCCGCGGATGATGCTCCCGTTGGCGTCACCGGCCCCGAACACCGACGTGGTGTTGTAGACGAAGGCCTTGATGTCGGTGAGGTAGGACATCACCGTCTGGGTGTCCGCGTTGAGCGCCCCGGTGACCGACGACAAGGTGCCGAGCGCCGTTCGAGCATTGGCCACCGTCGGGCGCAGGTCGGCGATCACGGGGACGGCCTTGTCCAGCACGGGCCTGGCTGCGTCGACTGTCTTGCCCAGGTTGACCAAGGTCGAGCGGAAGCGCTCTAGGGCGGGCGGAAGGGCGCCTGAGGCGTTGTTGAGGCTGACCAGCGTCGGGTTGAGCTGGGTGGTCAACGCCTGAGTGCTGGTGAGGGTGTCGCGGAGCTGGGTGGACAGGCCCGGCAACTGGTTGATGCTCTGCCGCAAGGCACCGTCGTTCGCGGCGAGAACCGACAGGGTTTGCTCGGTGGCACCGGCCAGCCGCGTGACCCGCTGGTCGTTCTGGCCCACCGCAGACGAGATCTCAGACAGGGCTGTCACGAGCTGGGCGATCTTGGCCCGCCTGGTCTGCAGTGCCTTGACGACCGGCTCCAGGGCATCCAGGGTGGCCGATGTCTGGCTCAGGCCGCCGGCCAGCTGGGTCGGAGCATGGGTGAGCGCCGCATCGGACTCGACCATGAGGTCGGTCATGGCCTGCTGTGACCGTGCGTCGAGGTGGTCAAGGATGTCGTCGGCCTGAACAGGTCGCTCGGTCTGGGACACCGGAATCGGGGTCGACGAGGCTAGCGGCGCCGCTGCCGGTGAGCCCTGGTTGAGCTCGATCTGCATTTCGTCCAGCGGATTCTTCGGCCGCAGGACTGCGCGCGCGTTGCCGTAGAACGTGTAGCTGCCGTCCAGCTTCATGGTGATGATCGCGGTGTTGTGGTCGGTCGCCTCGGTGTGGGTGACGGTCCCGACCGTGACGCCGGCGATGGTCACCGCGGTCTTGCTCTGTGGGTTGAGGCCGGGGACCTGGGAGAACTCGGCTCGGACGATCGTGCTTGCGCTCCAGGGGTAGGTGCCGCCCAGGTTGGACTTGATGGCCACGGTGGCGATCAGGCCGACCACGAGCATGAGGACCACTGCGGTCACGTCCCGGCCGAGACCAGGCACGGTCGCCAGCTTTTCCTTCCACTGTGACGCCCTTGTCTGAACACTCATTTCGAACTCCCTGTGAGCCATGGCAGCTGAAGCAGCTGCGCAATCACCGAGAGGCCGTTGGGCTTCGCGGGGGCTGCTGATTTGTTGGGCAGTGACAGTCCGCCGGGTTCGTTGGCGTTGGACCCCTCGTGCGGTCCCAGAGGCAGCCCGAAACCGAGCGACTGGAGGTACTCCTCGAGCGAGTGGTCGACGATCCCGCCCGCGGTGCTGAGGCCGACACCGGCCATGAGACGTCCGCTGGCGCCGTTGTTGTCGTGGAACTGGAAGACATCGGCGGTCTTGGCGAGCAGGTAGCCGGTCTCCTTGTACAGCGGCTGGTCGTTGCCCCCGCCGTTGTAGATGCCCGTGCCGTGCCAGGGCGACATGACAGCAGTGGTGATCGGACCGTTGAGCCTGTCGAGCACCGGGCCCTTGACATCGTCGAGGACCCCGGTGGCGAGGGTGGCTGTCGGCACCAGGTCCTGGACCAGCGGACGAGCGTCCTGGGCGACGGTCCTGGTGTTGGCGATCACGGGCCGGGCGCGTTTCAGGACCGGCCCGAGGGTGGTCAGGACGCCGTTCAGCTCGCTCGCGGCGGGTCGGAACGTCGTCGCCGTGACCCGGAGCTGGTCGAGTGTCGCGTTCAGGTCGGTCAGCCCGGTGCGGGTCACGTTGAGCGTCGAAGGACCGGACGAAATCGTCGCGGCCAGGGCAGCACTGGTACTGGCCAGGGTCGCGGATGCCGTGTCCAGGTTGTCGATGATCGACCCCAGACGGCCCTGCTTCCGGGTGAGTGCGGCGGCAAGGTTCTGAGTGCTCCCCACCAGTGCCGCGAGGTCCTCGCCGGGTCTCGTTCCCTCAAGGCCTGCGAGAACCTGCGACGCGGGGCCGAGCGTGCTCGGTCCGGAGTCGATCAACGTCTGAACCTGGCTGGTGCCACCGTTCTTGAGCGTCTCGTCCAGCTTGGCGACCGTGCCCTTGACCGACTCGGACGCCGTCGGCGTCACGGTGCTGATCACCTTGTCCAGCTCGACCGGAACGGTGGTCCGGCTGACCGGGATCGTGCTGCCGTCGGCCACGGCCCGCTTCGAGCCACCGGGAACCAGCTCGACGTAGTAGGTGCCGCCGAGGAGCAGCGTGGGCCGGATGTTCGCGCTCGGTGCGCTCCCGAGCTTCTCGCGGGTGCCCTCGTCCAGCTTCATCGACACGATCTGGCCGTTGGTGGGACTGTGCGTGAGACCTGTGACCACGCCGACCTTGACGCCCGCGATCTTCACGTTGCTGTCGTAGGGCGACAGCTTGTAGCCGGTCGTGAACGCAGCGTTGAGGTGCTGACCTGGAGACAGGGTCGTCAGGATGCGCGGGTGGTCGAAGGAGAAGATGGCGAACAGCGCGAGAGCTGCAAGCACCACCATTCCCATCGCCTTCGGGGTCCTCGGCCGCAGGGCTGAGAGCACGGACTTGCTTCGGTTCGTCATCATTTCTTCCCTCCGGGAAGGAGACCGGTCGGCAGCAGGCCCTTGGCGCGGTCGAACTGGGCGACCCCGGGAGCCGGGTAGTTGTCCTGGGGCAGGTTGCTGGACGGGAAGATCGCTCCGGTGATGGTGTTGACACCGGGCGTGACCCCCAGTCGGGCGTAGCGCACGCCGGGTCTGGGGCCCTCCGACACGAAGCTGCGGCCGCGGAGGAACAGCTCCTGCATGTCGACCGCGTACGGGGCCAGGTACTGCAGGGGCGGAAGCAGATCGGCCAGCGCCTGCTCCACCTGGTCGGCGAGAGGCTGGGCGTCGGCGAAGGTCTTGGTCAGGTCTTCGACGGCAGGAATCGACTGGGCGGCCACAGCGGGGACCTGGGCCGCGACCGGGACCGCATCGCGAAGGAATCCCCGCAGGTTCGCGTCAGAGCGTCCGAGGGCCTTGGCGCCCGGTTCGAGGGCTCGAAGAGCCAGACCAGTCTGGTGGAGCGGTTGCTGGAGGCTGCTCATGGCATGGTTGACGTGCATCAACGCGTTCGGGAGCTCGAACACCGTCTTGCGAAGGGGCGCTCCGGAGCCTGCGCCGACAGCCTGGAACGTCGCGTCACTCTGCTTGATCAAGGTGGCGAGCTGCTGCTGACGCCCGACGAGGTGGCTCGAAAGCGTGTTGACCTCGTTCAGGAGCTGGGGGAGATTCGCCTTGTTCGAGGCCAGCGCTCCGGAGATCGTCCCCAGAGCCTTGAGGGAGTCGGGTGCTGAGGCCAGGAACGCATGCAGGTCGCCACCGTGTCCGGCAAGCCCGCCGCCGACGTTGCGCAAGGTTGAGGTTGCGGCATCACGCGTGGTGGGGTCGAGAACGTCGAGCAACTGGTAGAGGTCCACCGAGTCCGAGGTCTGCGACGTCGGGATCGGCGCACTGAGCACGCCGGCGCTCGGCGTACCGGGGTTCAGGTCGATGAACTTGGTCGCCAGTGCCGACACGTCGCCGATGGTCGTCGTCGCGTTCTTGTAGACGTGGGCGTCACCGTCGATCGACATCGTGACCAGCGCAGCGCCGTGGGAGTAGTCGATGGCGCTCACCCGGCCGATCCGCTTGCTGTTCTGGCGGACCAGGTCGTTGACCTTCAGGGAGTGGATATTGTTGACGTACGCCTGGACCTGGGTGGTCTTCGCGAACGGCATGCCCGTCTGTGCCTTGAAGGTGAGGTACAGCATGGCGCCGATGACGACCAGGACGATGAGACCGGCCCGGAACGACAGCGAGCGGGCCTTGAAGTCGGGTGTGACGCTGTCGGTCATAGCAGACCTCCGAGGAGTTGGCTGAGCAGGTTGGTCTCCTGCGTTTGCGACAGACCGGTTGCGTTGGGGCTGGTCAGCGAAGGACCGCTGCTCCGCGGAGGCAGCGGAAGGGTGGGCGACGTCGGAACCGGAAGCCCGTGTAGGGTGTTGTCCGGCAATCCGGGCAGCAGTCCGGCAGCCGTGTCGCCGAGCGCGTTCGGCGAGAGCGGAACGATCGCCTTGAAGTAGTGGCTGATCGAGTCGTAGTCGCTCGTCGCCATCGACCAGCCCTTGACGAACTCCATCAGGTTCGTCAGGTTCTGTCCGCTGAGGGCCACGTCGGACAGCTGCTTCGCCGATGATCCGATGGGAACCAGGCTGTTCGACGCGGGTCGGAGTGCCTGGACGACCGGGGCTGCTTGCGCCAGGAGCTTGTCTGCCTGGTTGAGCACGGGAGGTAGCGAAGCGAGCGCCGGGTCGGCGGCGTCGGCGAACCGCTGGAGCTCACCGCTGATGCTCGTCAGATCGTTGGTGACCGGGCGGAGCGAGGCGAGGGTGCGGGTTGCCGGGTCGGCGACCCCCGCGAGCTCGGCGAGTGCCGCTCGCGAGTTGGCGATCGTCTGGGGAAGCTGCTGTAGCGAGGCCCGCAAGGCTTCGCGTTCGTCCGCCACCGCGCTCAACGATTGTGTCGCCGAGGTGACCAGCTGGTCGAGCGGCTTGCCTTCGCTGGTGGCCAGGGCTGCGGCGACAGGCTGGGTGCTGTCGACCAGACGGGTGAGCAGCGCGTTCTGGGTCGACAGGATCGAAGCGAGCGCCTTGACCTGGGTCATCGCCGGTTTCAGGCCCGTGACGGTCGCGTCGACCTTCGCTCCCTGTCCCTGAATGCCGTCGCCTGACTCGGTGAGTAGCGCGCTCAGGGCCGTTGCGGTCGGCGTGTCCACGGAGTTCAGGACATCCTGGAGGTCGATGACGCGCGAGGTGTGGGACGCGTTGATCACGTACGGAGCCGAGAGAGCAGGGGAACTGTCGGTTCCTCGCTCGAGCTTGACGAAACGCTCCCCGAGGAGGTCCTGCGTGGTGATGACCGCCTGCACGTCCTGGTGCAGCGGTAGGACCGACTTGTCGACGACCATCGTGACCTGGGACTTCCCGTCCTTCAGCTGGATGTCGGTGATCCTGCCGACGTTCACGCCGGATGCCTTCACCACATTGCCTGCCATGAGCGGGCTCGAGTCGGCGAAGGTCGCGACGACCTCGACCTGGTGGCTGTTGGGCCCGTTGCTCAGCAGCGAATGGCCGAGCAGGCCGGCAGCGAGAAGCCCGGCACCCGCCCAGGCTGCGGTCTTGAGCCTGATGCTCATCGGATCCCACTTCCAGTCGCGTCGGTCCAGGGCTGTCCCACCACGGACCCGGGAGCCGGGGTCGGATCCAGCCGGGTCGAGGGGAGGGGCACCGGTGATTCGTTGAATGCGTTCACGCCGGGGGCCAGGAGGCCGGCCCAGGTGTGACCGGCACCGTCGTACGGCGCGAAGGCCTGGCCCCAGTTGTCGAGGCCGCCGACTGCCTCCGGTGTGTACGGTCGCAGGAACGAGATGGCTGGCTCGATCCCGTTGAGGAGAGCAGATGCGCTCGGCACCACCTGGTGGCTGGTGTCCAGCAGCTGAGGTGTCTCGCCGAGCAAGGTCTGGGCCGCGGTCATCAGCGGCCGCAGGTCTCCGATCGCGGGTCGCAGGTCGATGAGGGTCGGTGCCAGGTCCGCGCTGATGGCCGGCAGCTTGCTGGTCGCGGGCTGGAGCGCGTTGAGCAGGCCGACGGTGGCATCGACAGCTCCTGGGACCTTGGCCAGGGTCGTCCGCGCGGCCCCGAGGGTCGCAGGGAGCTCCTGGAGCGTGCTCGACAGCTGCGCCTGTTGCGCGGCAACCGCGGACGTGACCGCATTCAGGTTCGAGACGGTGTGCGCGATCTTGTCCTGGCGCTGGGCAGCGACCGTGGTCATCTGGCTGAGCTGCGAGACCAGTGCGTGGATCGCCGGACCGTCACTTCCGACTGCCTGCATGATCTGCCCCAGGCCGTTGACGGTTCCGGACGCCGTCACGATGGCCTGTCGGAGTTGGTCCTCGTGGCCCGATACGGTCTGGTTGAGGCCGCCGAGCAGTGAGGTGAGGTGTGCCCGCGTCGGTGCGTCCAGGGTGGCCAGGAGCTGGTCCACCTCGATCTGGGCAGAGGGCCCTTCGAACATGGAACCGTCCGGGATCACAGGATTGGATGTCGGGCCGGGGTAGACGGTCAGCACCCGCTCGCCGACGACCGAGACCCATTCGACTCGCGAGGTGGTGCCGGTGTGCAGCGGTCCCCACGAGCCGTTGATCGATACGGTGGCGACCGCCTTGCCGTTCTGGACCGCGAGTGAGGTCACCTCGCCGGCCTTCTGGCCGTTGATCCACACCGGCGTGCGCTTGGACAACATGGCAGCCGAGGGCATCACCAGCTTGACCTGGTAGCCCGGGCCCCCGGTGAGGTGTAGTCCGACCACGACGACTGCGAGAGCAGCCGCCGCGGCCATGAGGAGTTTGCGCTTCGTCACGTCAGTCCATCCCGAGAGGTCCGACAGAGTTGCCGGACAGGAACTGGCGCACGAACGGCATCTCCGAGTTGAAGGCCTCTTCGGTGTCGCCGTAGTGGATCAGCTTGCCCTTCCAGACGACACCCACGTAGTCGCTGACCTTGCGCGCCGTCAGGATGTCGTGCGTGACCAGGATGTAAGTGCCGCCGTGCTCGGCATGCACCTTGAGGATCAGGTCGTTCAGCAAGCTGGTGCGCACCGGATCGAGGCCGGAGTCGGGCTCGTCGAACATGACCACGCTCGGATTGAGCACCAGAGCACGTGCGAAGCCGGCGCGCTTCTTCATGCCGCCGGATACCTCGCCGGGGAACTTGCCGACGGCCTTCGTCAGGCCGACCTCCTCGAGGCGCGACATCACGATCTCGCGGATCTCGGACTCGCGCTTGACGGTGTGCTTGCGCAGCGGGAACGCGACGTTGTCGTACATGTTCATCGACCCGAACAGTGCGCCGTCCTGGAAGAGGACCCCAAAGCGCTTGCGGATCTCCTGGCGCTCCTTCTCGGAGATGCGCCACAGGTCCTGGCCGAAGACCTCGACGATGCCCGAGTCCGGCTCGAGCAGTCCGACGATGTGCTTGAGCAGTACGCTCTTGCCGGTGCCGGACGGCCCGAGGATCGTGGTGATCGAGTCGTCGGCGAAGTCGAGGTTCAGGCCGGTGAGGACGTCGAAGGAACCGAAGGACTTCTTGAGGTCACGAACCTTGACGCTGTGGGTCAGGTTCGGGTCCTTCTCGACGATGATGCCCTCGGCATAGATCTCGTCGTAGTCGACGGACTCGTCCGGACGTGTTGCGAGATGCGATGACATGGTGTTCCTTTCGGCCTTCTGGCGACGGGTGACGTGCGTTAGAAGTTGATGGGGGCGCGACTCAAGGCACCGAAGAACAGCTGCTGGAAGATGCAGCCCAGGACGCTGACGATGACCAGGTTGATGACCATCGACTTGGCGGTCGCCTTGCCGACGCCGACTGGGCCGCCGCTGGCGTTGTAGCCGTAGTAGCAGCCGACCAGGATGATCAGCATGCCCATGATCACGCCCTGGATCAGGGACAGCATCAGGTCCTGCTGGGTGGTGAAGGCCCAGAAGACAGACAGGTAGCCGCCGGCCGAGACGCTGTGGAAGACATCCACGTTCAGCAGGTAGTTGACGATGTACATCAGTCCCGTACCGGTGACGAACATGAACGGCGCAACGACGATCACGGCGAGCACCCGGGTGCTGACCAGGTACGACCGGGGATTCAGCCCCATCACCTCGACAGCATCGATCTCCTCGCTGATGCGCATCGAGCCGAGCTCGGCGACCAGGCCGCAGCCCACCTTGGCTGAGAGGATCCAGCCGAACATCTCCGGTGCCACCGTGTAGTCGCCGGTCGAGTTGAAGACTGCGGTGTAGCCACCGGCGCCGAGCTGGGAAAGCAGGTAGTGCGCCTCGAGGGAGATCTCGGCGGCGAGCATGCACATCATGAACCAGATGATCGGACTGCTCTTCAGGATGAAGATGCCTGCTTGGCGGAGCACCTCCGACCCGTAGTGCCGTACGTCGGGAAGGCTCCTGAGCACCGAGAACGTGAAGGTGGTGATCTCGCCCAGGTCCTCGACCAGGGATCGTCCGTCGCTGTAGCCGCCGAACCCGCCTGCGCCGGTGCTGGACGCTTCCTGGGAGTCCGCGTCCTCGAGGTCGTGGGTCTGCTGGTCGGGGTCGAGTGTCGTGGTCACGTCGGTGTCCTCACCGGTTGATGAGCATGTCGGGGTTCAGGCCGAGCATCGTGGCGTTGACCACGAAGTTCAGGATCCAAACGGCAGCGAAGGAGAGCACGACGGCCTCGTTGACGGCCCGGCCGACGCCTTCGGCGCCGCCCTTGGCGGTGAGACCCTTCTGGGCCGAGACCACCCCGATGAACAGGCCGATCAGGATGCACTTGACCGTGGTGCCGACCAGTTCGGGCACGGTCAGCGCACCCAGCATGTTGCCGAGGTATGCGCCCGGTGAGGTCGTCCCCAACGACGTGGCCGAGATCAGCCCCATCCCCATCCCGAGCACGCTGCCGATCACGTTGAACGCGACCATCATCACGGTGATCGCGATGACGCGCGGGAGCACGAGCGTTCGGATCGCATCCACTCCGAGCACTGTCAGGGCATCCAGCTCCTCCCGGATCCGCCGGGCTCCGAGGTCCGCGGTCATCGCGGTCCCCATCACGCCGGCCACCGCCATGCCGGTGCAGAAGGGCGAGATCTCCCGAAGGGTGGCGAAGACGAAGTAGGTCCCGAGTCGGTTGCCGGCGCCGAGCAGGCTCAGCAGGTCGTAGGCGTAGTTGGCGATCAGGAAGGTGAAGCCACCCACCGCCAACGCGACCGGCAGCCAGCAGAACCTCAGCATCGAGTACATCTCGTCGCGCGTGGCACCCCAGTAGCCGCGCGGATTCGTGACGGCCGTCTTCACGAGGTAGGCAAGCAGCTGCCCGGCTTGGCCGACTTCGACGACGAGCCGTTGCACCCAATCGGGAACGGCGCGCATGACCCGGCCCGAGGTGGTCATCGGGCGCAGGACCTCCTCATAGGTAGGCGGTCGCGCGGTGTCGACGCTCATCGCGGGTCAACGCTCGCCGGCGTACGCGGGTCGAGATCGTGGAACTCCCGCTGGAAGTAGAGGACCGGGGGAGCCTCCTTGAGGGTCACCTCGCGCACCCGTGCGATCAGGATGGTGTGGTCCCCGCCGTCGTAGCGCATGTGCGCGGTGCAGGTGAGCACCACCGACGCGTCCGGAAGCACCGGGACGCCGCGGGAGTCGGGCACGAACTCACCACCGGCGAACTTGTCGGCACCCTTGGTGGAGAAGCGACCGATCAGGTCGAGCTGGTGGGCGCCGGCGACCTGGACAGCCCACTCGTCGTTGTCCCAGAAGGCATCGTGGCACTGGGCGGTCTTGGCGATGCAGACGAGTACGAGAGCCGGGTCGACCGAGACCGAGCAGAACGAACTCGCTGCAAAGCCGCGCGGCTCGCCGCCCTTGTCCACCGTCGTCATGATCGTGACGCCGCTCGGGAAGGCAGCCATCGCTTCCTTGAACAGGGCGGGAGGGGTCTCGCTCATCGGGTGCTCCGTTCGGGGTGCCAGGTCGTGGGCAAGGCGTTCGGCTTTCGCGGCCAGGTAACGGGCGCTGTCCAGGTTCGGCGGGATCACGAGCGGGACGCGCTCGGAGATGGTGATGCCGTAGTCCGAGAGGCCGCTGAACTTGGTCGGGTTGTTGGTCATCAGACGCATCGAGGTGATGCCGAGGTCGCGCAGGATCTGGGCACCGACGCCGTACTCACGGCTATCGATCGGCAGGCCCAGAGCGAGGTTCGCGTCGAGGGTGTCCAACCCTTCCTCGTCCTGGAGCTGGTAGGCGCGGAGCTTGTGGGTCAGCCCGATGCCACGCCCTTCATGACCCCTGAGGTAGACGAGTACCCCACTGCCGGCTCGACCGATCTCGGCGAGCGCGAGCTGGAGCTGCTCGCCGCAGTCGCACCGCGTGGATCCGAAGACATCGCCGGTGAGGCACTCCGAGTGCACCCGTACGAGCACGTCACTGCGACCCGCGGGATCACCGCAGACGAAGGCGACATGCTCGATGCCGTCGACCTCGGAGCGATACGTGCACGCCGCGAACTCGCCGTGGACGGTGGGGACGCGAGCAGTCGCCGTGCATTGCACGAGTGACTCCTGACCCATCCGGTAGCGCACGAGGTCGCCGACGGAGAGCAGGACCATGGTGTGCTTGCGGGCGAACCGGACGAGATCCGGCATCCGTGACATCGTGCCGTCGGCGTTGACCAGCTCTGCGAGGACACCGACCGGCTGCAGGCCGGCGAGCTGACACAGGTCCACCGCTGCTTCAGTGTGTCCGGTGCGCTGAAGGACGCCACCGGGGCGCGCCCGCAACGGGAACACGTGGCCGGGCTTGCTGAACTCGCGCCCGTGGGTAGTCGGGTCCGCAAGTGCCCGGGCGGTCACGGCGCGATCTGCAGCCGAGATGCCGGTGGACGTGGCGGCGATGAGGTCCACCGAGACCGTGAAGGCTGTGCCACGGGGGTCGTTGGCTGCCTCGATCATCGGTGGGAGGCCGAGCTCGTCGAGGCGGTCGCCCTCCATCCCGACGCAGACCAGTCCGCTGGTGTGTCGGATCACGAAGGCCATCTGCTCGGGAGTGATCGACTCCGCGGCAAAGATGAGGTCGCCCTCGTTCTCACGCTCGTTGTCGTCGAAGACGACCACGCCGCGACCGAGACGGAGTTCGCTGAGAGCTGCTTCCACGCGGTCGACTGCACTCGCGTTGTCGTTCAGGTTCATTGCTCCTCCTCGGTTCTGGTCTGCATCGGGTTGGTGTGCACGGTTCTGCGTCAGGCCGGGGTGCCGAGCACGAGGGCGTAGGCCTTGTTCTCGACTCCACCCGAGCGGTCGATCGAGATGTACTTCTGCTCGGTGTACTCATCGAGCGCGTCCGGACCGCCCTCGCGACCGAGGCCGCTCTGCTTGTAGCCGCCGAACGGGTACTCCGGGTGCAGCACGTGCCAGTCGTTGACGAACACCATCCCGGCCTCGAGGCGACGGGCCACGTCGAGCGTCTTGGCCTCGTCGCTGCCCCAGACACCTGCCGAGAGTCCGTACTCGGTGTCGTTGGCGATCGCGATGGCCTCCTCGACGGTGTCGTAGGTGAGCACCGCGAGTACCGGCCCGAAGACCTCGTCGCGAGCGATCCGCATGTCGTTGGTGACGTCGACGATCACGGTCGGCTCCACGAAGTTGCCGTGGGCGAACTGCTCACCGACAGGCGCTCCACCACCCGTGGCGACCTTGGCGCCCTCGGACTCGGCGAACGCGATGTGCTCGAGGACGCGGTCCCGCTGCTCGGCGGTGATCAGCGGTCCGATGTCGGTGGCCAGCTCGATCGGGTCACCGATGGTCATGGTGTTGACGCGGGCTACCAGCCGGTCGACGATCTCGTCGCGACGTGAGGCGGGGACGAGCAAACGGGTTCCGGCCTCGCACGCCTGGCCGTTGTTCGCCATGCAGGCGTAGATCGCGCCGTCGATGGCGACGTCGAGATCGGCGTCCTCGAGGATGATGTTCGGGCCCTTGCCGCCGAGCTCGAGGGTCACCTGCTTCACGGTGTCCGCCGACGCGGCCAGGATGCTCTTGCCGACCGCGGTCGAACCCGTGAAGGCGACCTTCCGTACGTCGGGGTGGCTGCTCAGGTGAGCTCCTGCGTCTTCGCCGTCACCGACGACCACGTTCAGGACGCCCTGGGGAAGACCCGCCTTCTCGAACTCCTTCATCAGCTCGAGCGCGATCAACGGCGCGTGCTCGTCGGGCTTGAGGACGACGGTGTTGCCGGCGGCCAGCGCGGGCGCAACCTTCCAGACGATTACGAGCAGCGGGATGTTCCACGGCACGATCGCAGCAACTACGCCGAGCGGTTCGTGGCGCAGGATGCCCTCGGCGGGGACCGGGCCGATCGCCGGGCCAGCCTTCTCGAACTCGTAGGTCGCCGCCTGGGCCGCGATGTACTGCATCTGCGCCACGGACAGTCCGATGTGCAGTGCTCCCGTGACCCGGATGGTCACGCCGTTCTCGCGGGTCTGCAGCGCGGCGAGCTCCTCGAGGCGGCCGCCGAGGCTCAGGGCGACGTTGTTGATCAGAGCCGCACGCTCTGCTGGGGGAGTGTTGCGCCAGGTTCCCTCGGCATGGGCTGCCTTGGCGGCGGCGACCGCGGCGTCGACCTCAGAGACACCACCCTTGGCGACGGTTGCGACGAGCTCGCCGGTAGCGGGGCTGCGGATCTCGTACTTCTCGTCGGTGTCGACCCACTCGCCGTTGATGTGGAGGGGGTAGTGGGGAACGCTCATCGTTGTCTCCTGGTAATCGGGTTGGGTGGTGAACG
>NZ_JAOPXI010000009.1 GCF_025965215.1 Marmoricola sp.
CGATGCCGACGCTGGAGGCCGAGCACAGCCGCCGCTGAACCGGGGGGCCCTGCCCTCTGGTTGGATTGGGGCATGCTCCTGATCGTCTGCATCGTCCTGGTCGCGCTGGTCGCGATCGCTGCCTCGGCCGGGCTGGTCGCCTCCCGTCGTCGTACGGGCCGCCAGGGGGGACCGCCGGCCCGGGTGACCGAGGCCGATGCAGTCCCCGTCGAGGTCGAACGCGCCGTCGAACCGGGCAACGAACATGGCAACGAACATGGCAACGAACCTGGCAACCAACCTGGGGCGCCCGCCTCGGTGCTCGACCGGCCCGAAGCCGCCGCCAGCAGGCTGGTCCGGCTGCGCCAGCGGCTGGCCGGATCCCAGGGTGGCCTGGGCCGCGGACTGCTCGCACTGCTCTCTCGCGACCGCCTCGACGAGGACACCTGGGAGGCTCTCGAGGACACGCTGCTGACCGCCGATGTCGGCGTCGGACCGACCACGGAGCTGGTCGAGCGGCTGCGTACCCGGTTGCGGGTCGAAGGCGGCACCGCGCCGGACCCCCGAGCTGTGCTGCGCGCCGAGCTCCTCACCCTCGTCGATGCCGGCATGGACCGGTCGCTCCGGCTCGATCCGCCCAGTGGTTCGGGGCCTGCGGTCGTCCTCGTGGTCGGGGTCAACGGAGCCGGCAAGACGACCTCGGTCGGCAAGATCGCGCGCATGCTCGTCGCGGAGGACCGCAGCGTTGTGATGGGCGCGGCCGACACGTTCCGGGCGGCGGCCACCGAGCAGCTCACGACCTGGGGGGAGCGCGTCGGTGTCGAGGTGGTCTCGGGGCCCGAAGGCAGTGACCCCGCCAGCGTCGCGTTCGAGTCCGTCCGCAGCGGGATCGCCCGCGGGGTGGACGTGGTCCTGGTCGACACCGCTGGCAGGCTCCAGAACAAGTCCGGCTTGATGGACGAGCTGGGCAAGGTCAAGCGGGTGATCGAGAAGCAGCTGCCGGTCAGCGAGGTGCTGCTCGTCCTCGACGCAACCACCGGCCAGAACGGCATGGTGCAGGCCCGCGTCTTCAGCGAGGTGGTCGACGTCACCGGGATCGTACTGACCAAGCTGGACGGATCGGCCAAGGGCGGCATCGTCGTGGCGGTCCAGCGGGAGCTCGGCGTGCCGGTCAAGCTCGTCGGCCTGGGGGAGGGCCCCGACGACCTCGCGCCCTTCGATCCCGCCGAGTTCGTCGACGCGCTGCTGGACGGCTGACTAGGCCGAGATCCCGCGCATCAGGAAGTCGATCATGTCGTCGACCTCGTCCAGGGCGGGTTGCGGTTCGTCGATCGTCGTCCGCAGCACCAGTACCGAGGTCAGCCAGCTGACCGCGAAGTCGATCCGGATGTCCGCCCGGAGCTCACCACGGGCGATGGCACGATCGAACATCGCGCGCGAACCCTGCTGCTGAGCCTGGTACGCCGCGGCGTACAGGCCTCCGAGGCGCTTGTCGCGCAGCGATTCGGCGATCGTCATCCGCAGGTACGCACGACCCTGCTCGGTGCCGACGAACTCGAGGGTCTGGGTGATCGCGACCCGGAGGTCGCCGACGATGCTGCCGGTGTCGGGAACGGGAAACTCGGCACTGTACAGCTGCTCGAGGGCCGCGAAGGCAAGGTCCTCCTTGCCCGACCAGCGGCGGTAGACCGTCGCCTTGCCGGCTCGGGCCATGGCGGCGACCTCGTCGACTGTCATGTTGTCGTAGCCGCGCTGCAGGATCAGCTCGGCCGCAGCGGCCAGGATGCGTTCATCGGCACTGGCGTCGCGGGGTCGCCCCTTGCGCCGAGGGAGCCGTTGCTCCGCCGGCTCAGTAACCCCCGTTGCCTGAGACACGAGCACAAGGTAGGGCCGGAGGAGCGGCGTCGGGGGCAAAACGCCGAGATTGTGGACACCCATGTTCACCACGCGGCCAACAGGAGTTCCCCGTTCGGCCCTGTGAATTCCGGTGATAACCGCTCAGATCCACGGGCCAAGTCGCCCCAAATGCGCCACTTCATCCTTCCCGAGCTGGTCTGGTCAGGTGAGCCTGCGGACGAGTTCACCTGTTCGTAACACGGGTGCCGAATGTGTCACGCAACCGAAACGGCTTCGCACGGGTTCGCGAAACCTCGACAGACCACCCTGAGGCTCGACAAGGCGGCTCGCCCTTGCCCCGACATCGCCGTCGTCGGCAAGGACCCGCCGCTGATGCTCTTGCAGTCTCACCACTGGAGGTCCGATGGACGGCTACTACGCCTGGATGATCGTCGCCACAGCATTCGTGCTGATGATGACGACGCCGGCACTCGCGCTTTTCTACGGCGGCATGACCCGCTCGAAGTCCGTGCTCAACATGATGATGATGTCGTACACCGCCATGGGCGTCGTCGGCATCGTCTTCGTGCTCTGGGGCTGGTCGATGGGTTGGGGCGGTGACGGCGCCGGCAACTCCAACGGGAAGCTGATCGCCAGCCCGTTCCACATGTTCGCGCTGAAGAACGTCAGCGACGGCAACTACATCTACGTGCTGTTCCAGCTGACGTTCGCCGTGATCACCGTGGCGCTCATCTCCGGCTCGATCGCGGACCGGGTGAAGCTGTCGGCCTGGATCATCTTCTCCGTCGGCTGGGTCACCTTCGCGTACTTCCCGATCGCCCACAACGTCTGGGCGGGCGGCTGGTTCTACACCCACTTCCCGAACCTGGACTACGCAGGCGGAACCGTCGTGCACATCAACGCCGGTGTCGCCGGCCTGGTGCTGGCGCTGATCATCGGTCGCCGGGTCGGCTTCATGAGAGATCCGATGAAGCCGCACAACCTGACTCTGACCATGATCGGTGCGGGTCTCCTCTGGACCGGCTGGTACGGCTTCAACGTCGGCTCGATCGTGTTCACCGACGCCTCCAAGAAGGCCTGGGGCGGCTTCTCCCAGCAGTTCCAGGCCGAGACCGGTGCGACCTTCATGAACACCACGCTGGCCACGATGGCGGCCATGCTCGCCTGGCTCCTGATGGAGCGGATCGTGCACGGCAAGGCGACGTCGCTCGGTGCGGCGTCGGGTGTGGTGGCCGGTCTGGTCGCGATCACCCCGTCCTGTGGTGCGGTCTCGATCACCGGTGCCATCGTGGTCGGCGCACTCGCCGGCGCGGTCTGCTCGGTGGCCGTCGGACTGAAGTTCAAGTTCCGGCTCGACGACTCCCTCGATGTCGTCGGCGTCCACCTGGTCGGCGGAATCATCGGTGCCCTGATGATCGGTCTGGTGGGTACCAACAAGTCGGTCCAGGGCATCGACGGCCTGTTCGCCAACGGCTCCAGCACCATGAACGGCCTGTTCTACGGCGGCGACGCCACGCTGCTGGCGCACCAGGCGCTCGGCGTGCTGTTCACGATCGTGATCTCCGGAACCGTCGCTGCGGTCTTCGGCCTGCTGATCAAGTACACGATCGGCTGGCGGGTCACCGAGGAGGAGGAGATCGACGGCATCGACTTCGCCGAGCACGGTGAGACCGCCTACGACCTCGTGGCGGGCTCGGGCGGCTTCGGCGGCTCGTCGGTCCTGTCGCCGGCCATCGCCAAGGAAGGGGCGCACGCATGAAGCTCGTGACCGCGGTGATCAAGCCGCACAAGTGGGAAGAGGTCCGCGAGGCCCTGGAGACCTTCGGCGTCACCGGGATGACTGTCAGTGAGGTCAGCGGCTACGGCCGGCAGAAGGGCCACACCGAGGTCTACCGCGGCGCGGAGTACGACATCGCCCTCGTGCCGAAGATCCGGATCGAGATCGTCGTCGACGACGGTGACGTCGAGGACGTCACCGGCATCGTCGTGAAGGCCGCGCAGACGGGCCGGATCGGTGACGGCAAGGTCTGGGTCTCCTCGGTCGACAGCGTGATCCGGGTTCGTACCGGTGACCGCGACGAGGCGGCGATCTAGCACAAGCACGACGGCCGGTGGGCGCGCCTCAACTCTGAGACGCGCCCACCGGACCTGTGCGCGCATGGAATTGTGCGCGCATGAGCTCACCACTCCTCTCGCTCGCTGCTGTCCAGGTCGCGCCGGCTGTCCGGATCGACAGCGGCGACACGGCCTGGTTGCTGGCGGCCTGCGCCCTGGTCCTGCTGATGGCGCCCGGCCTGGCGCTCTTCTACGGCGGGATGGTCCGCTCGAAGAGCGTGCTCAACATGATCATGATGACGTTCGGCGCCCTGGCGGTGATCACGGTGATCTGGGTGGTCGTCGGCTACTCGCTGGCGTTCGGCGACGACACCGGCGGCGGCCTGCTGGGCAGCCCGTCGCAGTACCTCGGGCTGCAGTCGCTGGTCTCCGGATCATCGGGCAGCTGGCTGAGCGTCCCGGTCATCCTCTACGCCGCGTTCCAGGGCCTGTTCTGCGTGATCACCGGCGCCCTGGTCTCCGGAGCGATCGCCGACCGCGCTCGATTCGGTTCGTGGCTGGTCTTCGTCGCTGTCTGGACGATCGTGGTCTACGCACCGATCGCGCACTGGGTCTTCGACGCGAACCACCCGGGCCACACCGGCGGCTGGCTGGTGAACAAGATCGGCCTGGTGGACTTCGCCGGTGGTACGGCGGTGGAGATCTGCTCGGGCGCCTCGGCGCTCGCGCTGGCGTTGGTCATCGGGACCCGGGTCGGCTTCGGCAAGGACCCGATGAGGCCGCACAACCTGACCTTGGTGATGCTCGGCGCCGGCCTGCTGTGGTTCGGCTGGTTCGGCTTCAACGCGGGGTCGGCGCTCAAGGCGGACCACACAGCGGCCGTCGTCTTCGTGACCACGCTGTGTGCCGGCGCGGCCGGCACGCTGGGCTGGCTTGCCACCGAGCGCTGGCGCGACGGCCACGCGACCTCGCTGGGTGCCGCCTCCGGCATGGTCGCCGGTCTGGTCGCGATCACGCCGAGCTGTTCGTCCGTCACGCCGCTGGGCGCCCTGGTCCTGGGCTTGGCAGCAGGATGCATCTGCGCCCTGGCGGTCGGGCTGAAGTACCGGTTCGGCTACGACGACTCCCTCGACGTCGTGGGCGTCCACCTGATCGGCGGCATCGTCGGTACCGTCGGGATCGGGCTGCTCGCATCGGGCGCCGCGCCGGCCGGGGTGAACGGTCTCTTCTACGGTGGTGGAGTCGACCAGCTCGGCAAGCAGATCCTCTCCGGGGCAGTGGTGCTGGTCTATGCGTTCGTCGCGTCGGGCATCATCGCGAAGGTGGTCCAGGCGACGATCGGTTTCCGGATAACCGAGGAGCACGAGGTCAGCGGGATCGACCTGATCGTCCACGCCGAGACGGCGTACGACCTGCACGCGACCGCGGGCACCCGGAGTTCCGGGTTCAGCTCGACCCTGATCGGCAAGACTGGCACCAGCCACCTGGACTGAGGAGAGGTACAGCATGAAGCTCGTCACCGCGGTCATCAAGCCGCACAAGTGGGAAGAGGTCCGGGCCGCGCTTGAGACCGTGGGCGTCACCGGCATGACCGTGAGCGAGGTCAGCGGGTACGGTCGACAGAAGGGCCACACGGAGGTCTACCGCGGGGCTGAGTACGACATCGCCCTGGTCCCGAAGGTGCGCTTGGAGATCGTCGCGGACGACGGCGACGTCGAGGCCATCACCGCTGCGATCGTCCAGGCCGCCCACACCGGCCAGATCGGTGACGGCAAGGTCTGGGTCGCCTCGGTCGACAGCGTCGTCCGCGTCCGGACCGGTGACCGCGACGAGCAGGCCATCTGATCTGATCCCCCTGTGACCGCCGCCGAGAGAGCAGAACGCGCCCGCGCCGCCGACCTGGTGTGCACAGAGGCGTTCACCTCGGTGGGTTGCCCGGACGTCGGGGTGGCGCTGGTGGCCGTCGGCGGCTACGGCCGTCAGGAGCTGGCGCCGTTCAGCGACCTCGACCTGGTGCTGGTCCACGATGCCGAGGTGCCGGCCGGCGAGTGGGCGGGGAAGATCTGGTACCCGTTGTGGGACTCCGGTGGGACGATCGACCACTCCGTCCGCTCGGCGCCCGAGGTGCTCGACCAGGCCGAGGCGGACCTCAAGGTCGCCCTCGGCTTGCTCGACCTCCGGCATCTCGCCGGGGACCCGAACCTCACGCTGCGCCTGCGTACGGCGATCCTGGCTGCCTGGCGACGCGACGCCAAGCACCGTCTGCCCGAGCTCCACGAGCTGGTGCGCGACCGTGGCCGCCTCCTGGGCGAGCTCGCGCACGTCTCGGTCCCCGACATCAAGGAGGCCACCGGCGGCTTGCGCGACGCCACGGTGCTCAAGGCGCTGACGGCGACCTGGCTCGTCGACGTACCGCACGCAGAGCTGGAGAGCTGCCGCCAGGCGTTGCTCGACGTCCGCGACGCGCTGCACGCGGTCGCTGGCCGCGCCACCGACCGGGTCGCCCCGGAGTTCTGGGGGGACATGGCGCCGCTGCTCGGGTTGCCCGACGCGGCGGCCACCCAGCTGCACACCCGGAGTCTCGGACGCCGGATCACCCACCTCTCGCGGCTGACGTGGCGCCGTGCCGACGCCATCGGCCGGCGTCCGGCCAACAGCATCGTGACCCGTCGCCCCCAGCTGACGCCGATCGGCAACGGCTTGGCGATCGCCTACGAAGAGGTCGTTCTCGACCGCGATGCGAAACCCGCGACCGACCCGTTGCTCCTGCTCCGGGCAGCAGCCGAGGCAGCCGAGCGCGACGTGGTGCTTGAACCGTCGACGACGGCACGCCTGGTCGCCGAGGTACCCCCGCTGACGAACCCCTGGCCCGCCGAGGCGCGCGACCTGCTGGTGCGCCTGCTGGCCTCGGGCCGTGGGCTGCTGCCGATCTGGGAGACGCTGGACGAGACCGGCGCACTCGACTCGTTCCTGCCGGAGTGGGAGCGCGTGCGGTTGCTGCCGCACGCCTCGGTCGTGCACCGGTTCACCGTGGACCGGCACCTGATCGAGACTTGCATCGAGGCCTCGGCGCTGATCCGTAGGGTCTCGCGGCCCGACGTCCTGATGATCTCCGCCCTGCTGCACGACATCGGTAAGGGTCAGGTCACCGAGCACTGCATCGCGGGCGAGCCGATCGCGCGTGAGATCGCCGCCCGGATGGGCTTCGACGAGCGCGAGACAGCACTGGTCGCAGCACTGGTCCGTTGGCACCTGCTGCTCCCGGAGACCGCGACCACCCGTGACCCGGAGGACCCGATGACGGTCGGTCTGGTCACCAACCAGATCAACGACCGCGAGGAGCTCGAGCTGCTCGCCGCGCTGACCGAGGCCGATGCGCGCGCCACCTCCGAGAAGGCCTGGACCACGTGGCGCGCCTCCCTGATCAGCAGCCTGGTACGCCGGGCCTCGATCGAGCTCTCCGACAACCTGACGTTCGAGACGTCAACCCGTGCGGTGGCAATTCCGGGATTCCTGCGCGAGGACCCACGCCAGGTCGCCGTCCAGGTCAGCGAGGAGGACGACGGTTCGACCGTCACGGTGCTGTCCGGGGACCGGGTCGGCCTGCTCGCCGATGCTGCCGCGATGCTCGCCCTGGCGCGCGTCTCGGTCCGTGCGGCCCGGGTGTGGACCGAGGACGGGATCGGCATCTCCGAGTGGCACGTGGATCGCACCGGCCTCGATGCCGCCGTGCTGCGGGAGCGCCTCGAAGCCATCGTCGAGGGTCGCCTTGATCCGGGCGCGCGGCTGCGGCCCACCGGTGCCTCGGTCCTGGCCCCGATCGTCGTGGTCCACGCCGATGCGTCCGACTCCGCCACCGTGCTCGAGGTCCGAGCCGCCGATCGGCCGGGCGTGGTCCACCTGGTGTGCGCCGCGCTGGCCGGGTTGGGCCTGACCGTCCGGTCGGCGCATGTCGACACCCTCGGTCCCCAGGCCGTGGACGTCTTCTACGTGCAGGATGCCGGTGCTGGTGCGCTCGACGAGGTTCGTGCCGCACAGGCCTCGGACGCCGTACGGACTGCGCTGACCGGGTCCGGCGAAGCGTGACTGCTCGGGTCACGGTGCCCGTGCCGGGTGAACTAGGCTGATCACGCGCCGTACCGCCGTCCGACACCGAGGATCGACTTGTTCAACACCCTTTCCGATCGCCTGTCCGAGACCTTCAAGAGCCTCCGCGGCAAGGGCAAGCTGTCCGAAGCCGACATCGACGCGACCGCGCGTGAGATCCGGCTCGCCCTGCTCGAGGCCGACGTCGCCCTGCCCGTGGTCAAGGACTTCGTCGCGGCGGTCAAGGAACGAGCCCGTGGCGCCGAGGTCAGCGGTGCGCTGAATCCGGCTCAGCAGGTCATCAAGATCGTCAACGAGGAGCTCGTCGGGATCCTCGGCGGCGAGACCCGGCGGCTGCGCTTCGCCAAGACCCCGCCGACCGTGATCATGCTCGCCGGCCTCCAGGGTGCCGGCAAGACGACGCTGGCCGCCAAGCTCGCACTCTGGCTCAAGTCGCAGGACAAGTCACCGATGCTGGTGGCGGCCGACCTGCAGCGCCCGAACGCGGTGCAACAGCTCCAGGTCAACGGGGAACGCGCAGGTGTGACCGTCTTCGCGCCCGAGCCGGGCAATGCCGGGGGGATCGAACACGGTGGGGATCCGGTGGCCGTGGCCAGAGCCGGTGTCGAGGAGGCGCGCCGCACCCTGCACGACGTCGTCATCATCGACACGGCCGGGCGCCTGGGCATCGACGAGGAGCTGATGCGCCAGGCCGCGAACATCCGCGACGCAGTCAACCCCGACGAGGTGCTGTTCGTCGTCGACGCGATGATCGGCCAGGACGCGGTCAACACCGCGCAGGCGTTCCTCGACGGGGTGGGGTACGACGGCGTCGTGCTCACCAAGCTCGACGGTGACGCACGCGGTGGTGCCGCGCTCTCGATCGCCCAGATGACCGGCAAGCCGGTGATGTTCGCCTCCAACGGTGAGAAGCTCACCGACTTCGACCTCTTCCACCCCGATCGGATGGCCTCGCGCATCCTGGACATGGGTGACCTGCTCACGCTCATCGAGCAGGCCGAGAAGACCTTCGACGCCGACCAGGCAGCCAAGGCCGCCGAGAAGCTCACCAGCGGCGACTTCACCCTCGACGACTTCCTCGAGCAGATGCTCCAGGTCCGCAAGATGGGCTCGATGACCAAGATGCTCGGGATGCTGCCCGGCATGGGCCAGTTCCGCGAGCAGCTCGACAACTTCGACGAGCGCGAGATCGACCGGCTGCAGGCCATCATCCAGTCGATGACCCCGGCCGAGCGGGCCAACCCGAAGATGATCGACGGGTCCCGCCGCTCCCGGATCGCCAAGGGAGCCGGTCGCGCCGTCGCCGACGTCAACCAGCTCGTCGACCGGTTCTTCGAGGCGCGCAAGATGATGCAGCAGATGGCGCGCGGCGGCGGGATGCCGGGCATGCCCGGCTCCCCGGGCATGGCCCTCGGCAAGCGCGCCAAGGCGCGCCAGGCGCCGCAGGCCAAGAAGGGCAAGGGCAAGCGGGTCTCGGGCAACCCGGCCAAGCGGGCCCAGGCCGACACCGAGCAGGTCGCGCCTGCTGCGAACCCGTTCGGTCTCCCCGGAGGCGCTCCGGGTGCCGACTTCGATCCGGACGACTTCAAGCTTCCCGCGGGGCTGGACCAGTACCTGAAGTAGCCGGCGATAGCGTCACCGGTGTGGATGCGATGAGATTCTCGGGACCGGTGCTGCCCGACGGCGAGGTCGCCGACCTGTACGTGGTCGACGGGCACATCACCTACGAGCGGGTTGCCGGCGCGACGACCGTGGCGCGCGGCTGGATCGTGCCGGGGCTGGTCGATGCGCACTGCCACCTCGGCCTCGACGACCACGGGCCGACCGACCTCAAGACCGCCGAAGCCCAGGCGCTGGCCGACCGGGACGGCGGAGCGCTGCTGATCCGCGACTGCGGCTCGGCGATGGACACGCGCTGGATCCAGGAGCGCGTGGACCTGCCGCACCTGATCCGGGCCGGCCGACACATCGCCCGCAGCCGTCGCTACATCCGCAACTACGCCGACGAGGTCGAGCCCGACGGACTGGTGGCCGCGGTCGTGCGCGAGGCCGGGCGCGGGGACGGTTGGGTCAAGCTGGTCGGGGACTGGATCTCCCGGGACGCCGGCGACCTCGCTCCCAGCTTTCCCGCAGACGTCTTCGCCGCTGCCATCGCGGCGGCCCACGGCCTCGGCGCGCGCGTGACCGCGCACTGTTTCGGCGGCGTGGTCCTCGATGGCCTGATCGCGTCGGGCATCGACTGCATCGAGCACGGGACTGGGCTCACGCCCGCGCTGGTGGCGGAGATGGCGCAGCGCGAGGTGGCGCTGGTGCCGACCGTGATGCAGCTCGACAAGTTCCCGGAGTACGCCGAGGCAGGGCGGGAGAAGTTCCCGGCGTACGCCTCCACGATGACCGATCTCTTCGAGCGACGCCGCGACACGATCATGACGGCGTACGAGGCCGGCGTGGCGCTGTACGCCGGCTCGGACGGAGGCGGGATCGCCAAGCACGGCAACCTCGCCGGGGAGGTGATCGCCATGGCGGGCATCGGTCTCCCGGCCGAGTACGCGCTGGGCGCCGCATCGTGGCGCGCCCGGGAGTGGCTCGGCCGCAACCCGACGCTGGCCGAAGGTGCGCCTGCAGATTTCGTGGTCTACCCGCGCGACCCCGTGGCCGACCTGGGCGTCCTGGGCGAACCTGCGGCGATCGTGCTGCGCGGCGCGCTGGTCGCGAGCGCCTGACCGGGGAATTGGCGCCGCGGACAAGGATTTCGGCACAGCCGTGATCTCTGGCAGAATGACGCGCTGAGTCTCGCGTCACTCGGACCCTCTCATCCGATCCGCGCGGGCCCTCCGAGCTCCTCCACCCGGTCCCCACCTGGTCAGGAGAGCTCACCCACCACAGAACTCAAGGAGACACCACAAACGTGGCCGTCAAGATTCGCCTGAAGCGCATGGGCAAGAT
>NZ_JAOPXI010000003.1 GCF_025965215.1 Marmoricola sp.
ACGCACTGGTCGAGGTAGGCCTCCGTGACCTCGATCTTCGTGACGAGCTCGGCGATCAGGAACTTGTTCCACTGGAAGTTGCCCACGGACTGGCCGAACGCCTTGCGGTCGTGGGCGTACTGGATCGTCTCGAGCAGGATCTGCTTGGCGTGGGCGATGTTCGCGATCGAGCAGTTCAGCCGCTCCTGCGGCAAGAACTGCATCATCGAGATGAAGCCCGTGTCCAGCGGGCCGATCAGGTCGTCGTTGCTGACCCTCACATCGGTGAACGCCAGCTCGGCGGTGTCGGACTCGGGCTGGCCGACCTTGTCGAGCTTGCGTCCCAGTGAGAAGCCGGGCTTGGTGGTCTCCACGCCGAAGAGCGAGATGCCCTTGGCCTTCTTCTCCGGGGCCGTGCGCGCCGCCACGACGACCAGGTCGGCGCTGAATCCGTTGGTGATGAAGGTCTTGGACCCGTTGATCACCCAGTCGTCGCCGTCACGGACGGCGGTGGTCTTGAGGTTGGCGAGGTCGGAGCCGACGCTGGGCTCGGTCATGCCGATCGCCCCGAGCAGCTCGCCGCTGGCATAGCCCGGGAGCCAGCGCTTGCGCTGCTCGTCATTCGTCAGGTGGACCAGGTACGGCGCCACGATGTCGGCGTGGATGCCGACACAGCTCGCGAGGGCCATGTTGACCTTCGCCATCTCCTCGGTCAGCACGGCGTTGAACCGGTAGTCGCCGGCCTCCGAGCCCCCGAACTCCTCGGGGATCTCCAGGCCGAGGAAGCCCTGCTTGCCTGCCGAGAGCCAGAAGTCGCGGGGAATGGCGTGAGCCTCGGCATAGCCCTCGACGTCGGGCAGCACCTCGCGGTCGAGGAACTCCTTCACCGATGAGCGGAAGGCTTCGTGGTCGTCGTCGTAGATCGTGCGCTCCATGCCGGAATCGTAGTTCCACCTGGTCACATCGGGCACTGGCCTCTGGCTACAGTCGAGGTGTGCGGATCCGTGTCCTGACCACAGCGCGAGCGCCCGGATGAGCGTGACCAGGCGCAACCTGCTCGTCCTCGGTGCAGGCGCCGTCGTCGCCGGGGGCTGCAGCAAGGCAGCGGCACCGGACACACCCACCACCTCGCCGGCAGCGCCGGTCACGAACCCCGCGACGCCGACCGCCACCTCGAGTCCGGTTTCGCGCGGTGTGCCGTGGGCGGACCTGCGTCGGCACGTCGGCGGCACCCTGCTGCAGTCCGGTCCGGCGTACGACGCCGCGCGCCTGACCGAGAACCCGCGCTACGACAACGCCCGGCCGCTTGCGGTCCTGAAGGTCGGCTCCCTGGCCGACATCGCCACCGCACTTGCCTTCGCCCAGCAGCACCACCTACCGGTGGCGATCCGGTCCGGGGGCCACAGCTACCCGGGCTGGTCGGCCGGTGGTGCAGCGGGCACCGGGGTGCCGCGGTCACTCGTGATCGACCTCAAGGGAGGCGAGGTGATGCTGCGCGGCACGTCGGCGACGATCGGCGCCGGTGCGTCACTCGCGCAGGTCTATGCCGCACTCGCCGCGCGCGGCCGGGCGATCGCCGGCGGTTCGTGCGCCACGGTGGGCATCGGCGGCCTGACCCTCGGCGGCGGCGTCGGCGTGCTCACCCGAGCCATGGGACTGACCTGCGACGCGGTCACCGGCATGGAGGTGGTCACTGCCGACGGCCAGGTGAGGTCGGTCGACGCGGTCAACGACCCCGACCTCTTCTGGGCGCTGCGCGGTGGCGGCGGTGGGCACCTGGGCGTCGTCGCGAACCTGACCTTCGACACCGCAGCCGCACCCCGGCTGCAGACCTTCTACCTGTCCTGGCCGATCGCGAAGGCGGCCGCGGTGATCGAGGCGTGGCAGGCCTGGGCGCCGCACGCGGACTCGCGCCTCTGGTCCACGATGAAAGCGCTGGGCGGGCTGGTTCACCCGAGTGGCCCCACGCTGCTCGTGTCAGGTACCTGGACCGGACCGGGGACTCCGGATCTCAGCGGCCTGCTCGCTCACTGCCCGCCGCCGGCCGTGCACGCGACCAGCGGCAAGACCTACGGCCAGGCGATGGCGTCGTACGCCGGGTGCGCGAACATCGCGACCGACCGCTGTCACACCGGACCCGGCGGCGCTCTGGACCGGGAGGCCTTCGGGGCCACCTCGCACGTGGCCTATGCCCCCCTGTCACAGGCCGGGATCTCGACCTTGTTGGACCAGGTCCACCGCGCCACCGGCAGCGGGTTGAAGGAGGCCGGGCTGTCGATGGATGCCCTGGGCGGCCGAGTTCGCGATCTCGGTCCCGGTGACACCGCCTTCGTGCACCGGCAGGCCCTGATGACGGTCCAGTACACCGCGACCTTCGTCGGCGCGCTGGCTGCCAGCGCCGATCGCTTCGTGCATCGCTTTCGGTCGGCGATGACGCCGTACTGGGGAAACCATGCGTACGTGAACTACTCCGACCCGACGTTGCCCGACTACCGGTCGGCGTACTTCGGCGCCAATGCCGCGCGGCTCGCCGCGGTCAAGCAGACCTATGACCCGCACGGCTTCTTCGCCCAGCCCCAGGGGTACTGAGAGCGCTCAGGCGAACGGGTTGGGCGTGGCACCCGGCAGCTGCCGGAGAAGCTCCTGGGCCTGCGCGAGGAACTTGTGCTCGACCAGTACTTCGTAACGGGTCGCGACGACCGCGGTCACCGAGGAGAAGTCACGCTGTCCGCGGGTGGCCAGGTAGCCGACCAGCGCCCAGATCGACCCGAACACCGCACCGAGCAGTGCGGTCGAGGCGATCACGCCGAGCGCACTGTTGTTGGTCCCGAAGAAGGAGAAGATAAGCCCGACGAAGAGGCCGAGCCAGAGTCCGGACATGGCACCCAGGCCGGCGGCTCTGCCGTTGGTCAGTCGTCCGGTGATCCGTTCGACCTGCTTGAGCTCAGTCCCGACGATCATGCAGTTCTGCACCGGGAAATGATTGTCGGACAGGAAGTCGACGGCCTTCTGGGCTGCGCCGTACTCGTCGTAGACCGCCAGGGACTGGGGAAAGTCGAGGCTGAGCAGGTTCATCGCACGGGGATTCTGGGGAGCTGGCATGAGGCCATTGTGCTCCTGAGGCGCAGCAGTCATCCGTTGAGCAAGTCCTCGAAGTCACCCATCGCGGCCAGGTCACGGTCGAACTGGTCGAGATGCCCGGCCTTCGCGCGCGCGTCAACCAGTGCCGCCAGCTCGCCGGCGGCGCGCTCGACCCGGCTCTGGAGCGAGGTGGAACCAAAGTCCTCGCTGGCGGCGAAGACAGCGGTCGGTACGACGACCGCGCGCAGGTAGGAGAACAGCGGGCGCAACGCGTGCTCGAGGACCAGACTGTGCCGCGCGCTGCCCGCCGTCGCGGCCACCAGCACCGGGGTCCCGTCGAGTGCGCCGTTCTCGAGGACGTCGAAGAAGGTCTTGAACAACCCGCTGTACGACGCACTGAAGACCGGTGTCACGGCGATCACGCCGTCGGCCTGGGCGACGACCTTCTGCGCCGCCGCCAGCTCGCCCGTCGCGAAACCGGTAAGCAGGTGATCAGTGAGGGCGTGGGCGAGTGGCCGCAGCTCGACCACCTCGATCCGTACCTCCTGGCCGCGTGGGGCCAGCGCCGTCGTGGTGGCCTCGGACAGGAGGTCGGCGAGGAGTCGGGTGGACGAGGGGTTGCTGAGCCCTGCGGTGACAACCGCGATGGTCCTCACTGTGCGACGCCTTCGGATGCTTCGACGAGCTCGACGACCGGAGCGGGTGCGGCGACAGGGGCGTCGTGGGTGCGCAGCTCGGCGACGACCTCACCGAGCAGGTCGAGCTGGTGCAGCACCGTGTCCACCGGCAGGCCCGAGTGGTCGACGAGGAACAGCTGGCGCTGGTAGTTGCCGGCGTACTCCTTGAAGCCGAGCGTCTTCTCGACCACCTCGGCCGGCGATCCGACGCTCAACGGCGTGGTGGCCATGTACTCCTCGAGCGACGGGCCGTGCCCGTAGACGGGGGCGACGTCGAAGTAGGGGCGGAACTCGCGGATCGCGTCCTGGCTGTTCTTCGCCAGGTACACCTGTCCTCCGAGGCCGACGATCGCGTCCTCGGCCCTGCCGTGGCCGTAGTGCTCGAAGCGCCTGCGGTAGAGGTCGACCATCCTTGCGGTGTGCTCGGCCGGCCAGAAGATGTGGTTGGAGAAGAAGCCGTCACCGTAGTAGGCAGCCTGCTCGGCTATCTCCGGGCTGCGGATCGAGCCGTGCCACACGAACGGCGGGGTGCCGTCCAGCGGCCGCGGGGTGGAGGTGAAGCCCTGCAACGGCGCACGGAACGTCCCCTGCCAGTCGACGTTCTCCTCACGCCACAGCCGGTGCAGCAGCGCGTAGTTCTCGATCGCCAGGGCGATGCCATCACGGATGTCGCGACCGAACCAGGGGTAGACCGGCCCGGTGTTGCCACGGCCGAGCATCAGGTCCATCCGGCCGTCGGCCAGGTGCTGAAGGTAGGCGTAGTCCTCGGCGATCCGGACGGGGTCGTTGGTGGTGATCAACGTCGTCGAGGTGGAGAGCTTGATGTGGTCGGTCTTCGCGGCGATGTGCGCCAGCAGCACCGGAGGACTAGCCGGGGCGGCGAACGGCGGGTTGTGGTGCTCGCCGGTGGCGAAGACGTCGAGCCCGACCTCTTCGGCCTTCATCGCGATCGTCACCGTATTCTTGATCCGCTCGTGCTCGCTCGGCGTGCGGCCGGTCGTCGGATCCGCCGTGACATCACCGACGGTGAAGATCCCGTACTCCATCAAGGCTCCTTTAGTTAGTTAACTATTCAACCATATACCGACCAGACGCATTCCCGGGGCGTAACCGGGGTCCTCCCGGAATCGTTGAAACACCGTGCGCCGACCCTCAACTCGCCGTCTGACAGCCCTCGCCGTGGTCGCATTGGCGGCAGGATCGCTCGGAGCCCTCGGGCCGGGATCCTCGACCGCGACAGCAGACCCCGGCTACTCGGTGCAGACCCTGCACTTCAAGGTGAGCGTCGGCCCGACCTCGTCGAAGACCTGCGACATCATCGGTGACCTCTACCTGCCCAACACGGCCACCAGCACCACCAGGGTGCCGGCGATCCTGACCACCAATGGCTTCGGCGGCTCGAAGAACGACCAGGCCGGCATCGGCAAGGCCTTCGCGCTGCGCGGTTACGCGGTGCTGTCCTACTCGGGACTGGGGTTCGGCGGCTCGACCTGTCAGATCACCCTCGACGACCCCGCGTACGACGGTGTGGCCGGCTCGCAGCTGGTCAGCTACCTCGGCGGCGCGGCCGGCATCGCCTACACCGACGCCGCCCACACGACACCGGCGCCGGTCCTCGACGTGGTCAAGCTCGACGGCGCGGACGACCCGCGGGTCGGCATGATCGGCGGCTCGTACGGCGGCCAGATCCAATTCGCGGTCGCCGGAGTCGACCCACGGGTCGACACGATCATCCCGATCATCACGTGGAACGACCTGTCCTACGCGCTCGCGCCGAACAACACCGACCAGACCAGCGGAGTCTCGACCTCGAACTCGGGAGCGACCAAGCTGACCTGGGGTCTGTTGCTCACCGCGGACGGTCTCGTGAGCGGCCTCCAGGGCGCCCAGGGCGATCCGACCCGCCTGTTCGGTTGCCCGAACTTCGCGACCTTCGTCTGCCCGGCCCTGGTCAACGCCGGCGTGCTGGGCTTCATGGACCCGGCGTCGGTCGCCGCGCTGCGTCACGCCTCCGTGTCGTCGTACATGTCCCATATCACCGTTCCGACGCTGCTGCTGCAGGGCGAGACCGACACCCTGTTCAACCTCAACGAGGGCATCGCCAACTATCAGGCGCTCAAGGCGCAGGGCACCCCGGTGAAGATGATCTGGCAGTCGTGGGGCCACTCGGGATCGCCCGCGCCCGGCGAGATCGACCTGACCAATCCCGACCCGTCCACCCAGTACGAGACCGGAAGGATCCTCGACTGGCTGGACCACTACCTCAAGGACAGCCCGGTCGGAACGGGTCCGGAGTTCGCCTACTTCCGCAACTGGGTCACCTACACCGGCAACGCCGCTCCGGCCTACGCGACGTCGGACACGTTCCCCGTCGGAAGTCCTCAGAGCTACTTCCTGTCCGCGAACAAGTCGCTGGTCTCCTCGTCGACGGCGATCGCGAAGAGCTCGCAGGTCTTCGTCAACCCTCCGGCCGGGGCGCCCCTCGAGTACGCCTATCTGGACGGGCTGCCTGTGTTCCAGCCCAACCAGGCCGAAGTCGACTGGGCCGGCACGTACGCCGACTGGCTGACCCCGGCGCTCGCCCAGCAGGTCGACGTCGTCGGATCACCGAAGGTCACTCTTCAAGTCTGCGCGCCGCTGGCGGCGTTGACCCAGGCACTCGGCGAAACCGGTCAGCTGGTCCTGTTCATCCGGATCCAGGACGTCACGCCCGATGGTCAAGGTCACGACATCAACTACCTGACCGCGCCGGTACGCCTCGCCGACGCGACCAAGCCGTTCACCGTCACGCTTCCCGCGTTCGTGCACCGCTTCCCTGCCGGCGACAAGATCAGGCTCGTCGTCTCCGGCAGCTCGCTGAACTACCGCGGGGGTCTGGTCTCCAACACGGTGACGATCAACACCGGCAGCCCCGCCCAGGTCCTGAGCCTGCCGGTCGTCAACCAGGGGTCGTGATGGACCACTTCCGTCTTCACGGGTCCCGTACCGCTCCCAGAACCGGCGCACCGGTGCGGGTGCCCAGCAATTTCATCTGCCGAGCAGCGTCATCGTCGCGGGAACGAGCAGCGCGCGGACAATGGTTGCGCAGACGAGGGGCGCCACCAGCATGCCGACGCCGATCATCGTCGTGAACACGTCCCGCTAGCTACGGGCCTGCCACAGCCCCATCAGGTTGCCCTCGACGTCCTTGAAGTACGCCGCGTACCCCATCTCCCCGACGTTCTGGCGTCCGAGGATCTTGGTCCCGCCCAACGACTCGATCTTCGCCAGGGCCTCGTCGATGTCATCGACGTCGATCGTGATCACGGGTCGGTCGGTGGGCGACTCGCGCTTCAGCATGCCGCCACCGATGAACCCGGCTTCCGACGGCCGGCCGTCCTCGGCACTCGGACCGGTCTGCACGATCGTGTAGTGCATCTCGGGGATCTCCATGACGTTCCAGCCGAAGGCCTGCGCATAGAACCTGCGGGCCCGGTCCCCGTCGTCGAAGGGGATCTCGAAGTGCACGACGCGTCCAGTCATGCCGGTCAGCCTAGCGCCGCGGCGGCTGCCCGACCCGCAGTCCGGCCGGAGAAGATGCAGCCGCCCAGGAAGGTGCCTTCGAGCGCGTTGTAGCCGTGCACGCCACCTCCGCCGAAGCCTGCGACCTCACCCGCCGCGTACACGCCCGGCAGCGGGGTTCCGTCGGGCTGGAGCACCCGGGCGTCCAGGTCGGTGTGCAGTCCGCCGAGGGTCTTGCGGGTCAGGATGTTGAGCCGCACCGCGATCAGCGGACCGTTCTTCGGGTCGAGGAACTTGTGGGGCGTAGCCGTCCTGATCAACCGGTCGCCGCGGTAGCTGCGGTGGCTGCGCATGTAGGTCAGCTGGACGTCCTTCGTGTACGGGTTGTCGAGCTCACGGTCACGCTCGATGATCGTCTTGCGCAGCCCCTCGACGGTGATCAGATCCGAGCCGGCGACCTTGTTCATCCCGGCGACCAGCTCGTCGAGACCGTCGGCGACGACGAAGTCCTCGCCGTGCTCCTTGAACGCCTCGACCGGAGCGGGAGCACCCGAACCGATCCGCGACAGCAGCAGCTTGATGTCCTTGCCGGTCAGGTCCGGGTTCTGCTCGGAGCCCGAGAGCGCGAACTCCTTCTCGATGACCTTCTGGGTCAGTACGAACCACGAGTACTCGTAGCCGGTACGCATGATCGCGCCCAGGGTGCCCAGCGTGTCGAAGCCCGGCAGGTACGGCGCCCCGAACCGCTCGCCGGTGGCCGAGAGCCACAGCGACGAGGGACCCGGCAGGATTCGGATGCCGTGGTTCTCCCAGATCGGGTTCCAGTTCCGCAGGCCCTCGGTGTAGTGCCACATCCGGTCGGGGTTGATGATCTCGGCCCCGGCCGCCTCGGTGATGAACTGCATCCGACCGTCGACGTGGGCCGGGACCCCGGCCACCATGAACTTCGGCGGCTGGCCGAGCCGGTCGACCGGCCACTGCTTGCGGACCTGGTCGTGGTTGCCCCCGATGCCGCCGGAGGTGACAATCACGGCTTGGGCGGCGTACTCGAAGTCGCCGACGGCGTCGCGGTTGGAAGGTCGACCACGGTCCATCGTGTCGGGGGCGAGCACGGTACCGCTGACCCCGGTCACCGCACCGTCGGTCTTGACCAGTGCGTCCACCTGGTGGCGGTGCCTGATCTCGACCAGGCCGTTGGCCACGGCTTCGCGGACACGGCGCTCGAACGGGGCCACGACGCCGGGACCGGTGCCCCAGGTCAGGTGGAAGCGCGGGACCGAGTTGCCGTGACCGCCCGCGAGCCCGCCGCCACGCTCGGCCCAGCCGACGACCGGGAAGATCCGAAGCCCCTGGTCGTGGAGCCACTGCCGCTTCTCCCCCGCCGCGAAAGCGACGTACGCCTCGGCCCACTTGCGCGGCCAGTGGTCGGAGTCACGGTCGAACTGGGCGCTGCCCAGCCAGTCCTGCAGGGCCAGGTCGTAGGAGTCCTTGACACCCATCCGGCGTTGCTCGGGGGTGTCGACCAGGAAGAGGCCGCCGAGCGACCAGAACGCCTGCCCGCCGAGGCTCTGCTCCGGTTCCTGGTCGAGAAGCAGCACCTTCTTGCCCGCGTCGGCGAGCTCTGCTGTCGCGACCAGGCCGGCGAGCCCGGCACCCACGACAATGACGTCAGCATCCATCGACAGCACCCATCCCACCAGCGTGACATCTCGGCTATATGTCCTACAAGGGACAGATCCTGTGGGTGTCCTCACATCGGTTAGAGTTTTCGCCATGGCGAGCCCCCCCGATGCGTACGCGGCCGCCACCCGGACCTACCTCTCCGGGCAACGGGTCGACATGCGTGAACTCGCCCGCGAGCTGGACATCTCGCGCAATACGCTCTATCGCTGGACCGGCGGTCGGGAACGGCTGCTCCAGGACGTGATCTGGGCGCTCAGCCAGCTGGTCATCGACGACGTCTGGGCGAGGACAGCCGCTCTCTCCGGGGCGGACCGGGTCGTCGAGGCCCTGCGGCTGTACGTCGAGACGGTGACCGGCTCGGCGGCGTTGCAGGAGTTCCTGCGCAACGAGACCTATGCGGCCCTGCGGCTGCTCACCTCGCGCGGGCCCTTCCAGGACAAGCTCGTGGCCGAGGTCAAACGTCTGGCCGACGAGGAGGCTGCCCGCGGCACCTACGTCCCGCGCGGTGACACCGGTCTGCTTGCCTACGCCGTGGTCCGACTGATCGAGGGCTTCGTCTACAACGACGCGATCGTCCAGCGCGAGACCGCGATCGACGAGGCGCTCGAGGTCATCCGCTTGCTCATGGACTGACCGGGCGGCACCTAGGGTGAACCCATGACCGAGAACGCACTCGGGGCGCGGTTGCGGGACCCGCAGAACCTGGTCTCCCCGAGGGCCCGGACCGTCTGGCGCGTGAGCGCGGCCGTCCGTGCTGCGATCCCGGCCCTCGTCGCCGGGTGCTTCGCGCTCGGCGGGGCTGACCTGCCGTGGGGGGTCTGGGTCACGTATGCCGTGATCGCCCTGGCCTACGTCGGCGTCATGCCGGCGTACCGGTACCGGGTGCACCGCTGGGAGAGCACGGCGACAGCCGTCTACACCCAGCGCGGCTGGATCACCCGGGAACGCCGGATCGCGCCGATGTCCCGGGTCCAGACCGTCGACCTCGAGCAGCGCCTCATCAGCCGGCTGGTCAGGCTGGCCACCGTCACGGTGACGACCGCCTCGGCAGCAGGACCCCTCAAGATCGAGGGACTCGACCTCGACGTCGCCGAAGGACTGGTCGAGGAGCTGACCCGGCGTACCGAGGCCGAGGTCGGCGACGCGACGTGAGTGCTGGTGCTGAGGAGGGCGGACGGCGCCCGCCTGGACGTGAGCTGGCCCGTGATGCTGACTGGCGCCGGCTCGACACCCGGATGCTCCTGGTCCATCCCGTCACCGAGCTCGTGCGTTTCCTTCCGCTCGTGATCGGCGTCTTCGTCCTCGGTTCAGGGGGCGACAACGGGCCGTGGCACTGGCTTGGCTTGGCGTTGCCCATCGCCATCGGCCTGATCCGTTTCGCGACGACGCGCTTCCGGATCACCGCCGGACAGATCGAGCTGCGCCGCGGGATCTTCGGCCGCAGTGTGCTGACCGCTCCCCTGGACCGTGTCCGCACCGTCGAGCTCACCGCCTCCCCGATCCACCGCCTGCTGGCGCTGGAGAAGGTCGAGATCGGTACCGGAAGCGCGAACCGCGGCAGGGATGGTCGACTGGTGCTGGACTCACTCGGCTCGGCCGAGGCTCGCAGGTTGCGGGCCGACCTGCTGCACGAAACGCATGCCGAAGGCACCCAGCCGGCGCCCGCCGCGTCGGCCCCGGTGTCCCTGATGGCCTTCGACCCGGGCTGGGTCCGGTACGCGCCGCTGACCACCTCGGGTCTGGTCATCGCCCTGGCTGCACTTGCCGCCTCCAGCCAGTTCCTCGGGACCCTGATCGCCCGGACGGTCAACACCTCGCAGGTCGGCCACGACGTCAAGGCGTTGCCGCTGTTGGTCACGGTCCCGGCCGGGATCGTCACCTTCCTGATCGTGATCTCGATCCTCGCGATCGGCGGCTACCTGGTGGCGAACTGGGGCTTCACGCTCACCCGCGACGCGGACGAAGGCAGCCTCCACATCCGTCGCGGCGCCCTCACCACCCGGGAGACCAGCATCGACCAGGACCGGTTGCGTGGCCTGGAGATCCACGAGCCGCTCGGGCTCCGCCTGGCCGGAGGCGGGCGGCTGACCGCGATCGTGACCGGCGTGAACAGGCGCTCGCAAGGCAGCACGCCGATGGTCCCGCCGGCTCCCCGCTCGGTGATCATCGCGGTCGGCGAGCGGGTGCTCGAGGAGAACGGTCCGTTGTACGCCGACCTGATCCAGCACGGTCCCGCCGCCCGCCGCCGGCGACTGGTCCGCGGAATCGTTCCGCTGGCCCTGGTTCCGGCATTCCTGCTGCTCCTGGAGCTGACCGCGTCCTGGCCGCTGTGGCTGGTGCTGGCCACGGCGCCGCTCCCGGTGATCGGGCTGCTGCTCGGCCTCGACCGCTACCGCCGCCTCGGACATGCGCTGACCCCGTCGTACGTCGTGATGAGGTGGGGATCGCTGCGCGGGCGGCGCGACGCCCTGCAGCGCACCGGGATCATCGGGTGGAACGTCCGGCAGACCTTCTTCCAGCGTCGCGCCGGACTGGTCAGCCTGACCGCGACGACGGCAGCCGGTCGCCAGTCCTACGAGATCCTCGACCTGCCCGAGGACTGGGCGGCCGGGTTCGCCGACGCGGCCGTGCCCGGGCTGATC
>NZ_JAOPXI010000031.1 GCF_025965215.1 Marmoricola sp.
TCGTACCGGAGATCACGATCGCGCCCCCGGGACGCAGGGCCCGGATCGAGTGCGACCAGGTCGCCTTGCCGACGGTCTCCATCACGGCATCGACCTTGACCGGCAGGCGTGCACCGGACTCGAAGACCTCGTGCGCGCCGATCTCCAGCGCGCGGGCCCGTTTGGTCTCGTCGCGGCTGGTTGCCAGCACCTTGAGCCCGGCGGCGCGCGCCAGGATGATCAGCGCGGTCGCCACTCCTCCACCGGCACCCTGGACCAGCACGGTGTCGCCGGCCTTGAGGCCGCCCTGGGTGAACAGCATCCGGTACGCCGTCAACCACGCGGTCGGCAGGCAGGCGGCCTCCGCGAAGGACAGCGAAGCCGGCTTGGCGATCAGGTTCGCGCGGGGCACGATCACCGACTCGGCGAACGTGCCCTGGTGGCGCTCGCTGAGGATCGAGCGCTTCGGGTCCAGGGTTTCGTCCCCGGACCAGGCCGGGTCGTTGATGATCGCGTGCACGACCACCTCGTTGCCGTCCTCGTCGTACCCGGCCGCGTCACAGCCGAGGATCATCGGCAGCGCTTCCTCCCGCAGGCCGACTCCGCGCAGGGACCACAGGTCGTGGTGGTTCAGCGATGCCGCCTTGACGGTGACCTTCGCCCACCCATCGGGCACGACCGGGTCAGGACGCTCACCGAGGACCAGACCGGCGAGCGGGTCCTCCGAACTGAACTTCTCTGCATAGACCGCGAACATGGGGCGACCCTACCGACGCGCTACGCCGTCCCTGCGCGCCGCCTCGGCCACCGCGCTGGCCACCGACGGACCGACGCGCGGGTCGAACGGCGACGGGATGATGTAGTCCTCGCGCAGGTCGTCGCCGACGATCGCGGCCAGCGACTGGGCCGCAGCAAGCTTCATGCCCTCGGTGATCGCGGTCGCACGCGCGTCGAACGCACCGCGGAAGATGCCGGGGAACGCGAGCACGTTGTTGATCTGGTTCGGGAAGTCCGAGCGGCCGGTGGCCACGATCCGTGCATATTTGTGTGCGAGGTCCGGGTGCACCTCGGGGGTCGGGTTGGCCAGTCCGAAGATGATCGGTTCTTCTGCCATCGACGCGACGACTTGCTCCGGCACGGTGCCACCGGACAGCCCGATGTAGCAGTCGGCCCCGTCCATGACCGCGGCCAGCGAACCCCAACGGCCGGTGGTGTCGGCGGTGTCGGCCGCCAGCGACCGCTTGCTCGGGTTCAGGTCGCTGCGGTCGCGGTGCAGCACACCTGCCCGGTCGAGGACCGCGATGTCGCGGATGCCGGCGGCAAGCAGGATCCGGGTCACCGCGACGCCGGCTGCGCCGGCGCCCGAGACGACCACCCGGATCGTGTCGTGATACTTGCCGGTCAGCTTGATCGCGTTCTCCAGCGCCGCGAGCACGACGACCGCCGTGCCGTGCTGGTCGTCGTGGAAGACCGGGATGTCGAGGCGCTGCTTGAGCCGCTCCTCGACCTCGAAGCAGCGCGGAGCCGAGATGTCTTCGAGATTGATCCCGCCGAAGCTCGGCGCGAGCCGGACGACGGTCTCGACGATCTCGTCGACGTCGGTGGTGTCCAGGCAGATCGGGATCGCGTCGATCCCGCCGAACTGCTTGAACAGCACGGCCTTGCCCTCCATCACGGGCATGGCAGCGCGGGGACCGATGTCGCCCAGTCCGAGGACAGCGGTGCCGTCGGTCACGACCGCGACCGTGTTGGCCGTCCAGGTGTAGTCGCCGTACAGGCCCGGGTCCGCGGCGATCGCCTCGCAGACCTTGGCCACTCCGGGCGTGTAGGCCAGCGAGAGCTCGTCGGGGCCGTTCAGTGCGACGGTCGAGGCGATCTCCATCTTGCCGCCGACGTGCAGCGCGAAGACGGGGTCGTGCAGGCGGTCGACGTCAGCCGGGGCTGGGTCGAGATCGGGCATGGGGTCGAATGCGACCATGACGGTGGCTCTCTCATGACATCGGGAAGTGAGGTGCGAAGCGCTGGGGCTGCTCGACACGGGCCTTGATTGAGTCCGCGGAGTTGCCTGGAAGTGGTGCCAAGAATCGGGGGATCACCCGCGGCTATCGTCTCACAGGACAGGAGCCGCCAGCATGCCCGCCGCCGAATGTGGCCGATCAGACACCGACGTCGAACCGGCGGGGCCGCGACCACAGCCGGGCACGGACGACGCCCAGCACCGCATCGGCAGGAACCGGGCCGCGGTGACGCGAGTCGATCCCCTGTTCGGGGTTGTCGCTGGTCAGGAACCAGCCGGGCCCGCCGCTGCCGGTGGTCGCGGCATGCCCCACTCGCTTGACCGCCAGCGTCCCGTCGGCGAAGCGCGCCATCACGAGGCAGCCCGGCGCAATCCCGGCGCCGTACGCGACCAGCAGACGATCACCGGGTCGCAAGGTCGGCCGCATCGAGTCGCCTCGGACCACGGCGAGACCCCACCGATGGCTGCGTTCCACGCGGAGTAGTGTCGCAGCAGAACCATTGATCTGATGTCAGCTATCTGAGAGGACACGAGGATGTTCGCGCGAATGTTCGCCCCCACCGTCGAGGTCTCCGCGCACTGCGACCTTCCCTGCGGCGTGTACGACCCCGCTCAGGCCCGCATCGAGGCCGAGTCGATCAAGGCGCTGATCGGCAAGGTCGCCGACAACGACGACCCCGACTTCCGAACCCGGGCACTCATCATCAAGGAAGAGCGCTCCGAGCTGGTCAAGCACCACCTCTGGGTGCTGTGGACCGACTACTTCAAGCCGCCGCACTTCGAGAAGTACCCGCAGTTGCACACCCTGGTCAACGAGGCCACCAAGCTTGCCGGTGCCGGCGGCACCAAGGGCAGCCTGGACGCCGCCGCGGCCGACCAGCTGCTCGCCAAGATCGACGAGATCGCTGAGATTTTCTGGGAGACCAAGAAGGCGTGAGCCCCGCAGCGACGGAGCAGTTGAGTTCAAGCTTCGCCGTCTGGAGCGGTCCTGAGCCTGCGTAGGACCGACCGTTCAAGGCAACCTCAGCACGAAGGGGTCGACCGCACTGCGGTCGGCCCCTTCGCCGTTTCCACCCACCCTCCCCTAGTCTCGAAGGCATGCAGCCCGACGCAGAAGTCCGCTTGCCCGCGGAGAGCGCGTACGTCGCGGTCCTGAGGATGGCCACTGCCGGGATCGCGGCACGGCTCGACTTCACCCTCGACGACGTCGAAGACCTCCGGATGGCCGTCAGCGAAGCCTGTTCGATGGTGCTCGCCGAGGCCCGTGAGGGTGCCGACCTGACGGCCAGGTTCTACCTCGGCGACGAGCGGATCGAAGTGCACGTCTCCGCGGACGCGAACGATCCCACCGGCCCGGACCTGGACAGTTTCGCCTGGCAGGTGCTCATGACCACCGCGACGGATGTCAGCTCCGAGGTCGCCCCCGACCGCGTCACGATCAGGCTGGTCGTGGCCTCGAGCACCACGAGCGCGCTGTCCTGATCATGTCCGAGGACTCCTCGACCCTGTTCTCCGACGTGCGCACGCGCAGTCGCGAGCTCTTCGTCGACCTCGCGGCCGCGCCGGATCCGGCCGCAGCGAAGGTGATCCGGGATGCTCTGATCGAGCTGCACCTGCCTCTCGCCGAGCACTGCGCACGCAGGTTCTCCCAGCGTGGCGAACCGTTCGAGGACCTGGTCCAGGTCGGCACCATCGGCCTGATCAAGGCGGTCGACAGGTTCGACCTCGACCGGGCGGTGGAGTTCTCGACATATGCGACCCCGACGATCATCGGCGAGATCAAGCGCCACTTCCGCGACAAGGGCTGGGCGATCCGGGTCCCGCGCCGGTTGCAGGAGCTCCGGATGTCGATCGCGACCGCGACCGGCGAGCTCTCCCAGTCGCTGGGCCGCTCGCCCACCCCGCGAGAGATCGCCGATCGACTCGAGGTCACCGTCGAGGACGTCCTCGCAGGCATCGAGTCGGCGAACGCCTACTCGACCGTGTCGCTCGACGCCGGCGAGGACAGCGACGACTCCCAGTCCTGGTTGGACTCCCTCGGCATGGAGGACGAGTCGCTGGAGAACGTGGAGATCCGGGAGTCGCTGCGCCCGCTCATCGAGAGCCTGCCGCCGCGCGAGCAGAAGATCGTGGTGCTCCGGTTCTTCCGCCAGCAGACCCAGTCGCAGATCGCCGAGCAGCTCGGGATCTCGCAGATGCACGTCTCCCGGCTGCTGACGCGGACCCTGGAGCGCCTGCGCAGCGGGATCGACGCGCCCTAGTCCTCGCGGCCCTCGTACGGCGGGTTCAGCGC
>NZ_JAOPXI010000041.1 GCF_025965215.1 Marmoricola sp.
GAGAAGGCCGTCTTCGACATGGTCGTCGCCGGTCGGGTCACCGACACCGGTGACGTCGCGATCATGATGGTCGAGGCCGAGGCCACCGAGAACACCATCGAGCTCATCGCCAACGGCGCCACGGCGCCGACCGAAGAGGTCGTCGCCAGCGGGCTCGAGGCGGCCAAGCCGTTCATCAAGCAGCTGTGCGAGGCGCAGGTCGAGCTGGCCAAGCAGGCCGCGAAGCCCGTCCAGGAGTTCCCGATCTTCCTCGACTACTCCGACGACGTCTACGAGGCCGTCGCCGCGCACGCCACCGAGGCCACCGCTGCCGCGCTGACGATCGCCGGCAAGGCCGAGCGCGAGGACACCCTCGACGACATCAAGGCCGACGTGCTGTCGGTCCTCGGGAGTGAGTTCGAGGGTCGCGAGAAGGAGATCGGCGCGGCGTTCCGCTCGCTGAACAAGGCGCTGGTCCGCCAGCGCGTGCTCCGCGACAAGATCCGCATCGACGGTCGCGGCCTCACCGACATCCGCTCGCTCTCGGCCGAGGTCGAGGTCATCCCTCGCGTGCACGGCTCGGCGCTGTTCGAGCGCGGCGAGACCCAGATCCTGGGCGTCACCACGCTGGACATGCTCAAGCTCGAGCAGCAGCTCGACGGTCTCTCCCCGGAGAAGTACCGCCGGTACATGCACAAGTACATCTTCCCGCCGTTCTCCACCGGTGAGACCGGCCGCGTCGGCTCGCCGAAGCGTCGCGAGGTCGGTCACGGTGCGCTCGCTCGTCGCGCGCTCCTGCCGGTGCTTCCGACGCGCGAGGAGTTCCCGTACGCGATCCGTCAGCTCTCCGAGGCGATGGGCTCCAACGGGTCCACCTCGATGGGCTCGGTCTGCGCCTCGACCCTGTCGCTGCTGCAGGCGGGCGTGCCGCTGAAGGCACCGGTCGCCGGCATCGCGATGGGCCTGATCTCCGACACCGTCGACGGCAAGACCGAGTACGTCGCGCTGACCGACATCCTCGGCGCCGAGGACGCGTTCGGTGACATGGACTTCAAGGTCGCCGGCACCAAGCAGTTCGTCACCGCCCTGCAGCTCGACACCAAGCTCGACGGCATCCCCGCCGACGTGCTGGCCGGCGCGCTCACCCAGGCGCGCGACGCCCGCCTGGCGATCCTCGAGGTGATGGCCGAGGCCATCGACGGCCCCGAGGAGATGTCGATCCACGCCCCGCGGATCATCACCGTGAGGATCCCGGTCGACAAGATCGGCGAGGTGATCGGGCCGAAGGGCAAGATCATCAACCAGATCCAGGACGACACCGGCGCCACCATCTCGATCGAGGACGACGGCACCATCTACATCGGCGCGACGAACGGCGAAGCGGCTGAGGCTGCCCGTCAGGCCGTCAACGCGATCGCCAACCCGACGATGCCCGAGGTCGGCGAGCGCTACCTCGGCACCGTCGTCAAGACGACCAACTTCGGTGCGTTCGTCTCGCTGATGCCGGGCAAGGACGGGCTGCTGCACATCAGCAAGCTGCGCGCCCTCGCCGGCGGCAAGCGGGTCGACAACGTCGAGGACGTCGTCTCGGTCGGCCAGAAGATCCAGGTCGAGATCGGCGAGATCGACGACCGCGGCAAGCTGTCGCTGGTTCCGTACATCGAGGGTGGCGAGGACTCGGCTACGGACGACTCGGACGCAGGGGACTCAAGCGAAGCGTGATGCTCGCAGCTGAGCAGAAGCCCGGCACGACCCGCACCCTCATCGAAGGTGTCCACAGGACTGTCCTTCCGGGAGGGCTGCGGGTCGTGACCGAGCACGTCCCCGGTGTCCGCTCGGCGGCCATCGGGGTCTTCGTCGGTGTCGGGTCCCGTGACGAGACCCCGGCGCTGAACGGCGCCTCGCACTTCCTCGAGCACCTGCTGTTCAAGGGCACGCCGAGCCGCTCTGCGATGGACATCTCGTCGTCGCTCGACGCGGTCGGCGGGGAGTTCAACGCCTACACCGCACGCGAGTACACGTGTTACCACGCACGTGTCCTCGACGAGGACCTGCCGATGGCCATCGACGTCCTCGGCGACATGCTGACGTCCTCGTTGATCACCGCTGAGGACGTCGAGGCCGAGCGCGAGGTCATCCTCGACGAGATCGCCATGCACGACGACGATCCCGACGACGTGGTGCACAATCTCTTCGCCGCGACGGCCTGGTCCGGCACGTCGCTGGCCCGGCCGATCGCCGGGACCGCCGAGTCGATCCGGGCGTTGACCCGCTCGCAGATCAACCGGTACTACAAGACCCGTTACACAGCGCCCGCGATGACGGTTGCCGTGGCCGGCAACCTGGTGCACAAGGACGTCGTACGGCTCGTGCGCACTGCCTTCTCGCGCAACCACTTCCTGGCTGATCACGAGGCGCGCCCGATGCCGCCGCGGGTCGCCGAGCGTCCGAGGGTGACCAAGCCCGGCGAGGTCACCACGGCGCGCCCGTTCGAACAGGTCAACCTGGTCCTCGGCATGCGTGGCATGACCCGCTCGGACCCGCGTCGCTACGCCCTGGGCGTCCTGAACGCGGCGTTCGGCGGCGGATCGTCCTCCCGACTGTTCCAGGAGGTGCGCGAGAAGCGCGGTCTGGCGTACTCGGTGTACTCGTTCGCCACCAGTTACTCCGATGCCGGCATGGTCGGCGTCGCGGTCGGATCGCTGCCGAGCAAGTCCGGCGAGGTGCTCGACGTGGTGCGCGCGGAGCTGGCGCGGATGGTCGAGTCCGGCCTCACCGCCGACGAGCTCGACCGAGGTCGTGGCCAGATGCGTGGCGGCCTGGTGCTCAGCCTCGAGGACACCGGCTCGCGGATGACCCGCCTCGGTGAGGTGGAGCTCTTCCAGGAGCGGTTGCTCTCCCTCGACGAGGTGCTGGCCCGGTTGGACGAGGTCACCCTCGAAGACGTGCACACGCTGGCCGCCGAGCTCTTCGGCCGCCCTGAGACCCTGGCGGTCGTCGGCCCGTCCTAGGTGAGCAGGCTCCACAGGACGCCGGCCCAGGCGATGGCCCAGAGCACGCTGACGAACGAGCCGATGATGAAGCGTTCGGCGGCACCGGGCTGCTTGAGCTCGGGGTAGCGACCCAGGCCCTTCATGGCCAGTACCGCGAGCAGGCCCTCCGGCCAGCCGGCGACCAGGGTCGAGAAGATCGCGACCCGCTCCATGGCGCCGATCCAGGCGCCGCCGCGCAGGACGTCACCGGCACGTTCGATCGGGCCACCGTGGTCCACCCGGTGCAGGATCGCGGCGGTGACCGGGCCGCCGCCGAAACCGGCCAGGATAGCGACCAGGACGATCAGGCTGCCGCGCAGCGTGTCGCCCTCGGCGAGGTACCTCGGGTCGAAGAGCAACCAGCCGCCGAGGCCGGCCAGGACGAGGACGCCCACGACAGAGCCCACCAGGTGCGCTCGCAGGCGGTCGCTCAGTAGCCAGCCGGGAAGCGTCCCGGCCAGGCCGAGCAGCAGTGCGGCGATGATCATCGTTCCTCCATCAGGGCCTCGTCGAGCAGTTCGGTCAGCAGCCGCGCGGCGCGGTCGCCCTCGACCAGTCCGGCAACCTGTGCGCGTTGCGAGACCGCCGACTGGCTGATCCCGAGCCGGTGCGCTGCATCGGCGTGCGAGAGGCCCTCGCCGAGCAGGTCGGCGACCTCCCAGCCACGGGTGCTGCGCCGGTTCAGGACGCCCGCCCAGAGCCAGGCAACGGTCTCGATCCGTTCTGCACGGTACTCGGGCACGCCGACAACGCTGAGGCGGCTGGGGTGCTGCTTGGCGCGCATGACCGCCTGCCGGGCCAGGACGAAGGCCTCGCCGCGACCGGCTCGGGTGCTGCCGGGCAACGGCTCCTCAACGGCGCCGATGCCCAGTCCGATGTTCCAGGTGCCGGCGCGCAGCAGCAGTCCGATCCGCGCCACGATGGCGGCTCCGTCGACCAGGACGCCCTGGACCTCGTCGCCGGCAGTCCGTTCGAAGGCGCGCAGCGGGTCCGCCAGGGCGGCGTCGTTGAGCGAGTCGAGCACCTCGGGGACCAGATCCGGCCCGGAGCGGCTACCGCGCTGGTCGACGGTGAGAATGGCCACGGTCATCAGTCTTCGTCCTTATCTTGAGACGTATAAGGACTATACCTTATGAAAGGCCGATGAAGGGCAGAACCTGTTCGGGTAGGCTACCCGGGTGAATGAGCTGAAGGTCGGAGTCCTCGGTGCCAAGGGCAAGGTCGGGCGCGAGATCTGCGCGGCGGTCGAGGCTGCGCCGGACATGGTCCTGGCTGCGGCGCTCGACCTCGGTGACGGCCTGGACGATCTCCTGTCCGCCGGTGTCGAGCTGGTCGTCGACTTCACCCACCCCGATGGCGTGATGGCCAACCTCGCCTTCTGCATCGAGCACGGCATCCATGCCGTGGTCGGCACGACCGGGTTCGACGAGGACCGGCTGACCCGGCTCGCCGACCTGCTCGGCGACGCGCCACGCAGCGGCGTGCTGATCGCTCCGAACTTCTCGATCGGCGCCATCCTGATGATGCGGTTCTCGGCGCAGGCGGCCCGGTACTTCGAGTCGGTCGAGATCATCGAGCTGCACCACCCCGACAAGGCCGACGCCCCCTCCGGCACGGCCGCTCGTACGGCGACGCTCATCGCAGCGGCGCGGCGCGACGCCGGAGTGTCGGTCCCGCCGGACGCCACGTCGACGGGTCTGGACGGAGCACGTGGCGCCGAGGTCGACGACATCCACGTGCACAGCCTGCGGATCCGTGGCCTGGTTGCCCACCAGGAAGTCGTCCTCGGCGGGCCGGGGGAGACCCTCACGATCCGGCACGACTCGATGGACCGGATCTCCTTCGTCCCCGGCGTCCTGCTCGGCCTGCGCCGGATCGGCGCAGTGCCTGGTCTGACCGTGGGCCTGGAAGCGTTCCTGGACCTCGACTGAGGTCTCCTCAGCCGAGGTAGCCCTCGACCTCGTTCACCGGCCGCACGCTTGCCGCATCGGGGTCGTCACCGGCGTCGCGCAGCGCCTGGCGCTGGCGCAGCAGGTCCCAGCACTGGTCGAGCTGCGCCTCCAGGTCCCGCAGCCGGGCGTGCTCCTCGGCCGGCTCGATCTCGTGAGCCTGCAGACGAGCCCGCAGGTCGTGCTCGCGGGCGACAAGTTCGGAGATCTGCTCGTGGATACCGCGATCAGTCGTCATGGGCCCAGTATCAACCCGACCGGTCTCGCTGGACATCCCGCTAGGCCAACCGGATCAGCGCTGCCGTCACCGCCGCGGTGATCACGACCATCAGGAACGGTGCCCGCAGCACCAGTGCGACCGCGGCGGCTCCCAGTCCCGCGACCCGGGCGTCGACGGTGAGGCCAGGCTGTGATCCACCGGACGAGAAGACCTGGACCGCGATCAGTGCGGCGAGCAGCGCGATCGGGAGAAGGTCGGCGATCCGCTGGACCAGCGGCCGCTCGAGCACGCCGGGCGGGATCGAGACGCCGGCGAGCTTGAGCAGGTAGCAGCCCAGCGCACACACACCGATGGCTACCCAGATCACGGTGTGACCTCGCGGCCTCGAAGCGCCAGGCCGAGCGCCACGACGCCCGCGGCGAGGACCGGGATTCCGGCCGGTGTCACCGGGATCAGGCCCAGCGCAAGCATCGCGGCCAGTACCGCGGTCAGACGGCTGCGCGTGGTCCTCAGCCGAGGCCACAGCAGCGCCAGGAACGCGCCACCCACGGCCGAGTCGAGGCCGTAGTCCCGCGGATCGCCGATGGAGTCGCCGGCGATGGCGCCGATCAGGGTGGACAGGTTCCACAGCACGAACACACCGACGCCGGTGCTGAGGAAACCAATCCGGGCGGCAGCCGTCGACTCACGGGTGACGCTCATCGCGGTGGACTCGTCGATCACCAGGTGCGCGGCAGCTGCCCGGCGTACGCCGTGCCAGTCCAGCAGCGGTGCCAGTTTCAGGCCGTACAGGGTGTTCCGTACGCCGAGCAGCAGTCCGGACGCGGCACCGACGAGCGGTGCGCCGCCCGCGGCGATCACTCCGACGAACGCGAACTGTGACGCCCCGGTGAACACCAGCAGCGAGAGTGCACAGGTCTGGGCGACGCCGAGCCCGCTGCTCACGGCGATCGCGCCGAAGGAGATCCCGTACGCGCCGGTGGCCACCGCGACGGCCAGGCCGTCGGAGATGATCTGGCGCCGCTGGGCCGGATCCAGGTCGGACGTGGTCACGGGCTCAGCCCAGGCCCGTGTGCAGCCGGACCTGTTTGAGGGTGACGCTCCCGTCGCCGGTGAGGTCGAGCGTGCGGTGGGCGCCGTCGGGCCCCCAGCCCGCCGCGGTCAGGAACGTGCGGGTGTCGTCGTCGTTCGCGGCCAGCCAGGTGATCGCGCGCGTGAAGCGGTCTGCCTTGAGGGTGTCGACACAGGCCTGCATCAGCCTCGAGCCGTGGCCCGCGCGCCGCTTGTGCGGGTCGACGGTCAGGTCGGTCACCTCGCCGTCGGAGACCGGATCGCAGTCCGGGTCGCCTGCGGGCCCGGTGAGCGCGAAGCCCGTGACCAGGTTGCGTTCCAGGGCGATCAGAACGCGGTTGCGCGCGTCCGGGGGAGCGGCGAGCGAGGTGCGCCAGCCGGCGGCGAGCGCCTCGGTGTCCATCGAGGCGAGCAGGTCGGCAGGAAGCAGGTCGGCGTACGAGGTCCGCCAGGCACGGACCTGCACGGCAGCGATCGCCGGGGCGTCGTCGGCCCAGGCAACCCGGCAGGACACGTCGGAACTCACCGGCCCATCCAAGCAGGTGCGGTGTGTAACAGTCAGTCGGGCGTACGACGGTTAAGATGTAACACCGCTTGGGTTATCCTCGGAGCATGACGTCCTTCGAGTCGGCGATCGCCGAGGGTGCCCGCATCGAGCCGCGGGATGCGATGCCCGAGGACTACCGCGCGACCCTGATCCGTCAGATCGCCCAGCACGCGCACTCCGAGATCATCGGGATGCAGCCCGAAGGGGCCTGGATCACGCGGGCGCCCAGCCTGCGGCGCAAGGCGATCCTCCTGGCCAAGGTGCAGGACGAAGCCGGCCACGGCCTCTATCTGTACGCCGCTGCCGAGACCCTGGGCGTCGCCCGCTCCGAGCTGTACGACGCTCTGCTGACCGGCCGCCAGAAGTACTCCTCGATCTTCAACTACCCGACGCTGACCTGGGCCGACGTCGGCACCATCGGCTGGTTGGTCGACGGCGCCGCGATCGTCAACCAGGTGCCGCTGTGCCGGTGCTCCTACGGTCCCTATGCCCGTGGCATGGTCCGGATCTGCAAGGAGGAGTCGTTCCACCAGCGCCAGGGCTTCGAGTCGCTGCTCGCGCTGAGCCGTGGCACGCCGGGGCAGCACGCGATGGCCCAGGACGCGGTGAACCGCTGGTGGTGGCCCTCGCTGATGATGTTCGGTCCGCCCGACGCCGACTCCCCGCACTCCGCACGGTCGACGGCGTGGGGGATCAAGCGGTTCTCCAACGACACCCTGAGGCAGCGGTTCGTGGACATGGTGGTGCCCCAGGCCGAGGTGCTCGGCCTGACGCTGCCCGATCCCGACCTCCGGTTCGACGCCGAGCGCGGCTCCTGGGACTTCGGGCCGGTCGACTTCACCGAGCTGCGCGAGGTGGTCGCCGGCAACGGGCCCTGCAACGCCGAGAGGCTGGCGCACCGCAGGGCTGCCGAGGACGACGGAGCCTGGGTCCGGGAGGCCGCGAGGGTGCATGCTGCCAAGCACGCGCAACGAGGTGCGGCATGAGTGACCTCTGGGAGGTCTTCGTCCGGCCGAAGCGAGGTCTGTCCCACGTCCACGTCGGCTCGCTGCACGCCGCCGACGCCGAGCTGGCACTGCGCCACGCGCGCGACGTCTACACCCGTCGCGGCGAGGGCGTCTCGATCTGGGTCGTGCCGTCGGTGCAGGTCACGGCCAGCAGTCCTGACGAGCGGGACTCGTTCTTCGATCCGGCCGCGGACAAGGTCTACCGGCACCCGTCGTTCTACGAGGTGCCCGATGAGCTCCAGATTTGATGCCCGGTCGCGCTCGGTGCTGGGCCTCGCCGACGACGCGTTGATCGCGTCGCACCGCCTCTCCGAGTGGGTGGCGCGGGCACCCCAGCTCGAGGAGGACATCGCGCTCGCGAACGTGGCGCTCGACCTGCTCGGCCAGGCCCGGTTGCTGCTCGCCCACGCCGGCCAGATGCAGGTCCCGGCGCTCAACGAGGACCAGCTCGCCTACGAGCGGCCCATCGAGGAGTTCCGGAACGCGGTCATGCTCGAACGTCCGAACGGGGACTTCGCGGCCACGATGGCGCGGATGCTGCTCTTCTCGGCGTACCAGTACCAGCTGTACTCCGCGCTGTCCGGCTGCGCTGACCCCGAGCTCGCAGCGATCGCCGGCAAGGCGGTCAAGGAGGTCGAGTACCACCGCGACCACGCGGCCGGCTGGGTGGTGCGGCTCGGTGACGGTACCGAGGAGTCGCACCAGCGGATGCAGTCCGGCCTGGACGCGGAGTGGCCCGGGTTCACCCGGCTGTTCGTCGACTGGATCCGCGATGACGTGATCGCCGCAGGCCAGGCGATCTTCCCGCCGTGGCTGCGCGAGCCGGTGGTGCACTGGCTGGAGCCGGTGCTCGAACGAGCGACCCTGGTGCGCCCCGAGATCACCCAGGTCCGGGAGCCGGGGATCCGGGAGCCGGGGCGCAACGGCGCCCACACCGATGACCTGATCGACATCCTTGCCCAGATGCGCGAGGTCCGTGCAGCGCATCCGGGGGCGTCGTGGTGAGCCCCGGGGTGAGCGCCGGGCTGGCCGACGTGCGGCAGCGGATCGCCGCGGTGCCGGATCCCGAGCTGCCGATGCTCTCGATCGCCGACCTCGGGATCCTGCGGACGATCGAGGAGGTCGACGGCACGATCGAGGTCGTCATCACGCCCACCTACGCCGGTTGCCCGGCGATGGAGGCGATCCGCGCTGACATCGAGGCGGCGGCCGAACCGGCTCGCGTCGTGGTGCGCACGGTGCTCGCGCCGCCGTGGTCGAGCGACGACATCACCGAGGCCGGACGCAGGGCGCTGGCAGCGCACGGGATCGCGCCACCCGGTCCTGCCGCCCCGGTGGGTCTGACCCTGGCCGTGCGGTGCCCGCAGTGCGGATCGGTCGAGACCCGCGAGCTGAGTCGGTTCGCCGCTGCCGCCTGCAGGTCGCTGCGCGTGTGCACGACGTGCGCGGAGCCCTTCGACGCGTTCAAGGCCCACTGATGGCAGGTACCTCGCCGACCACGCACGCCCTGCGGGTCGCCTCGATCGAGGAGCTCGCGACCGACGCGGTCGCGATCGCCTTCGACGTGCCGGCCGAGCTCGCTGCGGCCTACGCGTTCGAGCCGGGTCAGCACGTCGCCGTACGGATCCCGGGAGAGGCGACACGTCGCTCGTACTCGGTCTGCTCGGCGCCGGGCGGTCCGCTGAGGATCGGGGTCAAGCGGCTGCCCGGTGGGGTCTTCTCGGGTGCCGTGCTCGACAGGTTGACGGTCGGGGACGACCTCGAGGTGATGACACCGACAGGCCGCTTCGGGGCTGCGCTGGCCCGGCTCCGCCGGCCCGCGTTCGTCGCGGCGGGCTCCGGGATCACGCCGGTCCTGGCCATGGTCGCTGCGGCGCTCGCGGATGCCGACGTCGACCAGGTGGTGCTGGTGGACTGCAACCGCAGCCAGCGCGAGGTGATGTTCCTCGACGAGATCGCCGATCTCAAGGACCGTTGGCCCGGTCGGCTTCAGCTGGTACACGTGCTGAGCCGCGAAGCCCAGGAGAGCGAGCTGCTCTCGGCGAGGCTGGACGGAGGCCGGTTGCGGCGGATCCGGGCCGAGCTGCTCGGTGAGGTCGACGGGTGGTTCCTGTGTGGGCCGTTCGACCTCGTCGCCGACCTGCGCGCCTCGCTGCTCGCCGACGGGATCGGGGAGGGCGCGATCCACACCGAGCTGTTCCACGCGCAAGCACCGGTGCGCACGGTCGAGGTGCCACTGCGAGAAGGCGTCGAGGTGACCGCCCGGCTCGGCGGTCTGGAGTCCCGGTTCACCCTGGAGCCGGGGGAGGTCGTCCTGGACGGTCTGCTACGGGTGCGCAGCGACGCTCCGTACGCGTGCCAGGGCGGGGTCTGCGGCACCTGTCGGGCGCGGCTGGTCTCCGGGTCGGTGCAGATGGACGCGACCTGGGCCCTCGAACCCGACGAGATCGCCCGCGGCGACGTGCTGACCTGCCAGTCGCACCCGACCTCGGACCGGCTGGCGCTGGACTACGACGGCTGATCGGTCGCAGCGAGCTCGTCGACGTCGACGATCTCCAGCCGGGCCTCGGCGCCGCACAGCACGATGCCGGCCGCCAGCGAGAGCACGAAGGCCGTGGCCGCGAACGGCCACCAGCCGTGGCGGACGTCGTCGTGGAACAGCGCCACGCCGACTGCGGCCGGGATCACCGTCTGGAGCAGCACCAGGGGAGCGGTCGCGGCCGTCACCGAAGTCCGGTTGAGGCCGATCGAGTACAGGACGAACCCGAGGGCGCCGAACAACCCGATGCTGGCGGCCGTCGCGAAGGTGTCGAGGGTCGAGGAGAAGTCGACCAGGGCTCTGGTGGCGATCGGCGATCCGCCGTACGCGACCCCGGCGAGGATGCCGAGGGCGACACCGCTGTGCGGATGGGTCCAGCGGACCGCCAGCCACCCCAGGGCGCCGGTGAGGACCAGCATCACGTAGAGGGCGATGGTGGTGCGGTTGGTGAAGGTGGCCTGCCCGACCGAGCCGGAGGCGAGGGACAGGACGCCCAGGCAGACGACCATGGTCGCGATCGCGACCCAGTGCTCGCGACGCAACGGCTCGCCCATCACGAACGCGGCGATCAGGGCAGTGACCACCAGCGAGGCGCCGACTCCTACCTGCGCCAGGTAGAGCGGGAGCCGGGCGATCGCCACCAGGTGCAGCACCCAGCCGAGGAGATAGCCGGCGAGAACGCCGAGCATCATCGCCGAGCGCAGACCGTGCCTGCGGATGACGGAAGCCTGGACGGCGGCGATCGCGCCGAAGAGGGCGGCAGCGAGCAACGCTGCAGTCATACCGAGGAGCACTCTCGTACTGTCCCACGCGACACTGACGTGGACGGCCCGTGATCGGGGTGCGGTCGGCGGTAAGTTGGGCGCATGATCCTCGCTGCGCTCGTCAACGCGTTCTCGCCCACTCGGCCTCGAGCAAGCTCGGGCACTCGATAGGCTCGGCGCATGCAGAGCTACCTCGACCTCGTCCGCCGGATCCTGGACCACGGTGTCGAGAAGTCGGACCGCACCGGGACCGGCACCCTGTCGGTCTTCGGGCATCAGATGAGGTTCGACCTCGCCGAGGGCTTTCCGCTGGTGACCACCAAGAAGATCCACACCCGGTCGGTCTTCGCCGAGCTGCTCTGGTTCCTGCGCGGAGACACCAACGTGAAGTGGCTCCAGGACCGCGGCGTCACGATCTGGGACGAGTGGGCCGACGAGAACGGCGATCTCGGTCCCGTCTACGGCTACCAGTGGCGGTCCTGGCCGACCCCGGACGGCCACCACGTCGACCAGATCACGCAGATCGTCGAGCAGCTCATGAGTGATCCCGACTCCCGACGGCACATCGTGTCCGCCTGGAACGTCGCCGACATCCCGCAGATGGCGCTGGCCCCGTGCCACACGATGTTCCAGTTCTACGTCGCCGACGGCAAGCTGTCCTGCCAGCTCTACCAACGCTCCGCCGACGTGTTCCTCGGCGTTCCGTTCAACATCGCGTCGTACGCGTTGTTGACCCAGATGGTGGCGCAGGTGACCGGCCTGGGCCTCGGTGACTTCGTGCACACCCTGGGCGACGCCCACCTCTACACCAACCACCTCGACCAGGCCCGGCTCCAGCTCACCCGCGAGCCGCGTCCGCTGCCCACCCTGCGGCTGGACCCGTCGGTGACTGCGCTGGACGCGTTCGACCTCGAACACATCACGATCGAGGGCTACGACCCGCACCCGGGGATCAAGGCCCCGATCGCTGTATGACGCTGACCCTCCTCGCCGCCGTCGCCGACAACGGCGTGATCGGCGCCGACGGCGACATCCCATGGCGGATCCCCGCCGACTTCGCCCACTTCAAGGCACTGACGCTCGGGCATGTGCTGGTGATGGGTCGAGCGACCTACGAGTCCATCGGCCGCCCGCTTCCAGGTCGGAGCACGATCGTGCTGACCCGTGATCCCGGCTGGTCGGCCGACGGGGTCCTGGTCGCCGACGACCTCGACACCGCGCTGGCGCTGGCCGGGGACATCGACCACGAGGTCTTCGTCGTCGGCGGTGCCAGCGTGTACGGAGAGGCGCTGGACGTTGCCGACGCGCAGGTGATCACCGAGGTGCACCTCGCGCCCGAGGGCGACACCGTCTACCCGGCCTTCGACCGGGCGGACTGGGTCGAGACCCGCCGCGAGCCCCACCTGGACGGCGAGACGGGTTTCGAGTTCGTCTGGTACGAACGGGCGTAGCCGACCGGCACGTGCCTAGGTGAGCTGGTCCAGTGCCTCGGTCGCGATCAGTTCGAAGGTCTGCTGGTCAGCTGCGAATTCGCTGTCGGCGATCGGCCAGTGGATCACGATCTCGTCGAACCCCATGGCGAGGTGCCGGCCGGCGAAGTCCACGAAGCGGTCGAGCGACCCGAGGATCTCGTTCTTCTCCGGCGTGAACCCGGTGAGCAGGACCCGCTGGACCTCGTCGGCGTCTCGGTCGATCGCCGCGCAGGCGCTCTCGAGCCGGGCGAGCTGTGCGAGCAGGGCAGCGTCGGACCCGGCCACGTCCAGCGAATCCCAGAGCAACGGGTCGCCGGTGGTGACCCAGGCCTGACCGAACCGGGCGGTCAGGTCGAGCCCGCGTGGTCCTGCTGCTGCGATCGCGAACGGCAGCCGCGGCAGCTGGACGCAGCCCGGGATCGTTCGCGCCTCGTGAGCCGAGTAGTACTGCCCGGACGCGGTGACGTCGGGCTCGGTCAACAACCGATCGAGCAGGCCGACGAACTCGGCGAAGCGGTCCGCGCGTTCCTTCGGTGACCATGCCTCCTGGCCGAGCGCCGTCGCGTCGAACCCCGAGGTGCCCGCCCCGATGCCCAGGGTGATCCGCCCGCCGGACACGTCGTCGAGGGAGATCAGGTCCTTCGCCAGCGTGACCGGGTGCCGGAAGTTCGGGTTCGTCACCAGCGTGCCGAGACGGATCCGGTCGGTGACTCCCGCCGCCGCCGTCAGGGTGGGGACCGCACCGAACCACGGGCCGTCGCGGAAGGTGCGCCAGGACAGGTGGTCATAGGTGTACGCCGCATGGAATCCGAGGTCGTCGGCAGCCCGCCAGGTCGCCTCGGCGACGCCCCAGCGCTGGTGCGGGAGGATCACCGTGCTCAGCACGGTCCCGGTGCGTGCGGCCATCACGGCCTGCCTGCCTGGCCGGCGGCGAGCCTCAGCAGCGCCACGACCAGCGACCGCACCTGGGTCGCACCCAGCCCGGTGGACTGGTCGAGGGTGACGTTGATCAATCGGTCACCGATCCGCACCGCTCCCGCGCCGTTGACGTACGGTCCGCCGAACGTGGTGCCGGTGACCACGAAGGCTGCATCACCGATCCCGGCCAGGTCCACCGGCGTGCCCTCCACCGAGGACGTCGCGTCGGTCTTGGCGCCGCTCATGCCACCGGTGGTCTTCGCGTACGACGTCTCGATGAAGGTCGCTGCCGGCGCTTTCGGGTTCGCCCGGACGAAGCTGCAGCCGGGACCGCCGGCGATCGCGGAGCCGGTGTAGGTCCCGCCGAGGACGTGCGCGACCTCGGCGTCGGTGATGTCGGAGCAGATACCGCCGCCGGCCGTTGCCGGCTTGTGCGGATCGGTGCTGTCGCCGTTCCCGCCGGACCGAGTCGGTGTCGGCGTCGGCGTGTGCGACACGGCGGGCACCGTGGGTGTCGGTGTCGCAGTGACCGACGGGGTCGTCACCGACGCGCCGGGCTTCGGGTCGGCCGCGGGCGCCGTACTGCCGCACCCGGTGATCCCCGTGCCGGCCAGTACCAGACCGGCGACCACGACGCTGGTTCGGACCGAGCGAGCAGGATTCGCGTAGTTCCTCACTCTCCTGAACGTACCGGGGCACGGATCGGAGGCGGGCGACAGCCGCGCGTGTCGCCCGCGCGGGCAATCGGGCGAGCCAGTCTCGACGGGGAGCACTAACCTGTCCCTATGACTTTGCCTGCTGCTCCGTTCGGCCGCGTGCTCACGGCGATGGTGACGCCGTTCAAGGACGACGGGTCGGTCGATCTCGACGCGGTCGCCCGGGTCGCCGATCACCTGGTCACCAACGGCAACGACGGCATCGTGGTCAGCGGCACGACCGGTGAGGCGCCGACCACCTCGGTCGCCGAGGACGGCGAGATCCTGCGTGCGGTGGTCGACGCGGTGGGGGACCGGGCCACCATCATCGCCGGCGTCGGTACCAACCACACCGAGCACTCGATCGAGCTCAACGAGCAGGCCGCCAAGGCGGGTGCTGACGGCGTACTGCTGGTCTCGCCGTACTACAACAAGCCCACCCAGGCCGGGATCGCGGCGCACTTCGAAGCCGTCGCGGCGGCCAGCGACGTGCCGATCATGCTCTACGACATCCCCGGTCGCACCGGCGTCACGATCGCTCCGGAGACCTACGCCCGGCTGGCCGCCAACGAGAAGTTCGTCGCGGTCAAGGATGCCGTCGGCGACCTGTTCCGCGGAGCCTCGATCATGGCCGAGACCGGACTGGCCTTCTACTCCGGTGACGACGTCCTCAACCTGGGCTGGCTGACCCACGGAGGCGCCGGCGTGGTCTCGGTCGTCGGACACGTCGCCGGCAACCAGTACGCCGCGATGGTTGCGGCCGTGGACCGTGGTGACCTCGACGCTGCACTGTCGATCTACCTCGACCTGATCCCGGTGGTCGACGCGATCATGAACCACGCCCCCGGGGTCATGACCGCCAAGGCCGCGCTGGAGCTGATCGGCGTGCACGGCAACAGGACGGTGCGACTGCCTCTGGTCCAGGCTGACGACGATCTCGTCGGTCTGGTGCACGAGGCGCTCGCGAACGCCGGCCTGCTGCCCGTGACGGACGCCAACTGATGAGCCACGCACACTCCGAGCTCGACGTGCCCGCACCGCTCGCGAAGGGCGCCCTGCGGGTCATCGCTCTCGGTGGCCTGGGCGAGGTCGGTCGCAACATGACCGTGTTCGAGTACGACGGCCGCCTGCTGATCGTCGACTGCGGAGTGCTCTTCCCCGAGGAGAACCATCCGGGCGTCGACCTGATCCTCCCGGACTTCGACGCGATCCGCGATCGGCTCGACGCCGTGGACGCCCTCGTCCTGACCCACGGCCACGAGGACCACATCGGCGCGACGCCGTACCTGCTGCGTGAGCGCCACGACATCCCGCTGGTCGGCTCCCAGCTGACCCTGGCCCTGCTGGACTCCAAGCTGCGCGAACACCGGATCAAGGACACGGTGCGGCACATCGTCGCCGAGGGCGAGACGATCAGCTTCGGCCCGTTCGACCTCGAGTTCGTCGCGGTCAACCACTCGATCCCCGATGCCCTGGCCGTCGTCATCCGCACCGGTGCCGGCGTGGTCCTGCACACGGGCGACTTCAAGATGGACCAGCTGCCCCTGGACGGCCGGATCACCGACCTGCGTGCCTTCGCGCGCCTAGGCGAGGAGGGGGTCGACCTGTTCCTGACCGATTCCACGAACGCCGAGGTGCCGGGGTTCACGACGTCGGAGAAGGACATCGCACCGGTCCTGGACCGGGTCTTCCACCGCAGTGCCAAGCAGCGGATCATCGTCGCGTGCTTCGCCTCGCACGTACACCGGGTCCAGCAGATCCTCGACGCGGCCGAGGCGCACGGCCGCAAGGTCGCCTACGTCGGTCGCTCGATGGTCCGCAACATGGCGATCGCTCGGGACCTCGGCTACCTCGACGTCCCGCCCGGGATCCTGGTCGACCCCAAGGAGCTCGCGGACCTGCCTGCCGGCAAGGTCGTGATGATCTCCACCGGCTCCCAGGGCGAGCCGCTCTCGGCGCTGAGCCGGATCGCGCAGCGCAACCACAACTTCGTGACCATCGAACCCGGCGACTGCGTGGTCCTGGCGTCCTCGCTGATCCCTGGCAACGAGAACGCCGTCTACCGGGTGATCAACGGACTGACCGCCCTCGGCGCGCAGGTGGTGCACAAGGGCAACGCGCTCGTGCACGTCTCCGGCCACGCGAGCGCCGGTGAGCTCCTGTACTGCTACAACATCGTCAAGCCGAAGAACGTGATGCCGGTGCACGGCGAGATCCGGCACATGTACGCGAACGCCGAGCTGGCCAAGCTGACCGGCGTGCCCGAGGACCGCGTCGTCGTCGCCCAGGACGGTTTCGTCGTCGACCTGGTCAAGGGCAAGGCGGCGATCACCGGCAAGGTCGACTGCGGCTACGTCTTCGTGGACGGCAGCTCGATCGGCGACATCACCGAGAGCGACCTCAAGGACCGCCGGATCCTCGGCGAGGAGGGCTTCATCTCGGTGATCGTCGTCATCGACTCCCAGACCGGCAAGGTGGTCAGCGGACCCGAGATCCACGCGCGCGGCTTCGCCGAGGACGACGTGATCTTCGACGAGATCAAGGGCCCGATCGTCGATGCGCTGGACAAGGCCGTCAGCGAAGGCGTCACCGATGCCTACCAGCTGCAGCAGAACATCCGCCGCGTCGTCGGGCGCTGGGTCTCCGGCAAGCACCGTCGTCGCCCGATGATCATCCCGGTGGTTCTGGAGGCGTGAGGTCGTGGTGAGTTCCGAGGACTTCGTCAGCTACCAGCAGTGGGGCCTGGACTTCTTCGCCGAAGCGGTCAGCGTCGACAGGATCCTCGGCGCGGTCAACAACATCGCCGGTCAGCCGATCGACTTCGGTCCGATGGGCGTCGGGCCGGGCAAGATCGCCAAGGTTCGCGCGTACGGGCAGATCGGCGAGGCGAGTGCGGTGCGGATCGACGCGCCGGAGATCGCCTACCGCGTCGAGCTGCCGGTCACGCTGACCTTCGAGGTCAACCTTCAGGTGGAGACGCACGTCTTCCATGCCGAGCTGCTGGTGCCGCTGACGCTGACCGCCCGCGCACTGGACGGCGTCCGGATCTTCATCTCGATCGACCCGCCGCGCAGCTCCGAGGTCGAGGTCAGGGTCCAGGCCGAGGGCCTGCGCGCCTCGATCATGCAGCGGGTGGTCAACATCGAGGGCGAGCTGCGCCGGTTCGTGGCCACGTACGTCGCCCGGGAGACGTCCAAGCCGCACATCGAGGAGGCCCGGCTCATCGACGTCTCGGCGGCCATCGACCGGGCCTGGTCCTCGATCGCTCCGAAGTCCGCGGGCGACAAGCGCGTCACCGACGACTTCGCGCAGGCGCTCGAGGCCGAGATCCTCGAGAACGAGGACACGTTCTTGGAGCTGTGACCGTGCGCACCGGTCGTCGCGGTAGGTATCAGGAGGCATCGCCGCCTCCTCTGGACAGGCATGAGCACCCTGTCCCGCTGCGCCGTTGCCGCCGTGCGCCGCGACCTCGAGCGCGCCCGTACCGTCCTGAGCGACGAGCAACGACTTGCCGGTGATCGGCGCCGTGCACTGACAGACCACCTGATCTGGCTGACCACGATGGTCGAGAGCACCCTGCCCGTGGTCAGCCCGGCAGCCCACGCGCTGGTCCGCGAGGCCACGGCCTACCGGGCCTGTGGGGACCGGGCCAGACGGCTCGACCTGGTCGCGTCCATCGAGGCGTTCCTGCGCGCCGTCCACCCGATCGAGTCCTGGATCTCGCTGGGGGCGATGCGCGAGCTCGGCAACCACGTGCCCTGGCTAGTGGACGGACTCGCGATCCCGCCCGGGCCCGGGCTGCACGTCCCCGCTTCCGAGGAGCCGGAGCGTGCCCGGTTGACCGCGTCGGCCTACCGGCGGACGCGCTCGCTCCTGTGGGGCACCCTGCCGCTGCACGCCCCACGCCAGATGACCTCGGGCTGAGGCGTCGGGCCTTTTCGCCCGGCTCGAGGTGGGGGAGAGTGGCGCCATGGAGATCGACGGTGTGCTGGCCGACGCGATCGGCCGGGTGCGGGACGCGGTTCCCGAGGTGCTCGACGGGCTGGATGAGGACGACCTTGCCTGGCGTCCTGATCCGGAGGCGAACTCGATCGGCTGGCTGATCTGGCACCTGACCCGGGTCGCCGACGACCACGTGGCCGAGGTGGCTGGAGTCGAGCAGGTGTGGACCTCGGCGGGCTGGTTCGAGCGGTTCGGGCTCCCGTTCGCCCCGCAGGTGCACGGTTACGGTCACACGCCGGCGGACGTGGCCGAGGTCAGGGTCGCGGGCGGACTGCTCGCCGACTACCACCGGGAGACGATGGATCTCGTCCTGCGCTATGTCGCCACTCTGCAGCCTGCCGACCTCGACCGGGTCGTCGATGAGCGCTGGGACCCGCCGGTGACCCTCGGGGTGCGCCTGGTCAGCGTGGTCAACGACCTGACCCAGCACCTCGGACAGGCGGCGTACGTGCGTGGCCTGCGGCTGGTCCAGCTCGACCGCTGAGGCACCGAGGCGGTAACACCCGGGCGAATCGGGCAGAACGGCCGTGACAGCTGGTGCGTGCGACACGGCGTGTGACACATGGGGCGGATGGGGTCCTCAGAGTAGATTGCGGACCATGGCGACCCGTACGTCTTCCCCGCCGGCGTCGCGCAGCAGGAGCACCTCCAAGGGTGCTTCGACTTCGCGATCCCGACCGTCCGGTAGCCAGGGCAAGCGCAAGCCTGCTGCACGGAAGTCGACCGCTTCGAAATCGAAGCGACCGGCCCCGCGCGCAGTCCGCAACGGCCCTGGTCCCGTTTCGCGTACCTTCGGTGCGCTCGGCCACGGCGTCTCGGCCGTGTGGTTGGGTGTCGCCGGGGGCATCGGCTCGGGTGCCCGGCGCATCGGTCAGGGTGCCCGCGACCTCGAACCCGAGCACCGCCGCGACGGTGCCGGACTGTTCATGGTCGCGCTGGCCGTCGTCGTCGCGGCGTCGGTCTGGTGGCAGCTCCCGGGTTCCGTCTTCGCCGGTACGCGTGCCGCCGTGGCGGGTTCGGTCGGCCTGCTCGCGTGGTTCGTGCCGCTCATGCTCTGCTACATCGCCTGGCGCAACATGCGCGATCCCGAGGCCAACGGCCCGGCCGGTCGCCAGATCGTCGGCTGGGGCGCGCTGCTGTTCGGCGTCCTGGGGATCATCCACATCGCCAACGGCTCCCCGAAGCCGAAACTGGGCGACACCACCGACCTCCAGCAGGCCGGCGGCGCGCTCGGATTCGTGGTCGCCAAGCTGCTGACCGACCTGCTGCACAGCGGGTACGTCGTGGTCCCGCTGCTCATCCTGCTCTCGGTCTTCGGTGTCCTGGTCGTCACCGCGACGCCGGTCTACCAGGTTCCGGTCAAGCTCCGCGCGTTGCGGGACCGGATGCTCGGTCGCCAGAGGGTCGAGCCGCCGGAGGAGCCGTCGGTCACCCTCAAGCGTCGGCGCGGAGCTGCCGCCGACATCGACCCGGACATGGGCGATGCGCCGTACGACTCACCGCTGGTCGACCCGTTGGCGGACCGCGAGGTCCGCAAGCGCGGCCGCAAGAACGATGCCGGGGTCGACGTGTTCGACCCCACCGCCGAGGACCCGGCCGGTTCCCCGGTGGAGCTCGAGGCACCGCCGCACACGCCGCTGCCCGCGCGCGTCGAACAGCTCAGCCTGTCCGGCGACATCACCTACACGCTGCCCGAGAGCGACATCCTCAAGCCGGGCAGCGCCCACAAGGCGCGCACTCCGGCCTCGGACGCGGTCGTGGAGCGTCTCATGGGCGTCTTCGAGGAGTTCGACATCGACGCGACCGTCACCGGGTACACCCGCGGACCCACGGTGACCCGGTACGTCGTCGAGCTCGGGCCAGCGGTCAAGGTCGAGAAGATCACCAACATCGCCAAGAACATCTCCTATGCGGTGGCCTCGGCCGACGTCCGGATCCTCTCGCCGATCCCCGGCAAGTCCGCCGTCGGCATCGAGATCCCGAACACCGACAAGGAGATCGTCTCGCTCGGTGACGTGCTCCGGTCCAACACCGCCCGAGGTGACCACCACCCGATGGTGTGCGGCCTGGGCAAGGACGTCGAGGGCGGTTTCGTGGTCGCCAACCTGGCCAAGATGCCGCACCTGCTCGTCGCCGGCGCTACCGGCTCGGGTAAGTCGAGCTTCATCAACTCGATGATCACCTCGATCCTGATGCGCTCGACACCGGACGAGGTCCGGATGATCATGGTCGACCCGAAGCGGGTCGAGCTGAACGCCTACGAGGGCGTGCCGCACCTGATCACCCCGATCATCACCAACCCGAAGAAGGCCTCCGAGGCGTTGCAGTGGGTCGTGCGCGAGATGGATCTGCGCTACGACGACCTGGCCAACTTCGGCTTCCGGCACATCGACGACTTCAACAAGGCCGTGCGCGCCGGCAAGGTGACGGTGCCGGCGGGCAGTGAGCGCAAGCTGACGCCGTACCCGTACCTGCTGGTGATCGTCGACGAGCTGGCCGACCTGATGATGGTGGCCCCGCGCGACGTCGAGGACGCGATCGTCCGGATCACCCAGCTCGCCCGGGCCGCAGGCATCCACTTGGTCCTCGCCACCCAGCGCCCCTCGGTCGACGTCGTCACCGGGCTGATCAAGGCCAACGTGCCCTCGCGGCTCGCCTTCGCGACCTCCAGCCTCGCGGACAGCCGGGTCATCCTCGACCAGCCGGGTGCCGAGAAACTGGTCGGCCAGGGTGACGCGCTGTTCCTGCCGATGGGCGCCTCCAAGGCCGTCCGGGTCCAGGGCAGCTGGGTCACCGAGGCCGAGATCGGTCAGATCGTCAAGAAGTGCAAGGACCAGCTCCAGCCGAGCTACCGCGAGGACGTGACTGTTCCCGCCGCGTCCAAGCGCGAGCTCGACGACGACATCGGCGACGACCTGGATCTGGTGATCCAGGCCGTCGAGCTGGTCGTCTCCACGCAGTTCGGATCGACCTCGATGCTGCAGCGCAAGCTGCGGGTCGGTTTCGCCAAGGCAGGACGGCTGATGGACATCCTCGAGAGCCGCGGGATCGTCGGGCCCAGTGAGGGCTCGAAGGCGCGCGACGTGCTGATCAAACCCGATGACCTCGACTCGGTCATCATGACGCTGCAGGGGGAGTTGTGAGCACTCACGTGAGCGACCGGACCGAGCACAGCGCCGGTCACCAGGACGAGGGCACCCTGGTCGCCCTGCGTCGCAATGTTCTGCTCAGCGGTGTCGTCGGCGGGCTTGCGCTGCTTCTCGGGGTGGCCTACCTGCTGCGGTCCTCCTCGGCCTTCGACACCCTGATCGGCCTGCTCATGCTGGGCATCGCCGCCCTGCATCTGCCGACCCTCATCGCGGCCCGTACCCCGATCCTGGTCGCCGACGACCACGGCCTGCGACTGCGCGTCGGGCTGGCGTGGCGAGGCCTGCCCTGGCGCTCGATCAGGCAGGTCGTCGTCGAGACGGCAGATTCGCCCCTGCGCGAGGGCCGCCTGATCGTGGTGCCACGCGATCCCGAGGCCCTGCTCGACCACCTCGGGACGATCGACCGGCTGCATCTGCGCTGGAACGAGTTCTGGTACGGGGCTGAGCTGAGCCTTCCGCTCGGGATGACCACCCTGGCCGACAGCCCGGACCTTGCCTCCGACCTGATCGCGCTGGCCCACGGGCGCACCGATGTCGTCGCCCTGCACGGGCGCCAGATCGCCCAGCTCGACGAGGTGCCCCCGCGGCGAGCCGACGTGGTGAGCGAGCCCGAGGCCGACGACGGCGTCGCCGCTGCCTCGAGCGATATCGATGACCTGGCGATCGTGCACGCCGAGGACATCGAGGACGGTGACGACCGGACCGGAGACCCGTTCGACATCGACGACGGACTCGAGGAGGACGGCGAGCCGTCGGCGCGCTATGACGCCCTGGGCCGCATCGACCCGTTCGAGCCGGTGCCGATCGAAGAGCTCGACGACCAGTACAGCAAGCCGTTCGAGCCGGTGGTTCCGTTGCGCGACCTGAGCCGACCGGTGCGGGTCGACGTCCACATCGACCTCCCGCCTCGCGCTGGTGCGAGCGAGGACACTGTGGCGATCGTGCCCAGCCAGCGACGCGGGGACGAGGAGCCGTCCGCACCGGCGTGGGAGCGGCTCGAGGTGGAGTACGTGATCGACGACACCGCGCCGACTCGTCCCGCGGTCGAACCGCTGATCGGTCCGAAGATCACCCATGCGCGCGAGATGCTCGACATGAGCATCGACGAGCTCAGCCAGCGCACCCGGATCCGTCCGCACGTGCTCGAGGCGATGGAGGTCGACGACTTCGGTCCGTGCGGTGGCGACTTCGACGCACGGGGTCACCTCACGGCGATCGCCCGGACCCTGGGCCTGACCCTCGACCCGCTGATGAAGACCTACGACGAGCGCTACGCGCAGGGCCCGATCAACGCGCGCCGCGTCTTCGAGGCCGAGCTCTCGACCGGCCTGTCGAGCGGGATGCGCGCCACCCTCGGCGGTCCGCGCTGGAGCCTGCTGATCGGCTCGGTGCTGTGCCTCACGATGGTCTGGGCACTGGCTCGGATGTTCGCCGGGGCGCCGGATCACCTCACCGCGGCTCCCGACCCGGGTACCCAGACGGCGGGACTGGCGGCCAACCATCAGCCGATCACCTCGCCGTTGATGAAGACCACCTCGATGAGCGTGACGGCGGCGCACGCCACGGCCCACGTCGTCGTACGGGACCGCACCGGCAAGGTGCTCTGGTCGGGCAACCTGCCGATCGGTGCCCACCGCCAGATCGTCGGGCTCGCTCCGTTCGGGGTCTCGGCCGACAACGCCGGGGCCGTCGAGGTCGCCGTGAAGGGCAAGGCGCTCGGCACGATCGGGATACCCGGAAAGGCTGCGAGCAAGAAGTTCGGCTGAGAGCTGACGGTGTAGCGCGGGAATCCGGTTCGCCGTGACGTGCCCCGGGCGGTCATACTCGACCGGTCATGACTGCCGCTCCCACTGCCCACACCGTCGCCCTGGTCACACTGGGCTGCGCCCGCAACGAGGTGGACTCTGAGGAGCTCGCCGGCCAGCTGGAGGCGGGTGGCTTCCGGCTCGTCGACGACCCGGCCGATGCCGAGACGGTGGTGGTCAACACCTGCGGCTTCGTCGAGGCGGCGAAGAAGGACTCGGTCGACACGCTGCTCGCGGCGGCCGACCTCAAGGAGGACGGCACCACGCGCTCGGTGGTGGCGGTGGGCTGCCTGGCCGAGCGCTACGGCAACGAGCTCGCCGAGTCACTGCCGGAAGCCGATGCGATCCTCGGCTTCGACGCCTACCCCGACATCGCTGACCGGCTGCGCTCCATCCTGGCCGGCGAGCAGCAGCACGCGCACACGCCCGCGGATCGGCGCAAGCTGCTGCCGATCTCGCCGACCGAGCGCGTCGCCATCGACGTCGTGGTCCCTGGTCACAGCTTCGAGGTGAGCGTCCCGCTGGCGGCCGACGTGGCCGAGATCGGCGTCGGCGCTCCAGCGACCGGTCCGCGCGCGGTTCGCCGCCGTCTCGACGGCGGCCCGATGGCACCGCTCAAGCTCGCCTCAGGATGTGACCGCCGGTGCGCGTTCTGCGCGATCCCGAGCTTCCGCGGCTCGTTCGTCTCGCGGCGCCCGGCCGACGTCCTGGCCGAGGCCCGTTGGCTGGGGGAGCAGGGCGTCAAGGAGCTGTTCCTGGTCTCGGAGAACTCGACGTCGTACGGCAAGGACCTCGGAGACATCCGGCTGCTCGAGACGATGCTGCCCGAGCTGGCCGCCGTCGACGGCATCGAGCGGGTCCGCGTCTCGTACCTGCAGCCCGCCGAGACGCGTCCCGGCCTGGTCGCCGCGATCGCCTCGACCCCGGGTGTCGCTGCCTACTTCGACCTCTCCTTCCAGCACGCCTCGCCGACGGTGCTGCGCTCGATGCGCCGCTTCGGGGACCCCGACTCCTTCCTGGCACTGCTGGCCGACGTACGCCGCCATGCGCCCGAGGCCGGGGTGCGGTCGAACTTCATCGTCGGGTTCCCCGGTGAGACCGAGGAGGACTTCGCCTCCCTCTGCGATTTCGTCACCGAAGCCCGGCTCGACGCGATCGGGGTCTTCGGGTACTCCGACGAGGACGGCACCGAGGCCGAGTCCTACGACGGCAAGCTCGACGAGGACGCGATCGCCGAACGACTCGAGCACCTGCGTGCGCTGACCGACGAGCTGACCGCGCAGCGTGCCGAGGAGCGGGTCGGCGAACGGGTCGTGGTCCTCGTCGAGTCGGTCGGCGCGGACGACGGCGACGCGGTCGAGGGCCGCGCTGCGTCGCAGGGACCGGAGGTCGACGGATCGACTGTCCTGACCGGGCAGGTCGAGGGCATCGGGGTGGGTGACATGATCGAGGCGACCGTCATCGGCACCGAGGGTGTCGATCTGGTCGCCCGACCCGTGTGACGCGGAAGGACCCGATGACCGACGAGCCGAGCATCTTCAACATCCCCAACGCGCTGACCACGTTGCGGATCGTGATGGTGCCGTTCTTCGGTTTCGCCCTGTTGCACCACGGTGGGCACAGTGAGGGCTGGCGCTGGATCGCCTACGGGCTGTTCGTGGTCGCCATGGTCACCGACAAGATCGACGGCGACATCGCGCGCAAGCACAACCTGGTGACCGACTTCGGCAAGATCGCCGACCCGATTGCTGACAAGGCGATCACCGGGATGGCGTTCGTCGGGCTGGCGATCATCTACCCGGTGATGTGGTGGGTCGCTGTACCGGTGCTGGTGCGGGAGTGGGGTGTGACGCTGGCGCGGCTCTCGATCGCGAGGCAGGTCGTGATGCCGGCCAGCCAGAGCGGCAAGGTCAAGACGATGGCCCAGGCGCTCGCGCTCGGTGGGCTGGTTGCCCCGTTCCACCACCTGAGCGGTCCCTGGGACCTCCCCGGTGACATCGTGTGGTGGATTGCCGTGGCACTGATGGCGGTGGCTGTCGTCCTCACGATGACCTCTGGGGCCGAGTTCATCCGCGACGTCATCCGGCACCGCCGTACCACCGACGTGCCAGCCGAGGCGTAGAGCTCAGCGGCGCAGCCGCTGCTCGTGCTCGCGGCGCTTGATCGCCGCGACCTCCCGGTAGGCCCGGACCACGTCGTGCAGGACCGCGGGGTCGACCTGGCTCGCCGAGAGCTCCACGACGTGCAGGTCCGGCGCCTCCAGGCGGAGCCGCCAGCCATCCTGGTCGGGAAGGCCCACGGTCTCGACCCGGCGGTTCGGGTCGCTCAGTGTGAAGACGTCGGTGCGTCCGTCGTGCCGCACGGTCAGCACCGAGCCCTCCAGCGTGACGGCGGTCGGCGTCTTGGTGATCAGGTCGGTGCGGCTCACGATCGCGAGCACGGCGCACACCAGGGCGGCGACCGCGGCCCTCGGCGACTGGGTCGTGACTGCGATCACCAGGCCGGCCACGGCGCCGGCCAGGCCGGCGACCAGCAGGATCCCGCGGACCCGCCGTCGCGGCAGCACCTCGGTCCACTCACCGGTCCTCGCTACCTCCGGGACGGGTGCCGCAGCGGGCGGCGGCACGACCAGCGGGGGAGCAGTCTCGTGCGCGGGGGTTGCCTGCTGCGGCACCCGGGGCCGGGTGCCGCGGCCCTCGGAGTCACGCTGTGCCCAGATCGGCACGTCGTAATGGATGTCCGTCTCGTCCACGAATGCCCCCTCCTGGCCAGTTCGTGAACACTCAGTCTACGCCGCTTGGCGCCCGGAGTCACTTGTGCCGATCGATCCCGTTCCTACTGGTATGGACCGATTCGCCCCCAGACTGGACCGGTGCGCGGCGTGCGAGCGTGCGAGCCGCCTGGACCAGTGCGAGGTGCGTGAAGGCCTGCGGAAAGTTGCCGACCATCCGGCGGGCGCCCACGTCGTACTCCTCGCTGAAGAGCCCGACATCGTTGCCCAGACCCACCAGGCGATCCATCAGTGCCGTGGCGTCGTCGTACCGGCCGGCGAGCGCGTACGCCGAGACGAGCCAGAACGAGCACGCCAGGAACGGGCTCTCGTCCCCGCCGAGTCCGTCCACCCCGGTCTCCGTCCGGTAGCGCAGGACGAGGCCGTCGCGCAGCAGGTCCGACTCGACCGCCTCGATCGTGCCGACCATCCGCGGATCATCGCCCTCCACGAACCCGACCAGCGGCAGCAACAGCAACGAGGCGTCGACCTCGCCCGTCGCATCGTGCTGCGTGAAGGTGTTCCGCCGTGCGTCGTAGCCATGGTCGAGGACCTCGGCGCGAATCCTGCTGCGCAGGTCGCGCCACAGGTCCACCGGGCCGTCGAAGCCGTGCTCCTCGACGCCGAGCACCATCCGGTCGAAGGCAGCCCAGGCCATCACCCGGCTGTGGGTGAAGTGCCGTTCGGGCCCGCGGATCTCCCAGATGCCGTGGTCGGGCAGGTGCCAGGTGCGGGCGAGCTCGCCGACGAGGGTTCGCTGCAGGCTCCAGCCGTCCTGGGTCTCGGCGAGTCCGAGGCCGCGCGCGGCGGCGAGTGCGGAGATCACCTCACCGACGACATCGCTCTGCCGCTGGTCGACCGCGCCGTTGCCGATGCGTACGGGCTTCGACGAGGCATAGCCGGCCAGGTGCTCCAGCTCGATCTCGGGTAGGTGACGTCCGCCGTCGACCGTGTACATCACCTGCATGTCCTCGGGGTCCCCGGCGATCGCGCGCAGCAACCAGTCCCGCCACGGCCTCGCCTGCTCGGGGAAAGGGTTCTCCTCGGACCCGATCATCGTCTGGACCGTCAGGGCGGCGTCGCGTAGCCAGGAGTAGCGGTAGTCCCAGTTGCGTTCGCCGCCGAGCTCCTCGGGCAGGGAGGTGGTGGGGGCGGCCACGATGCCGCCGGTCTCCTCGTGGGTCAGCGCACGCAGGGTCAGCAGGCTCCGGGCGACTGCCGCGGCGTACGGGCCGTCGACGCGCACCTGCGCCGACCAGTGCTGTTCTTCGGCGATCGTGCGATCAAGCTCGACCGTCGCGTCCAGCCCCGGGGGTACGTCGCGGTGCGAGGCGATCCAGGTCAGCGAGAAGTCGAGGCTCTCGCCCTCACCGACGTCGAACTCGTCCTCATGGCGGCTGTCGACGGCTCGGGGCAGTCGCGGGCCGGCCAGGACGAGCTTGTCGGGTCCGGCGACGGCCACGATCACCTCGCTGCCGTCGTCACGGCAGACCCGGTGCACCCACGGCCGGATCCGCCCGTAGTCGAAACGGACGACGAAGGCGTGCCGCATCCGCACCGTCCCTCTGATTCCCTCGATGCGCCGCACGACGTCCGCGCGTTCGTCCCCGGTGGGCATGACGTCGGTGACCCGGACCTCCCCGGACGTCGTGGTGATCGTCGTCTCGAGCACGTTCGTACCGTCGATGTACCTGCGGGTGGCGGTGTGCTTGCCGGCAGCGCCGAGCAGCCAGCGCGACCGGTCCGCATCGACCAGCAAGGCGCTGAAACACGAGGCCGAGTCGAAGCGCGGGAGGCACAGCCAGTCGATCGACCCGTCGATGCCGACCAGGCCGACCGTGCGTTGGTCGCCGATGATCGCGTACTGCTCGATCCGGAGCGGTTCCGGAGCCGGCGAGGCGTCCGGGGTCGACGGCGTCATGTCCCCAGACAGTAGCGTTGCCCGCATGACTGCCCAGGACGTCGCCGCGCGCGCCCACCAGATCCTGCTCGCCCGCGGCGAGACCGTGGGCTGCGCGGAGTCACTGACCGGCGGCGGACTCGCCGACCTGCTCAGCGGCACGCCGGGAGCCTCGGCCACCTTTGCCGGCGGCGTGGTCAGCTACCAGACCCGCATCAAGCGTGAGCTGCTCGGGGTGACGGCGTCCCAGGTCGTCTCGACGGACTGCGCCTCCCAGATGGCCCAGGGGGTCCAGCGGGTCCTGCAGGTCGACTGGGCAGTCTCGACCACCGGAGTCGCCGGGCCGGAGAAGCAGGACGACAGGCCCGTAGGCACCGTGTACGTCGGTGTGGCCGGCCCCCGCGGGGTCCAGGTGCACCGACTGTCCCTGGCTGGCGACCGGGGCGCGATCCGGGCGGCCGCCTGCGCCGCGGCACTCCAGGCGCTGGTCGATGAGCTCGGCTGACCTGATCGCCGTCGCCGACCGCTTGTACGCGGAACCGGCGGCGACATTCACGCCACGCCGCGACCAGGAGGCGAAGGCGTGCGCCGACAAGGATCTGGCCGCACGCATCAAGGCCTTGAAGAAGCCGTCGACCGCAGCGTGCGCGGTCAACCTGCTGGTACGCCGGGAGAGCGAGCAGATCGACCAGGTGCTCGCGATCGCGGAGTCCCTGCGCGCCGCTGCGGCCTCGATGGACGGTGAGGAGCTGCGGGCCCTGACCCGGCAGCGGCGCCAGCTGACGGCGGCGCTGACCTCCAGCGCACGGGACCTCGTCAGGCTCGAGGGCGTGCGGCTGACCACCGCGGTGGCAGACCAGGTCGAGGGGATGCTGACGGCCGCGATGCTCGATCCGCGGGCGGCCGAGGTCGTGCGCAGCGGACTTGTTGTCACCGCATTCACCTCGACTGGTCTCTCCGAGCTCGATGTCTCCGCGGTGTGCGCCGTTCCCGAGGTCGCCGGCCACGCGGCGACGCCCGTCGAGCCCGCCCCGCCGACCCTGCACGTCGTACCGGACGATGGGATCCGGCTGGAGGTCGCGCGAGATCGCGTCTCCGAGGCCGAGCTCGCCGCGGCCGGGGCGCGCGAAGAGCTGGAGCACCAGTTGGCCCGGGTCAGGAACCTGAACGCGCGACGGCTTCAGCTGCAGGGCGAGATCGAGGAGCTGCGCCGCACGCTGGCCGGGCTCGAGGACGACGTCGACTCCCTCGACGACGAGCTCGAGGAGGCGGACGAGAGCGCCGCGGTCGCCCAGGGCGACGTCGAGGAGGCCGAAGCCGACCTGGCTGGAGCTCGCAAGGAACTGGACCGGCTCGAGGGGATCTAGGTCGCCCAACCCTTGCTGCGCTCCACGGCTCGTTGCCACAGCGCGTAGGCAGCCGCCGACCTCTCCGCTGCTGCCGGGTCGGGCTCGAAGCGCCGGTCGAGCTGCCAGGTCTCGCGCAGGTCGTCGGTCGAGTTCCAGACCCCGGTGCCGAGGCCGGCCATGAACGCGGCCCCGAGCGCCGTGGTCTCCACGATCCGCGGCCGCTCGACGGCGACGCCGAGCAGGTCGGCCTGGAGCTGGCAGAGCAGGTCGTTGGCGGCCGCGCCGCCGTCGACGGCCACCGAGGTCAGCGCGGGCATGGTGTCGATGACGTCGCGGACCTCGAAGGTGATCGCTTCCAGGGTGGCCCGGACCAGGTGGGCCCGGGTGGTTCCGCGGGTCAGGCCGAGGATCGTGCCGCGCGCGTGCGGGTCCCAGTGCGGTGCGCCCAGACCGGTCAGCGCCGGGACGAAGACGACCCCCTCGGTGGAGGCGACCGTGGCCGCGATGGCTGCGGTCTCGGCGGCAGTACCCACGATCTGCAGCCCGTCGCGCAGCCATTGGACGGCCGCTCCGGTCACGAAGATCGCACCCTCGAGCGCGTAGGTGATGGCCCCGGACGGATCCCGCCAGCCGGCGGTGGAGAGCAGGCCGGCCTCGGAGCGGGCCACCTCGTGACCGGTGTTGGTGAGGATGAAGGATCCCGTGCCGTAGGTGCACTTGGAGTCGCCCAGGTCGAAGCAGGTCTGCCCGAACAGGGCCGACTGCTGGTCGCCGGCGATTCCGGCGACCGGAAGGTCGAGATCCAGGAAGCTGCGCGGGTCGGTCCGGGCCAGGTCACCCCAGTTGTCGACGATCTCAGGGAGGGCGTCGATCGGGACCCCGAAGAGTGCGCACAGCTCGTCGGACCAGGCGCCCTGTTCGAGGTCGAAGAGCAGGGTGCGCGACGCGTTCGAGACGTCCGTGATGTGCCACGTGCCGCGTGTCATCCGGGCGATCAGGTACGAGTCGACGGTTCCGATCGCGTACCGGCCGGACTCGACGAGCGCCCAGGTGCTGGGCTCGTGCTCGGCGAGCCAGGACAGCTTCGTTCCGGAGAAGTACGGGTCCAGGCGCAGGCCGGTGAGCTCGGTGACGCGCGGCTCGTGGCCCGCGGCCCGGAGCCGTTCGCAGATCTCCGCCGTACGACGGTCCTGCCAGACGATCGCGCGGCGTGGCGATCCGAGGGTCTCGCGGTCCCAGAGCAGGATCGTCTCGCGCTGGTTGGTGATGCCGATGCCGGCGAGCTCGGAGGTGCGACCGCCCCACGTCGTGAGGGCGGCGCGAGCTGCCTCGAGAGTGGCTTGCCAGATCTCCTCGCCCGAGTGCTCGACCCAGCCGGGCTGCGGGAAGTGCTGGCCGAACTCCTGATACCCCTTCGCAGCGATCGCACCGGCCTGGGTGACGACGAGTGCCGTCACCCCGGTGGTGCCTGCGTCGATGGCCAGGATGAACGTGTCAGACGCGGAGCTCATGTCCGCCATCCTGTCAGGAGCGCTCGGCCGTCAGCAGTGCACGACGTCATCCGCGCAGGATCGCCAGGACCTGCTCGTCGATCCAGCTGCCGTCGTCGGCGACGCGCATCTCGTAGTTCTCGGTGCCGACCCAGCTGGCCAGGTCGGCGTGGCCCGCAGCCCGGACGAGGCGGTCGATCTCGACCTCCAGCTCGGGAGTGACCGCGACCTTCTCGGCGTCGGTCGACGCGGTCAGGTACAGGTCGTTGAGGTCCAGCAGGCGGGCCAGCTCCGGGATCGGAGCCGCCGCATCGTCGACGCGGAGGTCCACCGCGACGTCGTCCAGGCCGCCGTACCCCGCCCCCTCGCTGACCACGAGCAGGGCCGCGGACTGGCGTCCGCGCTTGTCGCCGCCGGCGGCGTCGCCGGAAGTCAGGGCAGCGAGGAGACGGCGCGCGAGCGAGGGCTCGTCGATCGAGTCGTCCCAGGCCGCCTTCATGGCCTCGACCACCTCGGGGCCGGCCAGGATGTTGCCCTGGATCGCAAGACCCTCGGCAGTGAGGCCGCCCGCCCAGTCGTAGCAGGCCGAGCCGGTGTAGGTCACGGCCAGGCCGTCGACGTCGACGATCCCGATCTGCCGGTGGTCGCGCTTCTCGTCCTCCTCGAGCATCCGGTCCAGCGCGACCTGCGCTGTGGCGCCTTCGTCGAGGAGCGAGAGTCCGATGCCCTTCCAGGACAGGTTGGCCTCGGCCTGGGTGGCCAGCGCGCCGATCCCGGCCACCGCGGCGGGCACGGCGCTGCCGACGGCGAGGAACTTGGAGGCGACAGCCACGCCCCAGGACTGGCCGTCGGCGGACCGGGCCACGATCGAGAACGTCATGGCGCGACCCTACTCACACTGGCTACTGTGGGCGGGCTCACTTGAACGTTCCAATTGGAGGAGAAGCATGCGCGTCGGAGTTCTCACCGGGGGTGGCGACTGCCCTGGACTCAACGCAGTGATCAGGGCCGTCGTACGCAAGGGGGTCAAGGAGTACGACTACGAGTTCGTCGGATTCCGCGACGGGTGGCGCGGACCGCTCGAGGGGCTGACGATGCCTCTCGGGATCGACCAGGTCCGCGGGATCCTGCCCCGCGGCGGCACGATCCTGGGGTCCTCGCGCACCAACCCCTTCAAGGTGGAGGACGGCGTCGAGCAGATCAAGGCCAACCTGGCGGCAGCCGGTGTCGACGCCCTGATCGCGATCGGGGGAGAGGACACGCTCGGGGTCGCGACGAAGCTGCACGATCTCGGCGTGAAGGTCGTCGGGGTGCCGAAGACGATCGACAACGACCTCTCCGGGACCGACTTCACCTTCGGCTTCGACACCGCGGTCAACATCGCGTCCGAGGCGATCGACCGGCTGCACACCACCGCAGAGTCGCACCACCGTGTCCTCGTCGTGGAGGTGATGGGTCGCCACGCCGGGTGGATCGCCCTGCATGCCGGCATCGCCGGTGGCGCGAACGTCGTCCTGATTCCCGAGCGGCCCTTCGACATCGACGAGGTCTGCCGCTACGTCGAGGCCCGCTTCGAGACCAAGTACGCGGTGATCATGGTCGTGTCCGAGGGAGCGGTCCCGATCGCGGCCACGGATGACAGTGGCATGACTCTTCTGACCGGGGAGAAGGACGCCTTCGGGCACGTGCGGCTCGGCGGCATCGGCGAACGACTGGCCAGCGAGATCGAGGCACGCACCGGGAAGGAGGCACGAGCGGTCGTCCTGGGCCATGTCCAGCGCGGCGGCACGCCGACGGCCTTCGACCGGTGGCTGGCCACCAGGTTCGGTCTGCACGCGATCGCCGCGGTGCACGACGGGGAGTTCGGTGCCATGGTCGCGCTGCGCGGCACCGACATCGTCCGGGTGCCGCTCAGTGAAGGCACCGCGACGCTCAAGCTCGTCAGTCCCGAGGAATACGCGGAGGCCGAGGTCTTCTTCGGTTGAGCATCAGGGGAGCAGGACGACCTTGCCGTTCGCACCGCCCGCCGCGACCAGGCGGTGCGCCTGGGCGACCTCGGCCAGCGCGAAGGTAGCGCCTACCGAGACGACGAGCGTGCCCTCGCCGGCGAGTCGCGCGAGCTCGGGGCGTGCCGCGGCGCGGAGCTCGTCGCCGGGGTCCGCCCCCGGGCCGCCCCCGAGCACCTGATCCCGGCTGCCGGGCCGGTGCTGAAGTTCGCGATGCTCGCGATCCGGCTCCGATCTGCCACCAGCGCCAGCGAGGTCTCGAGCGCCTCCTGGGAACCGATCAGGTCCAGGGCGACGTCGATCCCGTCCGGCGCCACGACCTGGACGCGCTCGAGCAGACCGGCGCCGTAGGCGACCGGCTCGGCGCCGAGGAGGATCAGCGCCTCGTGGCGTCGCGGGCTGGCTGTCGCGATTACCCGGGCGCCGCGGAGCTTCGCGAGCTGGATCACCATCAGTCCGACGCCGCCGGAGGCGCCGTGCACCAGAAGGGTGTCCCCGGCGTCGACGGAGGTCGCCGTCAGCAGGTGGACAGCGGTGGCCCCGGTGACCATCAGGCCGCCGGCCTCGGGCCAGCCGAGCGCGGCAGGCTTAGGAATCACCGCTGCTGCCGGTACGACGACCTGGTCGGCGTACGCGCCGCCGATCGGGAACGCGATCACCTCGTCGCCGACCGCGATCGGGCCTTCGGGTCCGACGGCATCGGGGCCCACCGCGGTGACCACACCGGCCGCCTCAAGGCCGAGGCGTCTCGGTAGCGCTGCGGGATCGGCGCCCATCATCCCGCTGTACAGCTTGATGTCGATCGGGTTCACGCCGGCTGCGCGAACGTCGAGCGCTACCTCCCCCGGACCGGGGGCCGGCAGGTCGATCTGCGCCAGGGTCAGGGACTCGGGGCCGCCGTAGGACGCGGCCTGCACGATGGTGGTCATGGCCGGTGAACCGCCTGGTTCTCCCGCGTATTCCGGTGCTCGACTGCCGGATTGTCGGCCGCCGATGCCCGGGACGTACGCTTGGCTGGTGTCAGATTCATCCACGCGCGGCCCGATCCCCGATCTCGCGAGCCTCCATGCCCTCGGCGCGGCTCAGCAGCCGACGTACCCGGACAGCGCCGCTGTCGACGCGGCCGTGGCACGCCTGCGCTCGTTCCCGCCGCTCGTGTTCGCAGGCGAGTGTGACGAGCTGACCGACAAGCTCGCGGCCGTCTCCCGTGGCGAGGCCTTCCTGCTCCAGGGCGGCGACTGTGCGGAGACGTTCGACGGCGTCACCGCCGACAACATCCGCAACAAGCTCCGGGTGCTGCTGCAGATGGCGGTCGTGCTCACCTACGCTGCGTCGGTCCCGGTCGTGAAGCTGGGTCGGTTCGCAGGCCAGTACGCCAAGCCGCGCTCCTCGGACCTGGAGACCCGCGACGGGGTCACGCTGCCGGCGTACCGGGGCGATGCGGTCAACGGCTTCGAGTTCACTGAAGCCTCCCGGATCCCCGACCCGCAGCGGCTCGTCGAGGTCTACCACTCCTCGGCGTCCACCCTGAACCTGGTGAGGGCCTTCACGACCGGGGGGTACGCCGACCTGCGTCAGGTGCACGCCTGGAACACCGACTTCGTGATGGGCTCGGCCGTCGGCAGCCGTTACGAGGCCGTGGCCAACGAGATCGACCGGGCGCTGACCTTCATGCAGGCGATCGGCGCCGACCCGGACGAGTTCCACCGGGTCGAGATGCACTCGAGCCACGAGGCGCTGGTGCTCGAGTACGAGCACGCGCTGACCCGGATCGACTCGCGCACCGAGCTTCCCTACGACGTCTCGGGCCACTTCGTGTGGATCGGCGAGCGCACCCGCCAGCTCGACGGTGCGCACGTCGAGCTGCTCAGCCGGATCCAGAACCCGATCGGCGTCAAGCTCGGCCCGACATCGAGCGCCGACGACGCGATCGCGCTGGCCGCGCGGCTGAACCCTGAGAACACGCCCGGTCGGCTGACCTTCATCACCCGGATGGGGGCAGGGAAGGTCCGCGACCTGCTGCCACCCCTGGTGGCGAAGGTCGAGGCGGCGGGAGTCCAGGTCGCCTGGGTTTCCGACCCGATGCATGGCAACACCTACGAGGCGTCGTCGGGATACAAGACCCGCCGCTTCGACGACGTGATCGCCGAAGTGCAGGGCTTCTTCGACGTCCATCGGGCGCTCGGTACCTGGCCCGGCGGTATCCACGTCGAGCTGACCGGTGACGACGTCACCGAATGCGTCGGCGGTGGCGAGGAGCTGCTCGAGTCCGACCTGGCGGACCGCTACGAGTCGGTCTGCGACCCGCGTCTCAACAGGGTCCAGTCGCTCGAGCTCGCGTTCCTCGTTGCGGAGATGCTCCGCAAGGCCTGAGCAGCGCGCACTGGTCGTAGTACCAAGGTCTTATATCTCGACGCGGCGGATCGCGGTTGACTTGAGGCATGCGCCTCCGTAGCCCTCGGGCAGTCGTCGCCTACGTCGTCCTGTCCCTCCTGGCTCTGCTCGCGGCCCTGGCCGGAGTCCTCCTGGTCAACGCGGCCGGCCCAGCCGATGCGGCCACGACCACCGTCGGAGTGGCGAACTACGCCTTCACGCCGTCCTCGGTGCAGGTCGCCATGGGCGGTACGGTCGCCTGGGAGTTCCACGGCGACCACACCACGACGTCCAACGAGGGTTTCTGGGACTCCGGCGAGCGGACCTCGGGCAGCTTCGTCCACGCGTTTCCCGATGCCGGGAACTTCGGCTACCACTGCATGATGCACCCGTTCATGACCGGCATGGTCCGGGTACCGCTGAGGGCGGCCGGCCGGCCGCTGACGGGCTATCGGCTGACCTGGAGCGTCCGGTCGAGCACGCCGGCATCCCTCCGCTACGACGTCCAGTACAAGGTCTCCGGCGCTACAAGGTGGACCTCGTTCCGCTCTGCCACAGTCCAGCGATCGGCGCGGTTCAACCCTGCGCGCAGCGCCACCTACCTGGTGCGTGCCCGGACCCGGAGGGTGGGAGGCGGCACGTCGGGCTGGACAGCCGCGCTGCACGTGGTGATCCGCTGATCGGTACGCTCGATCCCGTGATCGACCTCCGCTCCGACACCCTCACCCGACCTAGCGCTGGAATGCGGCGCGCGATGGCAGAAGCCGAGGTCGGCGACGACGTGTACGGCGAGGATCCGACGGTCATCGCGCTCGAGGAGCGGATCGCCGGGATGTTCGGCAAGGAGGCGGCCCTGTTCGCCCCGACCGGCTCGATGGCCAACGTGCTCGCGGTCGCGGCCCTGGTCGGCCCGGGCCAGGAGGTGCTGTGCGAGTCGCGTGCGCACATCCTGCGCGCGGAGCTCGGTGCCCACGGAGCCCTGACCGGCCTGACCAGTCGTACGTGGGCCCATCCCGATGGCCAGATCGACCTCGCCGCGATCGACTCGCTCTACGCGCCCGACATGGGGCCTTTCTTCGTCAGGACCGCAGCGGTGTCGGTGGAGAACACCCACAACTTCGCCGGTGGTTCGGTCCTCCCGCTCGACGACCTCCGGGCGCTGCGCACCTGGGCCGACACGATCGGGTGCGCTGTTCACATCGACGGCGCCCGGATCTGGAACGCCCACATCGCGACGGGGACCAGCTTCGAGGACTACGGTGCGATCGCCGATGTCCTGGCGGTCTGCCTGTCCAAGGGCCTCGGTGCCCCGATCGGCTCCCTGGTCGTCGGTTCCCGCGAGGTGATCGACGCCTCCCGGGTGCGGCGCAAGCGCATGGGTGGCGGGATGCGGCAGGTCGGTGTGCTGGCAGCCGCCGGCATGTACGCCCTGGACAACAACATCGACCGAATGGTCGAGGACCACGAGAACGCCGGGCTGATCGCTGAGATCTGCGGGCTCGATCCGGCTTCGGTTCCGACCAACATCGTCGTCGTCGACGTGCCGTCGGCCGCGGACGTCGTCGCAGCAGCCGCGGAGCAGGGGATCCGGATCGGCGCCGTCGGGCCGCGCCGGGTCCGGCTGCTGACCCACCTCGACATCAGCCGCGCCGAGGCCGAGCAGGCAGGCAAGGTGCTGGCGTCCGTGATTGGCGCCTGACCCTCACCTCCTCCGACTGAACCGCACATCCCCGTTCGGCAGCTCCTCATGCAGATACCGGTCGTCGTGAGCCCGATGGTGATGCCAGGAGCACAGCAGGATGCCGTCGGCGAGATCTGTCCGGCCGCCTTGGCTCCACCGGGCCTTGTGGTGATGGGCTTCGCACCAGGAGGCAGGCTTGCTGCATCCCTCGGCGCGACAATGCTTGTCGCGGATCGCCATCGCCTTGCGTTGAGCAGGGCTGAACAGTCGCGCTGAGCGGCCGAGGTCGAGGACCTCCGACTTCGCACCCAGAACCACGGGGATGATCTTCGCCGTACAGGCGAGACGTCGGGCCTCGTGGGCGCTGATCCGGTCGTCAGGTCCGAGATTCGCGCCGCCGACCCCGGACCGCAGCGTCTCCAGGCTGACCGTCACCATCACGGTCGTCGCGTCGCCACCGTGCAGGGGTGCTCTCCGAGGATCGAGCGACTCGAGCAGGGCGCAGAACGCCTGCCCCTTCGCCTGGTAGGACGGAACCCGATCGGCGAGTCCGGCAGCGTCGCCCAAGCTGCGGCGTGGCGACGTGAATGCCTCGAGATACGCGTGGAGCCGGGCAGCGCACGCGTCAGGTACCCGGATCGTGATCCGGGTTGTGCCATCGCCGAGCCGCTGGCTGAACAGGCTGGTCCCGCGAGCCGCGTGCTGCTCTTCGTGCTCCAGGGCCTGACGTTCCTGGTCCTCTGCGACGTCCGGCGCGACGACTTCGAGGATCCGTCGCCCGAGTCTCCTCAAGGCCGTGGGTCCGAAGTGCGACGCCTCGAGCACCAGGTGGGCCTCCGCCTGTCGAACCGTCTCGTCAGGCACGTCGTCAGGCAGCTCATCGAGGGCGCGGACGATCACCTCGGCCTGGGCCACGTTGACACGGGCCTCGATCAAGGCGCGGGCGACCTGGTGCCAACGTCGGTCCAGGGCCTCGGCGAGCTGCAGGGTGCGGTGGTTGGGTCCGTGGTCGGTCTGCGTCCGCGTCTCGAGCCAGCCCGCGACGGTGCGGGCGGCATCACGGTCCGCGACGTCCTGGCCGGCGGCGATCAGGGAAAGGCGGCACCCCTCCAGCTGGGAGGCCAGGGAGCTGAAGGCAAGCAGTGCTTCGGCCTTGTCGCGGGTTGGCATGAAGGTCGGGTCGACGCCCACGACGTCCTTGATCGCCGAGGCGATCTGGTCCGCGGCTCGCAGGTAGGGATGCCGGGAGGCGTCGATCGAGGAGGTGGACATGCCGCAACGCTACGAGTCCCGTGACCGGCCCTCGAACGCACGTTCGCCAGGTGTGGACAACCGGTCCAACACTCGCGTTGTGGAGACTTAGCGCCGGATGCGCTCGCCCGCGTCCACCCGGCCGACGACCGGTGGGATCTGTCGTACCGCCTGGGCCAGTTCGCGCAGCTCGGTCCCCAGGAGGGCCTGGGGTCCGTCGCAGAGCGCGTTCTCCGGGTCGGGGTGCACGTCGACGATGACGCCGTCGGCACCGACCCCGATCGCTGCCTTGGAGAGCGGGACGACCAGATCCTTGCGACCGCCGGCGTGCGAGGGGTCGACGATGATCGGGAGGTGGCTGATCGACTGGACGACCGGGACGGCCGAGATGTCCAGGGTGTTGCGGGTCGAGGGTTCGAAGGTCCGGATGCCGCGTTCGCACAGGACCACGTCGAGATTGCCGCGCTGGGCGACGTACTCGGCAGCCATCAGCCATTCCTCGATGGTCGCCGTCATGCCGCGCTTGAGCAGCACCGGCTTCCCGGCCTCGCCGACAGCCTGCAGCAAACCGAAGTTGGCCATGTTGCGGGTGCCGATCTGGAGCATGTCGGCGTGCTCGGCGACGACTGCGACGTCGCGCGCGTCGACGACTTCCGTGACAATCGGCAGGCCGGTGGTCTCGCGGACGTCGGCCAGGATCTCCAGGCCCTTGACGCCCAGGCCCTGGAACGCGTACGGCGAGGTGCGTGGCTTGAAGGCGCCGCCGCGAAGCAGTGAGGCGCCCGCGGCCTTGGCCATCTCGGCCGCTTCCAGCGTCTGCGACGCCGTCTCGACCGCGCACGGTCCGGCGATGAAGGTGAACGTGTCCGGGCCGATCGGAACCTGGTGGCCCACCCGGCCGACCCACACCGTCGAGCGATCTGCGTGGTGCTGGCGACTGACGAGCTTGAACGGATCGGAGATCCGGTGCACGTCGGCGACGCCGGGCATGCTGCGCAGGTTGAGGCCATGGAACGACTCGATGTCGCCGACCAGGCCGATGATCGTCCGGACCACACCGCGGCTGACGAACGCCTGACCGCCGACGCCTTCGACGCGCTGCGTCACGTGCGCGATCTGTTCGTCGGTGGCCTCGGGGGCCATCACCACAACCATGCCGCGACCCTAGTGCGGGCGTCCATCCTGCGGACAGCGATATCGGCCCGCGAGACGTCTCAGCAGGTCCTTGTCATGGAGCCGGTGCCGGGGTCGAAGGACTGGTCGCAGCGGGTCACATGCGAGGTGAAGGCCAGGGCGAGGACCAGGAAGACAGCGAGGACCAGGGCGCCGAGCCCCGCCAGGGCCGTCCCGACGATGCCCAGCACATAGCCCACGAACGCGAGGGTCCGGCCCCCCAACCGGCCCGCGGAGGCATCGATCTCGCGCATGGCCGAGCGGCCGACGATCCAGGCCGGGATCGACGCGACCCCCGGGCACAGCGAGAGGCCGGCGATGCCGAGGACCAGGGCAGCGATGGCCTGGCCTGTCGGGGGTGGTTCGGACTGGAACGGGGGATACCCGCCGTTGCCGTACGAGGGCGGTGGAGGCGCAGGAGGTTGCTGGTCGCTCACCGGTGCCTCAGGCGCAGTTGACGCTGTAGGAGTTGCCGGTGTTCGTCGAGACACAGTTCGTGCCGTTGGCGATCAGGACGGTGAGGAGAACGCCGACGGCGATGCTCACCACGATGCTGATCGAGCCGAGCACGATGCCGGCGGTGGCCATCCCGCGTCCGCCGACACGTCCCTGGGCGGCGTCGATGTCCCTCTTCGCGCTGATGCCGAGGAAGATCGCCGGGATCCCGGTGAAGAGTCCGCAGAGGATCATGCCCGCGATGCCCAGCACGAGCGACGCGGTCGCCTTGCCGCTCGTGTCGGCCGGCTGCGGGTAGGGGTACGCGTACCCGGGAGCCGGCTGGCCGTACTGGGGCTGCCCGTAGGCACCCGGCTGCCCGTATGCCGGCGGCGGCTGCCCGTACGCCGGTGGCGCCTGCCCGTACGCCGGTGGCGCCTGCCAGTACGCCGGCGGGGGAGGCGGAGGGGCCTGCCCGTAGTCGGGAGCAGCCGGCGCAGGGGGCGGGGGCGGGGGCTGGGCGTCCGGGTCCTGCGACGGTGGCTGCTCGGTCATCGGCACCTCCTGGAGATCGTGGGCCGAGTATGTCAGGCGGCGTCCGTGGCCGTCAGCCCACGTGGCTGCGCGGCGTACCGCAGTCGGGCGGGCAGGTACGCCGCTCCCGGCGCCGCGGAGGTCGTGGCCGCGATGTCGCCGGGGTTGGAGAACGCACAGCGCTGCAACGAGAGGCAGCCGCAGCCGATGCAGGTCTCCAGACCGTCGCGCAGGCGTTCGAGGGCGCCGATCTGGTCGTCGATCCGGGTTCGCCAGTGTCGCGAGATCCGCTGCCAGTCCGCCTTCGTGGGGGTCCGGGAGTCGGGCAGCGAGCCGAGCTCCTCCCGGATCTCGGCCAGGGTCAGGCCGATGTTCACCGCCGCACGGATGAACGCGAGCCGGCGCAGCACGTTGCGCTCGTAGCGTCGCCGGCCGCCGGTGCTGCGACTGGCGGTGATCAGGCCCTGGTCCTCGTAGAACCGCAACGCCGACGCGGCGAACCCGCTTCGCCTGGCGACCTCGCTGACGGTCAGGACGTCGTGTCGATCCATGCCCGCTCCGAAAGGGTTGACTTCAAGTTCACTTGAACTTGAACCATGGCATGAACACGACCTCGAATCAAGGAGCACCAGATGCCCGTCGCACTCGTCACCGGAGGGTCTGCCGGCCTCGGCCGTGCCCTCGCCCATGCGCTCGCCGACGAAGGCTGGATCGTGATCGTCGACGGCCGTGATCCGGCGCGGCTCGCCGCTGCGGTCCGACCCGACATCGTCGCCATCGCCGGTGACGTCACCGACGCCGTCCACCGCGCCGACCTGGTCGCCGCGGTGCGGTCGCGCGGATCGCTGGACCTGCTGGTGCACAACGCGAGCACGTTGGGGCCCGTCGGCCTGGCGACCTGGTTGCCGAAGCTCGCCGACGTGACAGTGGACGACCTCCAGCATGTCTGGCGGACTAACCTCGGCGCCCCGTTGGTCCTGACGACCCAGCTGCTCGGTGACCTCGTGGCCAGCTCGGGCATCCTGATCGGGATCTCCTCGGATGCTGCTGTGGAGCACTACCCGGGCTGGGGGCTCTACGCCGCGTCCAAGGCCGGGCTCGACCACCTCGTGCTCACCTTCGGGGCTGAGAACGCCGCGATCACCGCCTATGCGTTCGATCCGGGTGACATGCGCACCCAGATGCACGCGGACGCCTTCCCGGGCGAGGACATCTCCGACCGTCCTGAGCCCGAGACCGTGGTCCCGCGCCTGTTGGCGTTGCTCGCAGCCCGGCCGGCGTCAGGCCGCTACCGGGCCGCAGACCTCGGTGCCGCGGTCGGGGTCTGACGTGCGGATCCTCGATGAACGCCCTTCCATCGTCTTCCGCGCCCGCGGGGATGCCACCGCCCCCGCGCCGCCCGAGGCGCGAGGGCTCGAGCGAGACGCGGTGAGGCTCCTGGTCGCAGGCCAGGACGGGGTCACCCATGCGCACTTCGGTGACCTGGCGGACCACCTCGCACCGGGAGACCTGGTCGTGGTCAACAACTCCGCCGTGGTCCCGGGCGAGCTCGACGCCGAGCTGGTCGCCGGGCGCTCGCGCCACGGCCCGGTCGTGCTTCACCTGGCGACGCCGCTCGACGACGGCACCTGGGTCGTCGAGGTCAGGACCGCACCGACCGGGGACAGGGCCGTGCTCGACGCCGACGGCGACGACAGGGTGGTGGCCGGCGCCGTGACGGTGACCCTCATGGCGCCGTACCCGTACGCCGGTTCGTCGCCGACCGGTCGCGGCAACCGGTTGTGGCGCGCCCGGGTCGAGGGTCCGCTCGAAGATCACCTGGCGGCGCACGGTCGGCCGATCGCATACGGCTACCTGCCTCGCCGCTACCCGCTCGCTGCCTACCAGAGCGTGTTCAGCACCAGAGCCGGAAGTGCCGAGATGCCGTCGGCGGGGAGGCCGTTCACGCCGCAGGTGGTCACCGACCTGGTGGCCCGGGGCATCGCGGTCGCACCGGTGACCCTGCACACCGGAGTCTCCTCCCAGGAGGCCGGCGAAGCCCCGCAGCCGGAGCGCTTCTCGGTGCCGGAGGGGACTGCCCGACTGGTCAACGCGGTCCGCGACGGCGGCGGCCGGATCGTCGCGGTGGGCACGACGGTCACCCGGGCCCTGGAATCGGCGCTGGACCACGACGGTCGCGTGGTGGCCCGGTCCGGCTGGACCGAACGCGTGGTCTCCCCGGGTGACCCGCCGCGGGTGGTGACCGGCCTGGTCACCGGTTGGCACGACCCGCAGGCCTCGCACCTCCTGCTCGTGGAGGCAGTCGCGGGCCGGGACCTGAGCCAGCGCGCCTACGACGCAGCGGTGGCCGGCGGCTACCTGTGGCACGAGTTCGGGGACTCGGCGCTGCTCCTGCCCTGAGCCGAGGTTGGCAGCAGGCTCACACCGCGATGTGGGGGACCTCGACCTCGATCCGGCGTCGCGGTACCAGTTCGACGATCAGCATCGCCGCGAGCACCATCGCCCCGCCGCCGAGCATCCGTGCGGTGATCGATTCGCCGCCGAGCAGGACTGCGAAGAACGCTGCGAACACCGGCTCCATGCTCATGATGATCGCGCTCCGGGTGGGTGGCAGATGAGCCTGGGCCCAGGTCTGTCCGAGCAGGGCGGCCGCGCCGGCGAACAAGGCCATGTAGATCACCGAGAGCCAGTCGCTGGTCCGGTGCGGGAGCGTGATCCCGTTCGGGACGGCTGCGACCAGGCAGATCGCCGCGATCATCAGGCACTGCAGGATCGACATGCCGATCGCGTCCGTCGGGCGCGACCAGGCTCCGAGGCCGACGATGTGCAGGGCGTAGAGGCCGGCGGCGATGAGGGTGAGCCCCTCGCCGTACCCGATGGACAGGCCGTTCAGGGTCAGCACGGCCAGGCCACCCATGGCCACGGTCACCGCGGCCCAGGTGAGCCGCGTGATCCGGGTCCGCAGGATCGCTGCGGCGAACAGCGGCGTCAGGACGACGTACATGCCGGTGATGAAGCCCGAGACGCTGGCCGGGGTGTGGGCAAGTCCGGTGGTCTGCAGGATCTGGGCAACGCCGTACAGGGCTCCCAGCACCAGGGCCCGCCGCCGTACCTCGGGAGCGAGCCGGCCGATGGCGCGCGGCGCGATCAGCAGCAGGGCTGCACCGGCAATGGTGAAGCGCAACGCGAGGAAGTCGACGACCGGTACCCGGGTGAGCAGGTCGTGGATCAGGTAGAACGTCGATCCCCAGCAGGCCGTCATCGCGAGCAGTGTCAACGTGGCCAGCAGTGCCACGCGGCGCTCAGGGTCCGCGGCGCTAGGCATCGGCCCAGCCTACGGCCGGCCACCATCGGCCCAGGGATCGGCTCGGCTCAGCCGAGCTTCAGGCCGTTCATCACGATCGTGAGGATCCGGGCGGTCTGGTCGCGGTCGAAGTTTGGCGGGCCATAGAGCCGGCCGCCGGCCGCCGGCCAGGTCGGCTCAGCCGAGCTTCAGGCCGTCCATCACGATCGTGAGGATCCGGGCGGTCTGGTCGCGGTCGAAGTTGGGCATCATCGTGCACCCGCCGACGAGCCGGAGCACGTCGGGTGAGGTGACGTCGGAACGGATCTGACCCGCTGCCTGGGCGGCGGTGACGAGCTGCTCGGCAGTGTCGTAGATGACCGCGCGCGAGTGCGTCATCAGCTCGGACTCGCGTCCGACCGCCTCGACGAGCTCGGTGAAGATGTGGCGCTTGGTCGCCGCGTAGTCAACGAACGCGACCAGCCACAGCTCGAGGGCATCGATCGGGGTGTGGTTCGGGACGACCTTCTCGGCCGTCTCGCGCAGCACATCGACCTCGTCGCGGTAGACCGCTTCGAGCAGGTCGAGCCTCGTGGGGAAGTGCCGGTACAGGGTGCCGATGCCGACGCCGGCCGTCTTGGCGATCAGCTCCAGCGATGCCTCGCCCCCTTCGGCGGTGAAGACGTCGCGGGCCGTCGCGACCAGCTTGGCGCGGTTCCGGGCAGCGTCAGCACGCAGCCGCGGAGCCTCGTCGGGCTCTACGTCCGTCGTGGTGACCGGGGTCACATCTGCTGGCATCTCACTATTCCCTTGCTAAACGGAGGCACCCTCCGTATATTAAGTGGAGGCGCCCTCCACATCATACGGCGCCTGCCACCGACACACCAGTCTTCCGAACGGAGCATCCCGTGTCCGACGTACTTATCGCCGACAACCCGGCCACAGCCGCACGTCCCAGTGCAGCAGAACCAACCCGACCCCGCGCTGAACGGCCCACGAGCCGCCCCCGCCTGATCCTCGCGGTCATCCTGATCGCCCAGCTCATGGTCGTGCTCGACATGAGCATCGTGAACGTCGCCCTGCCGCACATGCAGACTGCGCTCGGGTTCAGCCCGACCGGACTGTCCTGGGTGCTCAACGCCTACAGCCTCGCCTTCGGGGGCCTGCTGCTGCTCGGCGCGCGCGCCGGTGACCTGCTGGGACGCCGTCCGACCTTCCTGGCCGGCATCGCCGTCTTCACGCTGGCCTCCCTGGCAGGCGGCTTCGCCACCACCGGTACCGAACTCGTCGCCGCCCGGGTGATCCAGGGCATCGGAGCCGCACTCGCGGCGCCGGCGTCCCTCTCACTGCTGACCACCATGTTCCCCGAGGGTCGTGAGCGCACCCGCGCCCTGGGCCTCTACACCGCCGTCTCGGTGGGCGGGGTGTCCTTCGGCCTGGTGGTCGGCGGCATCCTCACCGAGGTCGCGTCCTGGCGCTGGGTGATGCTCGTCAACGTCCCGATCGGTGTCCTGGTTGCCGTGCTCGCCGCGATGGCGGTGCCGCACACCCCACGTCGCCACGGTCGGTTCGACCTCGCCGGGGCGATCACCTCGACCCTGGGTGTCTCCGGCATGGTCTACGGATTCGTGCACGCTGCGTCAGCCGGCTGGGGCAGCCCGGTCACGGTGGCGTCGGTGGTCGGCGGCATCGCGCTCCTGGTCGCGTTCGTCCTGGTCGAACGCCGCGCCGAGGAACCGATCACCCCGCTGAGCCTGTTCGCGAGCCGAACCCGCAGTGGCGCGCTGCTGGCCCGGATGTTCCTGATCGCGGGTGCCATGGGTGCGTTCTTCTTCCTCACGCAGTACCTGCAGGACGTCCTCAGGTTCACCCCGATCCAGGCCGGTCTGGCGTTCCTGCCGATGACCGCTGGCGTGTTCGTGGCTTCGCAGGCCAGCTCGCGGGTCCTCGTCGACCGGTTCGGCAACCGCGTCGTGATGATCACCGGCGCCGTGATCAGTCTGCTCTCGTTGATCTGGCTCACCCGGCTGGACAATGCGAGCGGGTACGCCGACGTGGTCGTCGCGCTGGTGCTGCTCGGTCTGGGCAACGGCCTGGCTTTCGTGCCGTTGACCAGCTCGGCGCTGCACGACGTCGCCGCGCACGAGGCCGGTGCGGCCTCCGGGCTGGTCAACGTCGCCCAGCAGATCGGGTCCGCCCTCGGCCTGGCCGGTCTCGTGACTGTCTCCGGCCACGCGACGCGCGCCGCCGTGCTCGCTCCCGGCCTGGACGCGATCACCCGTTCGCACGAGCTGTTCCTGTCCGGTGCGCACGCGGCCTTCGAGGCAGCCACCCTGATGCTGGTCGTCACGCTGTTCCTGGTCGCGTTCGTGATCCGACGCGAACGCCAGGACGCAGCTGTGGCGGTGCCGGTCGCGATCGAGCACTGATCCCGCTCGCGTCGGGGGCGGTGGCCGCACCATCGGCCACCGCCCTTCGTCGTTCGGAGGGTCAGACGATGCTCAGGGTGACGGTCGTGCCCTTCGGCACCATCGTGCCCGCCGACGGGTCGGACCCGACGACGACATCCGCGCCCACGTACAGCGGGTTGTGCTCGACGACGACCACGAAGCCCTCGTTCTCGAGCAGCTGCTGCGCCTCGGTGACGTCCTTGCCCCGCACGTTCGGGACCGCGAACAGCTGCGGGCCCTGGGAGACGACGAGGGTGATGGTGTCGCCCTTGAATCCGGTGCCGGCGTTCGGCGTCTGGGAGACCACCTTGCCGGCGGCGACGGTGTCGTTGTAGGCCTGCGTCAGAGTGACCTTGAAGCCGAGGGCGGACAGCGCCGTGTCGGCACGGGTTGCCACCCTGCCGGTCCAGTCGGGGATGGTGATCGGGCGTGGACCCTTGCTGAGGATCACGTCGACCGCCGTACCGCGCCGCAGTGGGGTGTTCGGCGCCGGGTCGGTGGTGATCACCAGGCCGTCGGCGACCGTGCTGCTGTACCGCTGCGAGACCGAACCGACGGTGAGTGTCGCCTTCGTCAGCAGGCTCTGCATGCTGGCCAGCGTCTGGCCGCGCCCGTCAGGCACGTTGTGCCGTTCGGGGCCCAACGAGATCGTCGCGGTGACGGTCCCGCCGTTGGAGATGCGGTCGCCCTGGGCCGGTGTCGTGCTGATCACGGAGCCCTTCGCGATCGTCTCGGAGTATGCCGGCTTGCCGACCGCGAACTTCAGGCCGGCGTGCTGGATCTTGGCGCGCGCGGCCGACTCGGTCAGGTTGATCACCGAGGGCGTCGTCGTGTGACTGCCGAGGCTCCAGCCGATGACGGCCACGATCACAGCCGTCAGGATCAGGCCGATGAGCAGGAAGAGCCCGCGCCGCGACCGGCGCCGGCCCTCGAAACGCGGTGGCTCGGCGGCCAGGTCCGGGTGGTCGCTGCGCGGCGGAACCGGGCGCTGCGGGGGAGCCGGCATGGTGACGACCGGGGTCGGCGGCAGCGAGCGGGCAGCCACCAACGAGTCGTGCTGGACCGGGGTCGTGTACTCGACGTCCTGGTCGTAGACGGCGTCGAGCAGAACCGCGCCGGTGAGCTCGCCGGTGTCCTGGCGCCGCGTGCCGGGGAGCAGGTCGGCGGTCAGCTCGGGATCGTCGCGGATACCGTGGTCCAGGGCTTGCCGCACCCGGCGTACCTGGTGCAGCAGGACCCGGGCGTCGGAGGGTCGCAGGTCACGGTCGCGCGCGGTCGCCCGGGCGACCAACGCATCGACGTACGGCGGCAGCCCGGGTGCGCGCAGCGAGGGTGCCGGGATGTCCTCGTGCACGTGCTTGTAGGCGATCTGGATGGGACTGTCCGCCTGGTGCGGCTTCGCGCCGGTCAGCATCTCGTACATCAGGACACCGGCGGCGTACACGTCCGACCGGGCGTCGGCCTTGCCGTCCACGACGAGCTCGGGGGACAGGTAGGACACGGTGCCGATCAGGACCCCGCCGGTGGCGGTGTGCTGGGTCTCGGCGTTCACCGCGCGGGCGAGGCCGAAGTCGGCCACCTTGACTCGGCCGTCGTCGGCGAGCAGCACGTTCTCGGGCTTCACGTCGCGGTGGATCATCCCGGCGTCGTGAGCGGCGGCCAGCGCCGCGAGGACGGGCTCGATCACCGCCAGCGCCCGGCCCGGATCCATCGGCGCCTCGGCGCGGATCAGGTCACGCAGGGTCCGGCCGGGCACATACTCCATGACCAGGAAGAGCGTGCCGTGGTCCTCGCCCTGGTCGAACACGGCGACGACGTTGTGGTGCGAGAGCCGGGCCGCGGAACGGGCCTCGCGCTCGAAACGGGCGACGAACTCGGGGTCCTCGCCGAGTCCCGAATGCATGACCTTGACCGCGACCGTCCGCTCCAGCCGCAGGTCGGTGGCCTGGTAGACGGTGGCCATCCCGCCGCGGGCCACCCGCTGGCCCACGCGGTACCGACCGTCGAGGACGCGGCCGATCAGCGGGTCGTCGCCGCGACCCGTGCCCTCGCCCGGGTGGCCGGTGCGCTCCACGACGTCCTCCAGATTCGACCGGTGGGGAAGGTCCCGATCATCGGGCGAGTTTAGTTGTACCTGAGGCGGAATCGCGGGAGGCAGGGGTTGGTGGGAGCATGGTGGCGTGACCGATCCCACTGCGCCAGACACCGTCGACCTCGGTGACCTCATCGCCGACTGGCTGGACTGGAAGTCCGCCGGCGTCGCCCTCGGTGTCGGCGTGAGCAAGGTCCGGCAGTACATCCGGGAGCACCAGCTGGCTGCCGCGGTGCCGTCGCCGGGCGCCGGCCAGCAGGTCCCCGCCGAGCTGATCATGGACGGCGAGATCGTCAAGGGCGTGCCGGGGTTGCTCACGATCCTGCACGACGGGAACTACGACGACCGCGAGATCCTGGCCTGGATGTTCACGGTCGACGACACCCTGCCGGGCCGACCGATCGACGCTCTGCGCGAGAACCGCGGCTCGGAGGTCAAGCGCCGCGCCCAGGCGATGTCGCTCTGAGGCGAAGGGTCGGTTCGCTGGCTCACCGATCGGGGCGGTGATGGCGACGCGGCGCGTCCGGAAGCTCGAGCGGCTGCACGCCGGGAGCCTCCACGGTCCCGTCCTCGAGCCAGCCGTCGAACTGGTCGACGAGCAGTTCCAGCACGATCGCCGGAGCATCGCTGGTGACCGACCACGGCTGGTCCTCGTCGTCGTCCTCACCGGCGAACGGCTCGCGCGCCAGGATGACGTCGTAGCCTTGGGCGAGCAGCAGCCGTTCGACCTCGCGCACCGAGTCGTCGTCGAAGAAGATGCCGCGCATCGCCGTTCTCAGACGCTCCGCTGGGTCGCCGCAGCTGCCAGCTCGCGCAGGACACTCCGGGCCTCGTCGCGCAGGTCAGCGGCATCGAGGGCCTCCAGTGCCCGTTCGGTGAGTCCGGTGATCACGTCCTCGACCTGCTCGTGCGCGCCGCTGGCGTCGATGATCCGGCGCAGTTCGATGACCTCGTCGCCGGTCAGCGGGCGCCCGAGGCTGCTGTCGAGATGCTCACGCTCGGCCGGGCCGAGACCGTCGAGGGCGAGCGCGATCAGCACGGTGCGCTTGCCCTCGGTGAGGTCGTCGCCGGCCGGCTTGCCGGTCACCTCGGGGTCGCCGAACACACCAAGGAGGTCGTCGCGCAGCTGGAACGCCTCGCCGAGCGGCAGGCCGAAGCGCGAGAGCTGGTCGATGGCCGAAGGCTGGGCGCCGGCCAGCGCGGCGCCGATGTGCAGAGGACGTTCGATCGAGTACTTCGCCGACTTGTAGCGCACCACCCGCATGGCCACCTCGACGTCGGTGGTGCCGCGCGCCTGCGCCGAGACGTCGAGGAACTGACCGGTCACGACCTCGGTCCGGGTCAGGTCGAAGTAGCCGAGGGCGTCGAGCACCCGGTCGGCCGGCAACCCGCAGGTGCGCAGGAGCTCGTCGGACCAGGACAGCAGCAGGTCGCCGAGGAGGATGGCGGCCGACGCGCCGTACTGCTGCGGGCTGGCGTTCCAGCGGCGCTCGCGGTGCAGCTCCTCGAAGGCGCGATGGGTGGCCGGTCGGCCCCGCCGTACGTCGGAGGCATCCATGTAGTCGTCGTGGACCAGCGCACTGGCGTGCAGGAGCTCGAGGGACGCGCAGGCGCGGAGCAGGGCCACGTGGTCGCTCGGTTCCGCGATCGCGAGGTGCCCCCACCAGCAGAACGCGGCGCGGAACCGCTTCCCCCCCGAGACGCTGATCCGGGCATGCTCGACGAGTCGTTGGGCGTCCTCACCGAGCGCAGCGAGCCAGGACGCCTGGCCGTCGACGAACGACTGCACCGTCGACTCGATGCCGGCGCGGAAGTCGGCGGGATCCCATGCCCCGGTGCCCGCAGGGAGCACGACTTCGTGAGACTCGGTCACGCCGGGAGCGTATCCCTCGTATCCTCGGCGCCATGGCGACGGGACGACCAACGAGCATCGCAACCCTGCTGGGATCTGGCGAACGCTCCTTCTCCTTCGAGTTCTTTCCCCCCAAGGACGAGGCGGGTGAGGACGTCCTCTGGCGGACCCTGCGCGAGCTGGAGGAGCTCGAGCCGACCTTCGTCTCGGTGACCTACGGCGCTGGCGGCACCACCCGCGACCGCACGATCGAGATCACCGGCCGGATCGCCCGCGAGACCTCGATGACCCCGATGGCGCATCTCACCTGCGTCGGCCACACGGTCACGGAGCTGAGCGACATCCTCGACTCGCTCGCTGCTGCGGGGGTGACCAACGTGCTCGCCCTGCGCGGCGACCCCGCCGGTGGACCCGGTACGCCGTGGGTCTCCACCGATGGTGGCGTCGACTTCGCCGCTGATCTGGTCGACCTGGTCAAGCGCCGCGACCAGTTCGCGGTCGGCGTTGCCATGTTCCCCGAAGGCCATCGCGACGCAGCCAGCACCGAGGCCGACGTCGAGGTGATGCGTGCCAAGTACGACGCCGGTGCCGAGTTCGCGATCACCGAGATGGTGTTGCGCGCCTCGGACTACTTCGGTCTGGTCGAGCGCGCCGCAGCCGCCGGGGTCGACATCCCGATCATCCCCGGCATCATGCCGATCCTCGGCCTCGGCTCGATGAGGAAGATGGTCGAGCTGTCCGGGCGCGAGATGCCCGACGAGGTGCTGGCGCGCATCGAGCCGCTGGCCGACGACCCGGACGCCGTGCGCGCTGAGGGCATCCGAATCGCGACCGAGCTGTGCGACGACCTGCTCGCAGGCGGAGCGCCGGGGCTGCACTTCTACACCCTGAACCGGTCCAAGGCGACCCGCGAGATCTACTCGTCTCTCGCCGTCCACGCCTGAGGTTTCGAGCCGGTCGCTGCGCCTTGGGTGAGGAGGGCCGCTAGGCCGGTCTCGACGCGCGTTCCTCAACTACCGGTGGTTCAGGCGGGGCCGACTACCTGGGCCACCAGCGCCGCCGAGAGTCCGACGCTGGGAAGCCCGGCGCCGGGTGTCGTGTGGGCACCGGCGAGGTAGACGCCGGCGATCGGGGATGTCGTACCCATCCGGTGGCGGACGGTGCCGCGTCCCTGCCACAGCACCCCGGAGGGAGAGCCGTTCCAGTCGGCGACCAGCTCGCGCGGCGACCGGTCGATGCGCACCTCGACCTGGTCGCGGACCCGGATGCCGGAGCGCTGCAGCGCGGTGACGATGTCCTCGGCGAGCCGACCGCGACCCAGGACGGTCCACGCGTGGGCTCCGTCGGGCGCGGTGCCGTTGGTCCGCACGATCAGGCAGGGGTCGCCGTGGATGACCACCTCGTGCGGCAGGTCGGGTACCTCACCGACGATGCCCAGGTGGCACATCACCGGTGGGATCACCGGCATCGTGCGGGCGACCTGGTCGGCCAGCGCCGGCAGTCGTCGGGGGTCGATCGCGACCACGACCACGTCGGCCGCCAGGTCCCCGCCCGTGGTGGCCACCGCGACCGCCCGACCTGCCTCGACCACCAGGTCGGTGGCGGTGGTCGAGGTCGTCACCATGACACCGCGAGTCGCCAGCCGTTCGGCCAGGACACCGGTCAGCTGACCCATCCCGCCGGGCAGGGTCCAGGCACCGAAGTTCTGCTCGACGTAGGACCAGACCCCCACCCAGGCGGGCACGTTGCGCGGGTCGTGACCCTCGAACCGGGTGGCATGCAGGGCCAGGTCGCGAAGCCGGGAGTCCTTGAACTCTCCTGCGACGAGCTTCTGCAGCGTGAGCCGCGTCTCGAGCAGCGCCCGGGTCTGCTTCGGGGCGTGCTCGGGCGACCAGGGGCGTTCGAACCAGTCCTTGCGCAGGGCCTCCCAGACCTCCGCGAAGTCATCGACATAACTGACCCATCGTGCGCCGGCGCCTCGGCCGAGCGCGGACTCGATCGCTTCGAGCTGCGCGGCGCGACTGCCGCCGGGCAGGTCCAGCACGGTCTCGTCGGCGAACCTGTGCTGGGCGACGGGCTCGAGCGGGACCAGGTCGACCTCCTTCTCGGCCGCGCGCCCTGACTTGCGGAAGAGATCCCGGATCACGGCCGGGAGCAACGTGCTGGTCGGGCCGGCATCCCAGCGGAAGCCGTCCTTCTCGACCGATGTGAGCGCACCGCCGAGCGTGGGCTCCTGCTCGATCAGCGTCACCTCGTGCCCGAGCTTGGCGAGCCGGGCCGCACTCGCCAGACCGCCGAATCCGCCGCCGATCACCACCACTCGCGCCATGGAGCACACCTTAGGGGTGCGGGTCACCGGAGCCGCGCGCTGTCGGGTCGTCGCGAAAACCGTTGGCCGCCTCGGCCGTTGGTGACTTACCGTCGACGGGTGGACGAAGGCTGGCTGGAGATCACCGACGTGGCCGCGCTGGTCGAGCTGCTCGGGGAGCCGATCCCCCGGGTCCGTGACAAGGTCCGCACCAGGTTGAACGAGCTGGACCGTGCCTGGCTCGCCTCCTCGCCTTTCTGCGTGATGGCGACGGCGTCGACCACCGGGCAGTGCGACGCCTCGCCGAAGGGAGACCCTGCCGGCGGGCTGGTGCACGTCCTGGACGACGTGACGATCGCGATGGCCGAGAGGCCGGGAAACCGTCGTGCCGACGGCTACCGCAACATCCTGGAGAACCCGTACGTCGGGCTCAACTTCCTGATCCCGGGCCGCGGCGACACGCTGCGGGTCAACGGTCGGGCCCGGCTCGTCGCGCAGGCACCGTTCTTCGACGAGCTGGTGGTCGAGGGCCACCGGCCGGTCCTCGCCGTGGTCGTCGAGGTCGAGGAGGTGTTCAGCCACTGCTCGAAGGCGTTCCTGCGTTCGGGCCTGTGGGATCCGGGTACCTGGGACCCGGACGCCCGGGTGCCGCGCCGTGCGGTGATCGCGCACACCACCGAAGAGACCGGCATGAGTCTGGCTGAGCTCGACGAGTACTACGGCGAGCAGTACCGCAACGGCCTCTACGGCGCCTGATCAGCCACCCTCAGTTCACCTCGATCTCGATCGCGCCGGTGAGTCGGCTCAGTTCCTCGTAGGTCGTGGAGAAGACGGCTGCCGGGTGGCCGGCGGCGGCCCAGATCACCTCGTGGCGCCGCAGGGTCGGGTCGAGGTAGGTCGGGATCGGGACGGGATGCGCGATCGGTGAGACGCCGCCGATGACCTGGCCGGTCTTCTCCTTGACGAACTCCGGCTTCGCGCGCCGCAGGCCGGCAACTCCGATCCGGGCGGCGGCCAACGACACGTCGACCCGGTGTGCGCCCGAGGTGAGGATCAGGATCGGCTGGTCGGTGCCATCGGCTCCGGGCGCAGCGAAGAGAAGGCTGTTGGCGATGGCCCCGACCTCGCAGCCCAGCGCTTCGGCCGCCAGTGCCGCCGTGTGCACCGAGTCGGGCAGGACCACGATCCGGCCCTGTCCGCCGAGCTCGCCCAAACGGGTCCGGAAGGACGCGATCGAGGGGTGTTCACCAGCCGTTGCGCCGGTCGTCTCAGCCATGGCCCGGAAGGTATCCCACCCGCCGGGGGAAGGGCTTGACGGGCTGTCGGTCCTGCGGTGTACCGTGGAGTTATTCGAACACCTGTTCGAAGTCGGCCCCGGTGGAAGGTGACGTCGACCCCCACCTTCCGCCGGGGCACCGACAAGGGGTCCGTGCCGCGACATCGAGTACGACGAGATCGAGAGGAGCAGACAGTGCGACGGTATGACGACCTGGTGGAGGTGCGGAAAGGTCCGGTTCCCGGCTACGGCGCGGACGGACCGGACAGTTTCGGGGACCTGATGCTGGCGACACGTCCCGACGATCTCCCGGCCAGCGACGCTCCGCAGCAGTTCCTCTGGCGCGGCCGGCTCTGGCAGGTCCGCTCGATCGTGGCCCACTGGGTCGAGACCGGCGCCTGGTGGTTGCGACGTCCCGAGGAGCGGCCGGGCGCTTCCGAGCTGATCCGGGAACGCGAGGTCTGGCGGGTGACGGCTGCCCGTGGCCGCGCCGTGGCCACGAACGACGATCCCGGCTTCGGCGTCTTCGACCTGGCGTTCGACCCGGTCGAGGGCCTCTGGTGCCTCGCCGGTTCGCTGGACTGAGGGCGAGCGCGTGATGACCCCCAACCTGCAGCTTCCCGCCGCGACGCACTCCTACCTCGAACGGTCCGCGGAGTCCTTGCGCGAGGCGATCACCTGCTCCGACGTCCCGCAGCGCTATGCGCTGGCGCACGTCGCGGCACTGCGTGCCACCGCAGCCCTGCTGGCAGCCCGTGCACAACCGCTCCCGGTGGCCAGGCGACGCCAGAAGAACGCCTGGGTCTTGCTGACCGAGGTCGCGCCCGAGTTCGCCGAATGGGCGAGGTTCTTCTCCTCCGGCGCCCAGAAGCGGTCGGCGGCCGAGGCCGGGTCCCGGCGTGCCGTGACCGAACGCGAGGCCGACGACCTGGTCCGGGATGCCGACCGGTTCCTCGCCCTGGTCGAGACCGCGCTCGGGCTGACCGGACACGCTCCCTTCAGGGTGGCGTGACCGGCGGTGCAACCGCTGCCTGATCTAGGGTTCGGGGCATGGAGCGACCCTTGGAACGCCGTGCGTCGGTCCGTACTGCCGTGGTCTGGGACGCGTGCCGAGCCCACCTCGAGTCCCGCGCCGGACAGACGGTCGTCGACATCGGGGGCGGTACGGGGGGCCTGGCAGTCCGCGTCGCCGAGCTCGGCCATCAGGTCACCGTCATCGACCCGAGCCCGGACGCACTGGCGGCCCTGGCCCGACGGGCATCCGAGCACGGCGTCGCCGACCGGATCACCCCTCAGCAGGGCGAGCTCGCCTCGCTGCCAGACCTGGTCGAGGCCGGGTCGGCGGACCTGGTCCTGTGCCACGAGGTGCTGGGTCTCGTCGACGACCCGGCCGCCGCGTTGGCGACGATCGGCCGGGTGTTGCGACCCGGGGGAGTCCTCAGCCTGCTGGTCAGCCAGCGGCACGCGGCGGTCCTGGCCAGGGCCATGGCAGGCCACTTCGTCCAGGCGCGCGCGGTCCTCGACGGAGAGGCCGCCGGTGAGCGGCGGTTCGTCGCCGACGAGCTCGCCGACCTGCTGGCCGCCTCCGGCTTCTCGCTCACGGAGATGCACGCGGTCCGGGTCTTCACCGACGTCGTCCCGTCTTCCTTGCTCGACCTCGAGCCGGGAGCGGTCGAGAGCCTGCTCGAGCTCGAACGCGCAGTCGCCCGGCGTCCGGAGTACCGCACGCTGGGCGCCCAGCTGCACACCCTCGCCACCCGCTGAGGCAGCGCCGGACCGCGAGGCGCGATGAACGACGGATCGCTGGCATGCCCGTTGCTGCACGTCGACATGGACGCGTTCTACGCCTCGGTCGCGTTGCGGGAGCACCCCGAGCTCGTCGATGTGCCCGTCGTCGTCGGCGGTGGCCATCGGGGCGTGGTGCTGTCGGCGAACTATCCGGCGCGACGACTCGGCATCCGTTCCGGGATGTCGGGGACCGAGGCTGCTCGGCTCTGCCCGCAGGCCGTTCGGCTGGCGCCGGACTTCGAGGCGTTCGAGTCGGTGTCGCGCTCGGTGATGGAGACCTTCCGGCAGGTCACCCCGCTGGTCGAGGCGTACTCGCTGGACGAGGCGTTCCTCGACGTGTCCGGATCGAGGCGGGAGCGTGGTACCCCGCTGCAGATCGCCGAGTGGCTGCGAGCCCGGATCCACGACGAGCAGCAGATCACGTGCTCGGTGGGCCTGGCCGCCAGTGTCTCGGTCGCCAAGCTGGCGAGCAGACGCGCGAAGCCTGACGGCGTCCTGGTGATTCCGCCCGAGCGGGTGATCGAGTACCTGCATCCGCTCGACGTCGGTGAGCTGTTCGGCGTCGGCGCCAAGACCCGGGCACGCCTGCATCGGCTCGGCCTGGAAACGGTCGGCGACATCGCGAAGATCGGTTTGCCGACGTTGCGGCAGATGCTGGGCCAGGCCTCCGGACTGCACCTGCACCAGCTCGCCTGGGGCACCGACCGCAGGACGCTGGTGCCGCGCCGCTCCGACGACGACCCGGAACGCAGCATGGGCGCCGAGGAGACGTTCTCGCGCGACACCGCCGATCCGGCTGTGATCCGCCGCGAGCTGCTTCGTCTCGCGACCCGGGTCACCCGGCGGATGCGGCGAGCCGGGCTGTCGGGTCGGACGGTGGCCATCAGAGTCCGCTACAGCGACTTCACCACCCTGACGCGCTCGCACACGGTGCCCGATCCGACGGACCTCACCAGCGAGGTCCACGCCGAGGCAGTTCGGCTCTTCGAGGCGCTGCGCACCACGCGCAGGATCCGGCTGGTCGGTGTCCGAGTGGAGGGTCTCCGTCCCCGGGCCGGGACCCAGCGCCAGCTTGAGCTCGGCGCCCGGGAGCGGGGCTGGGCCGAGGCCGATCGCGCCGTCGATGCGGCGGCGGCCCGTTTCGGTGGAGGCGCCGTACGTCCGGCCACGCTGTTCGGCGGGAGTCGTCCCTGAACGCCCGAGGAGAGAAGATCAATCTGTGAATTCGCGATCTCGGGTACCGCGTTGACCGGAGGCTGCCTAGACTTGTGCTGTCACCCGAAGTGCCATCAGTGGTTGGGAGGAAGTCGTGCCGCTCTCGGAAGAGGAACTGCGCCTGCTCGAACAGATGGAGCGCGCCCTCGCAGCCGAGGACCCGAAGTTCGTCTCCGCGTTGCAGGGACGGACGCTGCGACGGGTCGCGCGGATGCGGTCAGCGGCTGCCGGCCTCGTCTTCCTCGGTGGGATCGCGATGCTGATGGGCGGCGCGGTCTCGGAGATGTTGTGGCTCGGCGTCCTGGGCTTCCTGGTGATGCTCTCCTCCGCGATGATCGGCCTGGCCGCGTGGCGTGGTCACCGCGCGCCGGACGAGCGACCGTCCTCGCCCGACGCACTGTTCGACTTCGACGACCACCCGCACCGTTTCGAGGTGCTCGACGGCGGCCGGGCCTCGAAGCCGAAGCGCCAGCGTCGTCCCCGTCGTCAGGCGGCGAACAAGAGCGGCACGTTCATGCAGCGCATCGAGCAGCGCTGGCAGCACCGTCGGGACCAGGGCTTCTGAACCTCAGTTGACCTCGGTCAGGCTGCTGGATCGCTCGTCGAGCTCAGCGGCCATGGCCGCACGTCGCTCGAACACCGATCGGGGCATCCAGCCCGCCCAACGGGCCGAGCTCGGGGCCAGCACCGAGGTGAGCAGGATCGACCACCGCTCCAGCGCGGCGCGCATCGCGGCCCTGGCGGCGTCGTCGAGCTCGAACGTCGCGGCGTACCGTGCTCGCTCGACGACCTCGACGAACTCCTCCAGCGCCAGCGCATCCTCGCCGTCGGCTCGCGTCTGCCGGATCAGGACGGCCGCGATCTCGCGCACCGACCGACCCTGGGGCCAGGTGACCCCGAGGTCCAGCACCGTCGCGCGCAGCTCCTTCCAGAGATCGGCGACCTCCGCCCGGGCATCCTCCCGCGGACGCAACCGGCGGCCGCGTTGCGCGTTCCGGACCAGCCGGGGCACCGCGGCGGCCAGGAGAAGCAGGACGAGCAGGCCGACCGAGATCGGCAGCCGGTGGCTGCTGCCAGCGCCGTGCTGGACCGTCGGGGAGGGCCGGTGGACGTTCTTCGGGAGCGGGCGCGGCTTCACGGTGTTCGGAACCGTCGTCGGCAGGACCGGCTGGGGCTGCCCGGTCACCCCGCGCGTCCAGGGCGGCGGCCGACCCGTGCGCACCGACGGCGTCGGCTCGAACCGCACCCAGCCGGAGTCGCGGAAGTAGATCTCCGGCCACGCGTGCAGGTCGTCGCTGGTGTAGGTGTACACACCGGGCGAACGGGTCGACGTCGGAGCCAGGAAACCGACGGCCACCCTCGCAGGAATGCCGAGTGCCCGCGCCATGATCGCCATCGCGGCGGCGAATTGCTCGCAGTAGCCGACCTTGTCGGTCGTGATGAACCGGGTCAGCTGTGCCATGCCGTTGCCCGATGCCGGTTGGAGCGAGTAGGTAAAGCCACCCTTGTCGCGGAACCAGTCCTGGAGCAGCACCGCCTTGGCGTACGGCGTCGTCCCGGCCGCGGTCACCTGGCGCGCTATCGTGCGGACCTCGGCAGGCACGCCGGTGGGCAGGCTCGTCATCGGCACCTGGACGGTCTCCGGCGCTGGATCTGCGGCATTGAGCGCTACCGGATCGATCGTCGGGGCGAAGGCAGTCAGGTGGTACTGCACCCCGACGGGTACCACCGTGTCGGTGTCGGCGATGTCCAGCGTGTTCACGGCGTAGCGCCAGTCGCCCCGGTCGATGCTGATCGTGCGGGTCGAGTACGGGATCGGCAGCCAGGTCGTGGTGAAGTCCGGCGTGATCTGCAGGTCCCAGGCACTCGTGACGCCGGGGGTGCTCGAGTCGATCCCGGCGGGGTCGGGAAGCCTGCCCGCCGCGACATTGGTCTCGGGCAGGTTGCGCGACGCCGGCAACCAGTCGGTGCCGTCGAACTCGTCGAGGACCGTGGTGCGCAGGTACGTCGGATCGGTTGAGTTGGTGTGCGCCCGGAGCAGCGCGACGTGATCCTGCGCGATGAGGTCGCGCCGAAGGTTGACCAACGGGTTGACCAGCGTCACGTGCTCGCTCACGCCGTGGCTGCCACCGTTCTTCGCACGATCGAGCAGCCCGTGGGCGACAGGGACGAAGATCGGCAGCACCAGTGCGCTGGCGGTGGTCAGTGCGCCGATCTGCAGGGCCCGCCCGCGTGCCGAGGCCCGGCCGAAGACCTTCTCGGGCTGGCCGGGCCGGGGCCGGTGACCGGTGACGGCCTGCCCCCAGGACAGCATCCGGTCGGTCTCGGCGACCGCCAGCAGCATCACGAAGGCCAGTGCCGTGCCGATGAAGACCGGCCATGGCAGGCCGCCGTCCAGGACGCTGATCGGGATCGTCACGGTGATGATCACGGGCAGGCCCGACCAGGGCGGCTGCCGCAGGCCGCACGCGATCAGGTCCACCGCGAGCAGGACCAGGATGCCTGCCGCGAGGAGGTAGAGGACTGCGTCCGGGTGGTCGGCACTGATCGGGGAGCTGTACCGGTTCACGTCGGTCGCACCGGCATGGATCCTGTCGACCAGGCGGCCGATGCTTGCCGCCGTGGGCAGCCAGCCGTCGAGCTGCCCCCCGACGCGGGCGTGGTGGTGCAACCAGCCGAGCACCACCACCAACTGCGCCAGGACGGCGGCGTACCAGGGCAGCCGGACGCCGCGCACGAGGGCGCCGGTGACGGCGACGAGCACCGCGGCGAAGAGCGTGGACCCGATGAATGGCGGCGCCTGCTCGACCAGCCCACGCCAGGACAACAGTGCGATCCAGCCCATCAGGCCGGCTGCGGCTGCTGTCCGCATCGCCACCGAGAGCCTGCCCGGGTCCCAGCTCATCGGCCGAGTTCCTGCCAGGCAACGGCCAGCGCGCCGTTGCGTTCGAGGTCCGCGGCCTTCCACCCGCGCCGCTGCAGCCACGAGGTCGTGCTGGACTCGTGTCGTTCGCCATCCGACGTCTGGGACGTGCGCGAGGACCATCCTTCGACGCCGAGCACCAGGGCGTAGGAGGCATTCGCCCGCGTGTGCAACCGGGCCAGGAAGGCTTTGTCGAGGTCGGTCAGCGCGCCCACGACCGCGATGAACATCCCGGATGTGACGGTCTCGTCGACCCAGTCGGTCGCGATCTCGGCGGTCCGGGTGATCGGGAGCGCAGCCAGGCGTTCGAGCAACGGCTGGGTCGCGGTACCCACATCTCCGTCGTGCCAGGAGTGCTCGCCACTGCCTTTCGCGGCGGTCTCGCCGAGCGCGCTCACCAGCCGCACCTGGAAGCCCTGCAGGGTCAGGTGCACCCCGATCGAGGCGGCCACGGTCACGGCTCGCTCGAGTGACGAGTCCGGACCGGTACCGCGGTGCGCACGCTCACGGTTGTCGATGAACAGGGTGCAGCGCGACTGCCACGGCTGCTCCTCGCGCCGGACCATGAGCTCGCCGGTCCTCGCAGTGCTGCGCCAGTGCACCCGGCGCAGGTCATCGCCGTGGACGTACTCGCGCACCGTGACGTCCGCGGTACTTCCTGTCGAGAACGGCCGCGGTCGGTTGTCGCCGCTCCCGGTCCAGGCACCGCGCAGCGGGATCGCCGGCAACGGCTCCGCGGACGGAACGACCACCAGCGTCGAGGTCCGCGTGAAAGCACGGTGCAGCTCGATCATGCCGAACGGGTCTGCGACCCGCACGGTCATCGGTCCGACCTCGTAGATGCCGCGGACCTCGGCCTGCACCGGGTACTCGAAGCGTCGGTGCCAGCCGGGATCCATGGCATCGAGAACGAACCGCGGCCGGTGCCCCAGCGCCCACGGCACGTGCTCCTCCACCAGCAGGAGCCCGGTCCGCGCACCGAGGTTGGTCACGTCGAGCTGGACTCCTGCGACCTGGCCGACCTCGACCTGGGTCGACGTCAGGGTCCGGGCCAGGCTGAGCCGGTTGTTCGAGCGGGTGACCAGCGCCAGCGTGACCAGAGGCAGCAGACCGATGAGGATGCCGATCCGGACCAGGTCCCGTTCGCCCAGGAGGATCCCGCACACGGCTGCTGTACTGCCGGCCGCGACGAACGCGCGGCCGCGCACCGTCAGCGTCCGCAGGGCCCGGCGCGCTGCGGTGCCGCCGGTCACGGGAGCGGGGGCACCGGCGACGGGGCCGGCAGCGGCGGTCGTCACGATCAGTCCGGGACAGGCACCGTGCGCAGGACGCCGACCAGGATCTCGGCCGGGCCGCGCCCACTCATCGAGGCTTCGACCGTGGGCAGCAACCGGTGGGCCAGCACGGTCGGGGCGAGCTCGCGCAGGTCGTCGGGAACCACGTAGTCGCGACCTGCGATCGCCGCGGACGCCTTCGCGGCCCGGACCAGGTGCAGGGTGGCGCGAGGCGATGCTCCTAGGCGCAGGTCCGGCGAGGACCGGGTTGCCGTGGTGACCGCGACGGCGTACCGCAGCACGGCCGAGGAGACGTGGATGCCACCGACGACCCCGATCAGCTTGCGGATCTCGGCCGCGTCGGTCACCGGGTCGAGCTCGTCGATCGGGCTGCTGGTGTTGCGTGCCGAGAGCATCGCGATCTCCGCCGCCATCACCGGGTAGCCCATCGAGACCCGGGCCAGGAACCGGTCGCGCTGTGCTTCGGGCAAGGCATAGGTGCCTTCCATCTCCAGCGGGTTCTGCGTCGCGATCACCATGAACGGTGCGTCCAAAGCAAACGTCTGGGTGTCGACGGTGACCTGACTCTCCTCCATGCACTCGAGCATCGCCGACTGGGTCTTGGGGGAGGCCCGGTTGATCTCGTCGCCGATCACGATGTTGGCGAACACCCCACCGGGACGGAACTCGAACTGCCGGGTGTCCTGGTTGAAGATCGAGACCCCGGTGACGTCGGAGGGCAACAGGTCCGGGGTGAACTGGATCCGGCGCACCGTCAGGTCGATCGAGCGGGCGAGCGCCTTGCTGAGCATGGTCTTGCCGACCCCGGGCACGTCCTCGATGAGCAGATGTCCCTCGGCGAGCAGGACGACCAGAGCCGTCCTGGCGACCTCGGGCTTGCCCTCGATGACCTTCTCGATGTTGGCGCGCACCCGATCGGTGACCGCGCGCAACGCGTCCAGTCCGCTGCCCGGGCCAGCCCCTGATTCCTCCATGACCTCAGTCAACCCCATAGCCGGGAGCAGGCGACGAGGAATTGTCCCGGAATTCGTCAGGTTCGGGCCGACAGCCTCTCGCGGACGGGCCGAGGGCAGACCGAAGCACCCGGGGAACGAAACCGTGGGAAAAGGGGTGAGAAAGGGCCTCGAAATGGTTGACGGTGGAGGGATGTGGAGTAAAGTGGGGGAAAGTGGTGGACGAGAGGGACGGGGTGGCGAGATGTTTTCCGGCACCTTCACTCCTCGGCTCGATGACAAGGGCCGGCTCGTCCTTCCGTCGAAATTCCGAGAGGCGATGGGGGACGGGCTGGTGATCACCCGAGGTCAGGAGCGCTCCATCGATATGCGCACCAAGGCCGACTTCGACGTGTTCGCCGAGAAGTTCCAGAACGCCTCGCAGACCGACGCCCGCCTCCGCGGCTACGGCCGGATGTTGTTCGCCCTCGCCTCGGAGCAGGTGCCGGACAAGCAGGGTCGGTTCACGGTCACTCCCGAGCTGCGCCAGTACGCCGGGCTCGACCGGGAATGCGTCGTGATCGGTATCTAC
>NZ_JAOPXI010000061.1 GCF_025965215.1 Marmoricola sp.
GCGGGCCTTTCTGGTGGCTCCCCCGGTTGGACTCGAACCAACAACCCTCCGATTAACAGTCGAATGCTCTGCCAATTGAGCTACAGGGGATCGCGCCCGCAAAGATTAGCAAGGCCCCTCGCGGGGACGCGAATCGGCGTCCTGGCTGTGCCTCAGGCCTCGCCGACGTCGGCCCGGGCACGCGCAAGGGCCTCGGCAGCAGCGATGACCACGTCCGGATCGTCCGGATCGATCCCGGCGTCGTACTCGTGCATCCAGGCGATCGGTCCGCCGTCCGGGGACCGCCTGCCGATCACCTTGAACCCGCTCTTGGCACGGATCAGATAGCCGCGCTGAAGCACGACGCTGGCGGTGACCCGCTCCCGGATCAGCTGGAGCAACAGGGCTGGGTCCTCCAAGGTGAACTCGTACGACGCCCGTGGCCGGCCGTACTCACCGACCTCGCTGACGACCAGCCTGCGCGCGTCCTTGTCCCAGTCGGCAGCCTGGATCGCTTCCCATCCCAACCGCACCGGGTCTGTCCCCCGCTCGGCGATCACCAGGGCTGGCCGGGTCCCGAGCAGCCAGCGGTCACCGTCCTGGGCGAAGGCCAGGACCCGGTCTCCGCGGCGCAACCCGGCGAGCTCGACGATCCCGGTGGGAACGCGCTCCGCGCGGGCGAACAGCTTCATCGGGCTGTCACGACTGGTCCGTGGCGAGTTCGCGCAGCGCTCTGCGGTGCTGCTCGAGGGCGACCAGCTCGCCGAACATGCGGTTGTACTCGACCGCCTCGTCGACCGGATTGGTCCGCTGGAGCTTCGACTTCAGGTCGGTGATCCTGCGCAGGGCCGTCAGCTCGCGTAGCCGGTGGACGTGCACCGAGGCGTACTCGCTGGTCGGCTCCTTCGAGGTCGGCAATGCCTCGACGCTCAGGGCGCTGAGCAGCGACTGCACGCGTTCGTCGGCCGTGTTGGCCTGCAACCGCGAGGACCACAGCCCGTCAGCGGCGCCCGCGCCACCTGCCAGCGTCACCACCGCCCAGACAGCCCGGTACGCCGGATGGGTGAAGTCCTCATCGGAGACCTCGCCCAGTGCCGACGCGATCACGTCGGGATGCTGGACGACAAGCTTGAGCGTCTCTCGCTCGAGCGCGAACCGGGGGTCCTTCGGGTCCGGGAGACCCTGGTTCGCGGCGACCGCCGGTGCGCTCGACGGTCCGCCGGCCGCCTGCTCGCGGTTCGCGGCCCGACGTACCTCGCGCTGGACATCGTTCGGGTCCAGCCCGAGCATGCCGGCGAGTTCGCGGGAGAAGGCATCGACCTTGGAGCGGTCCCGGATCGCCCGCACCAGTCGGGCGGCGTCACGCAGAGCGTCGACCCGCCCGTCGGCCCGGTCGAGGTCGTAGCGGCTGACCACGTTGCCCAGGACGAAGCGGTACAGCGGCACCCGTCGCGCCACGAGCTCGCGCACGGCAGCGTCACCCTCGGCGAGCCGCAGGTCGCACGGGTCCAGCCCGGTCGGCTCGACCGCCACGTAGGTCTGGCCCGCGAAGTTCTGGTCACCCTCGAACGCCCGCAGCGCCGCCTTCTGACCGGCCTCGTCACCGTCGAAGGTGAAGATCACCTCGCCGCGGAACTCGTCGTGGTCCTGGAGCAGTCGGCGGATGACCCGGCCGTGGTCGTCGCCGAAGGCCGTGCCGCAGGTCGCCACCGCCGTCCGCACCCCGGCCAGGTGACACGCCATCACGTCGGTGTACCCCTCGACGATCACCGCCTGGCTGGCGCGGGCGATCTCGCGCCGCGCCAGGTCGATCCCGTACAGCACCTGGCTCTTCTTGTAGATCGGCGTCTCGGAGGTGTTGAGGTACTTCGCCGCGATCCGGTCGTCCTCGAAGATCCGGCGGGCGCCGAACCCGATCGTGTCCCCGCTGCTGTCGCGGATAGGCCACATCAGCCGCCCGCGGAACCGGTCGTAGAGGCCACGGTTGTTGTCGCCGGCCAGTCCGCTGGTGACCAGCGCGTCGTCCCTGAACCCCTGCTGGCGCAAGTACGTGGTGAGCTCCTCGCCGCCGCGCGGCGAGAACCCGACACCGAAGTGCTCGGCAGCATCCTGGTCGAAGCCGCGGGTGTCGAGGAACTGCCGGGCCTGCATCGCGTCGGGCGTAGCCAGCTGCTCGACGTAGTACGCCGCAGCCAGCTTGTGCGCCTCGACCAGCCGGGGTCGCTGCGGCCCCCCGCTCGGCCTGATCGGGCCGCCCTCTTCGTACCGGAGCTCGACCCCGACCTTCTCGGCCAGTCGCTCGACGGTCTCGCTGAACGAGGTGCCGTCCATCTCCATGACGAACTTGATGACGTCCCCACCTGCACCGCAGCCGAAGCAATGGTAGAGATTTCTGGCGGGAGTGACATTGAACGACGGCGACTTCTCGTCGTGGAAGGGGCACAACCCCTTGAGGTTTCCGCCGCCGGCGTTGCGCAGCGTGACGTAAGCCCCGATGACTTCGTCGATGCGTGCCTTCTCGCGCACGGTCGCGATGTCTTCGTCCTTGATCCGGCCCGCCACGCAGGTGAGTCTACGGGGGACCACCGACCGCACCGCCAGACATGGACCGGGCCGGTGAGGAGTGGTACGAAAGTCACAGGACGCACCCGCGTCCGGGACTCCGGAGGCAGCCGTGGCGGAGAAGGTCAGGATCGGAACAGTTGCCGAACTCTCGGACGGCGCCCTGCATGCGGTCAAGGCGGGCGCGACTCCCATCATCGTCGGCCTGGTCGACGGCAGCCTGCATGCCGCCCGCAACCACTGCCCGCACCTGGGCCTGTCGCTGACCGCGGGTCCGGGTGGCACCCGGTTCACCGATGGCACGGTCCAGTGCCCGTGGCACAACTCGACCTTCAACCTGTGCACCGGCGAGAACCTCGACTGGACACCCGGCTTCGCCGGACGCACGATGCCGCGCTGGTCCTCGAAGCTGATCGCACTCGGTAAGAAGCCGGGACCGCTGACCGTCTACCCGGTCACCGTCGAGGGCGAGGACGCCTTCGTGGAGATCTGACCCAGTAAGCGTCAGGGTGTGATCTCCGATCCCTGATTCAACTTGCGGGGACTGGGTAGGAGAGAGGTGACGCCATCTGAAGGAGCCACATCGTGAACATCACGTCCCCAGTCGACATCGAGAGCACCCTGGAGAGCGGTCGCAACCTGGCCGCTGACGTGGCCGACGCGCTCGGCACGAAATTAGAGACGCTCGAGGCGCGCGCCGGAGTCCATGCCGCCGACCTCCTCCCCGGCAAGAAAGAAGGACGGTCGAGAGGGCGGAGGATCGCCGTCGGTGCGGTCGTCCTCGCCCTGGTCGTCGTGGTACTTCGCCGGATGACCCGCTGAGGCATGCGCATGATCAAGAAGGTCCTGGTCACCGCCTCGTTCGGCACGGGCTACGTTCTCGGCGCCCGCGCCGGGCGCGAGCGGTACGAGCAGATCCGCCGCCTCGTGCTCCGGATCAAGGATGATCCGCACGTGCGGCAGGCCCTGGACGACCTCGCCATTCCTGACGGGTCGGGTGGCGCCCCTGACGCTCTGTCAGCAGAGCCGGTCGTGCCAGGCCAGAGCACTCGCATCGGTCAGTGACGCGATCTGGTCGACGACCACGCGGGTCCGGGCAGCATCATCAGCCGCGTCGGCGTAGTCCGCGCGCAGGCTCGGATCCAGCGCCTGCCCGTCGGTGGCGACGAGCGCCTCGAACAGTTCCTCGACCAGGGCCCGCTGGCTGTCCATGATCCGCATCCGGGCGTCGGTCCGCATGACGTAGTGCGCCGCGATCCCCTTCAGGACGGCGATCTCGGTGCTCGTGGTCGCAGGAACGACGAGGTCAGCCTGGTGACGCACGAGCGGCGCGGCGCCGTACCGCTCCCGGGTGGCCGTGTGCACGCTGCCGCAGAAGACCCCGATCAGGTCGCTGGTCAGGTTCTTGAGCACGGACATCGCCCGGCGGGTTCCGTCGTACGCCGTCTCGGGCCAGCGGCCGGTCGCGCGCACCCGGTCCAGCGCGGCCCTCAGCTCGTCATCGGCTGCGCCGGGCAGGTACCAGTCTCGGACCGTCTCCCAGACGCCGCTCAGCTCGGAGGCTGAGTCGAGTCGGGCCAGGTCGATGTGGCCGCCGACGATGCCGTCCTCCAGGTCGTGCACCGAGTAGGCGACGTCGTCGGAGAAATCCATGACCTGGGCCTCCAGGCACCGGCCGGCGCCCTCGGAACCGTCGCGCAGCCAGGCGAACACGGCCAGGTCGTCGTCGTACGCGCCGAATTTCCCGGTCCCCTCCGGTCCCTCGCCCCGGCGCCACGGGTACTTGGTGCACGCGTCCAGGGTCGCGCGGGTCAGGTTCAGGCCGATGGAGCGCCCTTCGGCGTCGACCGACTTCGCCTCGAGCCGCGTCAGGATCCGGAGCGTCTGGGCGTTGCCCTCGAAGCCGCCGCACGCCACCGCCAGCTGGTCCAGGGCCTGCTCGCCGTTGTGCCCGAACGGCGGGTGGCCGAGGTCGTGCGCGAGCGCGGCGGTCTCGGCCAGGTCGGGGTGGCAGCCGAGCGGGTGGGCCAGATCGCGGGCAACCTGGGCGACCTCGAGGCTGTGGGTCAGCCGGTTGCGGATGAAGTCGTCCGACTGCGGGCCGAGCACCTGCGTCTTGGCGGCCAGTCGGCGCAACGAGGCCGAGTGCACCACCCGCGCCCTGTCCCGCTCGAAGGGCGTCCGTTCGGGAGCCGGGACCCGCTTGGCGGGTTCCTCGACGAGACGGGCCCGGGCAGCGTCGTCGTAGAGGTCGTCCCAGGTCACGAGTCGAGGCTACCGAGCGCCCGAGCTTGCTCGTGGCCGAGTGGCCGAGAACTCGTTGACGAGCGGAGCGAGGATCACGGCGCAGATCAGAGCCAGCCGTTTCCGTCGGCGATCAGCACTGCCTCCGCGCGGTTGGTGGCACCGGTCTTCCCGATGGCCGACGACAGGTGGTTGCGCACCGTGCCCTCGGACAGGAACAGCTTGGCGGCCATCGCTGCGACCGACGAACCGTCCTGCGCCGCCTGCAGCACCTCGGTCTCGCGACCGGTCAGGGGCGACTCCCCCGCGATCAGGCTATCGGTGGCCAGGGCGGGGTCGACGACCCTGAGACCGGCGTGGACGCGACGGACCGCGTCGGCGAGCTCGGCCGCCGGCGTGTCCTTGACGACGAAGCCGGACGCACCGGCCTGCAGCGCACGGCGCAGGTAGCCAGGACGTCCGAAGGTGGTCACGATCAGGACCCGTACGTCGGGGAACTCGGCCCTGACCAGCGCGGCCGCCGCGATGCCGTCCAGACCCGGCATCTCGACGTCGAGGAGGGCGACGTCGGGCCGGTGCTCACGCACCGCCTCCAGGACGAGGTCACCGGCACCCACCTCGGCCACGACCTCGAGGTCCGGCTCGAGCGCCAGCAGCGCCGACAGGGCGCCGCGGACCAGTGCCTGGTCGTCGGCGAGCAGCAGCCTGATCGTCACGAGGCGACGACCCTCAGCGAGAAGCCGGGCTGGGTCGCAGCGGTGACGACGGTCGCACCGACCGCGGCCGCGCGCTCGCGCAGTCCGACCAGCCCGTTGCCCGGGGTCGATCCGGCGGGGCCGCGACCGTCGTCGGCGACCTCCACGCTGGTCGGCGTGAGGCGCACGACGCAGCGCTGCGCCTCGCTGTGCCGGATCACGTTGGTCACGCCCTCGCGGATAGCCCAGGCAAACAGGTCCCGCACCTCGCCCTGGACCTCCTCGGTCGAGTTCGGCAGGTCGGCCTCGATCTCGGCGGCTGCCAGCGCGACCCGGGCACGCGCCAGCTCTCCGGGCAGGGTGAGCTCGCGGTACCCCTCGACGGCACGCCGTACGTCGGCCAGCGCATCACGCGAGAGCCGTTCCAGGTCAGCGATCTCCGCCAATGCCTGATCCGGGTCGACGCCGATCAGCTTCTGCGCGAGCTCGGCCTTCACCGTGATGACGGTCAGCGAGTGGCCCAGGATGTCGTGCAGGTCGCGCGCGAAGCGGTTGCGCTGGTCGTCCAGCGCGAGCCGGGCGTTCTCCTCGCGCACGGTGAGAACCTCGATGTTGCCTCGGATCGCCTGCGAGATGCCCCAGATCGCCAGCCCGGCGACCAGGATCCCGAAGAGCAGGCCGCGGTCCTGCGTCCAGCCGGGGACCGTGAGGGTGGCACCGTACGTCGTCGCAGCGACCGCCAGCGTCATCGCCCAGGCCAACCTGGTCGGCAGGCACAACATGCTGATCACGGCGATGTAGACCGAGGTCGCCGTACCGGCCTGGCCGATCGCCAGGCAGATCACGACCCCGAGGAGGATCTCCACCGCGATGACGGCGGCCCCGACCCCTGGTCTGATCGTCGTCCAGAACGGTCGACCCAGCTGGCGCCGGGCCCGCATCACGATGAAGACCGCGCCGTAGACCACTGCGAAGGCCAGCGTGGCCACGATCCCGACCCACCCCGAGACACTGTCGCGGTGCTTCCACGCCGCGTCGAGCGGGTTGAGCAGGTAGAAGAGCCAGACCAGCGCGAACAGGCTCCCCCATCGACGCGACGGGCCGGTGCCGTACGCGTCGAGGGGGAACGTGGTCTCGTCCATGCAGGTCACCGTATTCGGCTCCGGTCTCAGACCCGCGCCGTGTCCTTGCTCATCCGCCAGGCAGCGCCTGCCACGAACAGGGCGAACCAGCCGGCGAGGTTCACGATCCAGACCAGGTGCGGGGCGCCGCCGTACAACGGCCAGCGGGCCAGGTTCGCCAGACCGTAGATGGGTGTCCAGGCGGAGATGTGGTCCAGCACGCTGCCCTTGTCGATCGGGAACCACAGGCCGCCGATCGCGGCGAGGCCGGCCATGATCGGCCCGAGGACCTGCATCACGTTCTCACTCGGCAGCAGGTAGCCCATGAACAGGCCGAAGGCGCTGAACACGATCGACCCGGCCCACGCGATCACCGCCCCTGCGATCCAGACGTGCGTCGGCATGTCGGCCTTGTTGGTCAGGATGCCGACGACGTTGACGGCCAGGACCGACCCCAGGCCGAGGGTCAGCGCCACGAGGGACTTCACGACGATGTAGGCGACTGGCGACAACGGCGTCAACCGAAGCTGGCGCGACCAGCCCAGAGCTCGTTCGGTGGCGACCATCGCGCCGCCACTGGTCGAGGCAAGGACGGCGCCGTAGGTCGCCATGCTGATCAGGATGTACGCCGAGACGTTCCCCGACCCTGCTCGTTCGTTGGTGTACTTGGCGTTGGACGCGATGATCACGTAGAGCAGCACCGGCATCACCAGCGTGAAGATCATCGTGCGCTTGTTGCGCATGATCCGGCGCAACTCGATCTTGAGCATCGTGACGTTGAGGCCACCGAGCGGGGGCACTCGTCGGGTGTTCGGGTCGATCGATGCCGTGCTGCTCATTGGGGAACTCACTGTCCTGCTCCTTGGGTCTCGTGGTCGCCGGTGAGGCTCAGGAACGCCTCTTCCAGGCCCTTGGCTGCAATCTCGATGTCACGCGCGGCGGTCTGGGTGAGCAGGTAGCGTGCGACCGCATCGCTGTCCTTGGTGTGCACGTAGACCGAGTCGCCGCGCACCTCCACACTGTCGACGCCGGTGATCCCCGCGAGTGCGGTGGTCACAGTCCCGGCGTCCTCGAGGGTGGCGCGCACGGTCCGGCCCGAGGCGAGCGACTTGATCTCGCTGCCCGATCCGTCGGCGACGATCCTCCCCTGGCTGATCAGGATGATCCGGTCGGCATACTGGTCGGCCTCCTCGAGGTAGTGCGTCGCGAACAGGACCGTGCGGCCCTTCTGCGCATCGCTGCGGATCGAGGACCAGAACGAGCGTCGCCCTTCGACGTCCATGCCCGTCGTCGGCTCGTCGAGGAGGAGCAGCGCCGGGTCCGAGAGCAGGGCCATCGCGAAACGGAGCCGCTGCTGCTCGCCGCCGGAGCACTTGGCCACGAGGCGATCCGCGATCCCGCTGATGCCGGCGTCGGCCAGGACGTCGTCGGCAGTCCGGGTGTCGGCGAACAGGCTCGCTGTGTACTCGACCGTCTCCTTGACGGTCAGGTCCTTGAGCAGGCCACCGGTCTGCATCACGGCGGCAACCAGACCGCGGGCAATCGCCTCGCGCGGCTCAAGTCCGAGAACAGACAGGGAGCCCGAGGTAGGTGTGGACAGCCCCAGGATCATGTCGATCGTGGTCGTCTTGCCGGCGCCGTTGGGACCGAGGAAGGCCACCACCTCGCCGGGCTGGATCGAGAGTTCGATGCCGCGGACAGCGTGCACGTTGCCGAAGTCCTTGGTCACCCCGGTCAGGCTGACCGCAGGGCGGCGGCCACCCGCTGGGTCGACCGAACCGAGTCCGAGATGTTCAGTAGCTGAAGTCATGGCCCCAGCCTGCCTGCATCCTGTCCCCGGTGCATCGCCCAGCCGTCATGTCCCTGCCATGACATTTGTCAGATGCAAGGATCGCACCATGACCCAGACGCCGCTCCCCCTTCACCGACGAGGGCACCTCCGAGGTCCACCAGCTGGTGATCGGCGAGGCGTGCCACGACCCTCTCGAGACTAGAACCCCAGCTTGCGCAGCTGCTTGGGATCGCGCTGCCAGTCCTTCGCGATCTTGACCCGCAGGTCGAGGTAGACCGGGGTGCCGAGGATCGCCTCGATCTGCTGACGGGCCGCGGTGCCGACCTCGCGGAGCCGCGCTCCCTTGTGACCGATGATGATGCCCTTCTGGGAGTCGCGTTCGACGTACAGGTTCGCGTGGATGTACAGCAGCGGCTTGTCAGCGGGGCGGTCCTCCTTCAGGCCCATCTCCTCGACGACCACGGCGATCGAGTGCGGGAGCTCGTCGCGGACGCCTTCCAGGGAAGCCTCCCGGATCAGCTCGGCGACGATCGCCTCCTCGGGTGCATCGGACAGGTCCCCGTCCGGGTAGAGCTGAGGCCCCTCCGGGAGCTGCTCGACGAGCAGGTCGGCGAGTAGCTGGACCTGGTCCCCGGACTTCGCCGAGACCGGCACGATCTGGGCCCATTCCGTCCCGGTCTCGCGACCGAGCTCGGCGATGGCGAGCAGGTGCTGGCCGAGCTGCTCGGAGGTGACCAGATCGGTCTTCGTCGCGATCGCGAACATGATCGACTTCCGCACCTTGGCGAGCTCGTTGACGATGAACCGGTCGCCAGGACCGGGCTTCTCGTTGGCCGGGAAGCAGACCGCTACCACGTCGACCTCGGACCACGTGGTCCTGACCAGGTCGTTGAGGCGCTCACCGAGCAACGTTCGCGGACGGTGCAGCCCCGGGGTGTCGACCAGGACCAGCTGGGCGTCGTCGCGGTGCACGATCCCGCGCACGACCGTCCGGGTCGTCTGCGGCTTCGAGGACGTGATCACGACCTTGGAACCGACCAGGGCGTTCGTCAGCGTCGACTTGCCGGCGTTCGGGCGGCCGACGAAGCACGCGAAGCCACTCTTGTAGCCGGGTTCCGTGCTCATGCCCTGCCCTCTGACTGCGCGCCTCGCGCCTTGTCGTAGTCGTCCCAGATCTGCGCGTCGCTCTTGCCTGCGGCCTTGCCAGCCGCATAGATCGGGCCCGGATCCACCGCTCGACGCTGGCGCCCCCGGCTCGCGCTCCAGTAGCCCATCACGTCGTACGCCGTCGAGGCCCAGCCGAGGTCCTGGCGCACGTGCCGTCGGATGTCGCGCATCTGGGCGGACTCCCCGGCCATCCAGAAGTAGCCGCCACCATCGGGCCAGTCGAGCCCGCGTACGAATTCGGCGAGGCCGCTCTGCTCGGCCCTGGGGGCGTCGACCCAGGTGATCGGGAGGTCGGTGTAGCCCGAGAGCGGGTGGTCCGGCGTCTCGACGTAGGCACGCACCGGAAGATCCAGCGTCTCGCCGATCCGCGTGATCGCCGGCAGTCCGGTCAGATCGCCGACCAGCACCACCCACTGGGCATCGAGCGGCAGGTCGAAGGACCCCTTGGGCGCGGACAGGCCGACCACGTCGCCGACGCACTCCGTCTGCGCCCATTCGGTCACCAGGCCCGCGTCGTGGATGACGACGTCGAGCACCAGCGCGTCGTCGGCCCACGATCGCACCGTGTAGTAGCGGGTCTGGAACTGGCCGGGCACGGTCAGGGCAACCCATTCGTCCGGGACGCCCGTGCTGACAAATCCGTCGAGTCCCGTCAGCGTGATCCGGACAAGGTGGTCACCAAGGACCTCTCGATCGGAAACCGTGCCGGAAAAGGCGCGGGCATCTGGACGGGCGTTCACCGGGCAAGATTAGGCCACGCTCCGGTGCGGCCCTCGCGCGACGAGCTCACTGCCGCGCGACGACCGCCAGATCGCCGGTGCGCGCAGCCCGCAGGATGGCGAGGTGCAACCGGCGCTGCGGGCAGCCGAGCGCCGCACCCAGGCATCGCGTCGACGTGGGATAGCCGACCGCCCCGGCTCGCCAGGCGTGGTAGGCGAGGCGTAGCCGCCCCAACCTGTCCAGGAACGGCGAGGGCCCGCCGGGCCCGGCGATGTCGCCTCCGGTGGCCAGCAGCGGGTGCTTGAGCGGTCGCCGGCAGTCGCCGGACAGGTTCTTGCAGATCAGGTAGCCGATCGCGTAGCGCGTGGACGCGTACGAGTTCGCCGAGTAGAAGAGGTACAGGCGGCCGTGGAACCGGATCATCGCCGGGTTCTCGATGATCGAGCCCTCCCAGGGCTGCCGCACACGGGCCAGGACGTGGTTCGAACCGGGCGTGGTGAGGACAGCGGTCGCGGCGAGGTTCATCGGAGTCGACATGAGCCGCGCGGGATAGTGGTCCGCCTTCCAGATCAGCCGTGGACGCCCGGTCGGCGCGACGACGATCTGAGGATCGATCGCCCCCTGTGCGGGGCAGACGACCGGTCCCGTCGACGTGTCGACGAACGGCCCGAGCGGCCTGCTGCCGGTGGCGACCGAGATGCACATCTTCTGGCCGGGGGCTCCCCCGACCTGGGTGGCATAGGCGAGGACGTACCGTCCGGGACCGAGCCGGATCACCGACGGTGCCCACGTGGTCGCGACGAAACGGCCGTCGCTGACTGCGCTACCGGCCGACCAGACCGGGGTGCGAGGAAGTGCGTCGCCCGACGGGTTCGTCGCCGTCGCCGGCGCGGCCCGCCAGGTGCGCAGGTCCGCCGATGTCAGGGTCGGGACGTTGACGCCGTCGCTGGTGGTCGAGTAGGCGTAGAAGGTGTCGCCCACGCGCAGGACCGACGGATCCGGGAAGTCACCCGCATAGACCTGCCCGGGCACGAGCAGGTCCTGCCCCAACGGAGCCTGACGAGCCTGCGAGACGCCGGTTGCGACCCCGGTCAGGAGCAGTGCGACCAGCAGCGTGGTGAGGACCCGAGACCGAGGCACGAGCGCCTGTCAGCTCGCCCAGGTCGGGCGCAGCGGGAAGGCACCGGCACCGTCTGGAGTCGTCTTGCCGGCGAGCACCTGGTGGAGCTGGATCTCGTTGGTCTCGAAGCCCATCCGCGAGCCGGCCATGTACAGGCCCCAGACCCGCGCCGTGCCCTCGCCGACCTCGGTGACGCACTCGTCCCAGTGCTCGACCAGGTTGCGGTTCCAGCCGGCCAGGGTCTTCGCGTAGTGGATGCGCAGGTTCTCCTCGTGCTGCACCTCCAGCCCGGCGTCCTGGATCTCGGTGATGATCCGACCGGACCCGGTCAGCTCGCCGTCGGGGAAGACGTACCGGTCGATGAACGCACCGGTGCTGGTCTTCTTGTTGTCCGCACGCGTGATCGAGTGGTTGAGCAGCCGGCCGCGGGAGGTGAGCATGTCGCGCAGGAATCCGAAGTACGCCGGGTCGTTCGCCACTCCGATGTGCTCGGTGAGCCCGATCGAGCTGATCGCGTCGAAGTCGCCCTCCTCGACGTCGCGGTAGTCGAGGTGCCTGACCTCGGCCAGGTCGTCGAGGCCCTCCTCCTTGATCTTGTTCTGCGCCCAGGACGCCTGCTCGGCCGAGAGGGTGACGCCCAGCGCCTTGACGCCGTACTCCCGAGCGGCGTGGCGCACCATCCCGCCCCAGCCGCAGCCGACGTCGAGGAGTCGCTGGCCCGGCTCGAGGCCGAGCTTGCGCGCCACCAGGTCGTACTTGGCGAACTGGGCCTCCTCCAGCGTCGCGTCCTCGGTCGGGAAGCACGCGCAGGTGTAGGTCATCGACGGCCCGAGGACCAGCTCGTAGAAGCGGTTGGAGACGTCGTAGTGGTGGTGGATCGCCTCCGCGTCGCGCTCCGGCGAGTGCAGCATGCCCTCGACGATACGGCGCCACCGGGGCAGGTGCTCCTGCTCGGGCACCGGCGGCGGGATGAGCTGGGCGATGCCGACCGTCCGAAGGATGGCGATCAGCTCGGTCGGCGTCGGAGTCCGGAACTTCAGTCCGTTCTTGCTGCCCTTGACCTGCATCAGGGCTGCATACGGGTCACCGGGGTGGGCGCCGGTGATCACCAGGTCGCCCATGACGTAGGCCCGCGCGAGCCCGAGGTCGCCGGGTGCCGTGAGCAGATAGGACAGGCCACGCTCGGTGCGCAGGTCGAGTCCGAACTCGGCGGTGTCGGGACCGGCGACGCTGCCGTCGTACGCGGTGAACCGGAACGGGATGTCGCCGATGAGCAACGAGGTGAACGCGTCGGCGATCGAGGTCGTGGGTGCGAGGATGCTCATCGTCGTTCCTTATCCATTCTTGGCTGCCTTGTCGTAGAGACTGATCAATCGGTCCTGAGGGTCGTAACGCTGTTTGACCACCGCGAGATTCCGCCCGTCGTAGAGCGCGTCGAACGTCTCGCGATCGTAGAACGACTCGGAGTACAGCGACTTGTGCCCGTCGAGCTCGCGGACCTTGGCTTCGATCGCGCGGTTGCGCGGGGCGTTGACCCGGTCCGGACCGACGTGCACCGTCCCCCAGAAACCGGCGTTGACGTAGACCTTGCCCGGCTCGAGCGGGTAGGACGGCCAGTCCTCGCGGGCCAGCAACGGGCACAGCCACACCGGGCGCATGCCCACCTCGTCGTCGAACCAGTCCAGGAAGTCACCGATCCGCTCGACCGGGACCTCGACGTCCTGGATCACCCGTTCGCGCAGGGGCCGCCCAGCGCGCCGGTCCAGGCGGTCGGCGATCCCGAAGCGCCGGTCGATGCCGAGCAGCTTCATGTAGACGTCCGAGCGTCGCCAGCGTCGCGGCCAGAGGCGCCTGATCCTGGGGTCCTGGGCACCGAACGCCCCGGAGCACCAGAACCAGTCGGTGTCCCAGCGCCACAGGTAGTCGTGCATCGTCAGCCGGTCGCTCTCGCGCTGCTGGATCGAACGGAAGTAGATGTCCTGGCCGACGTAGTCCGAGGTGGTCCCGCCGTCATCGGTCCAGCGCGCCAGGGTCAGGTAGTACTCCCCGGGCTCGAACGCGACCCCGTCCATCCCGTCGACCCGTTCGCCCTGCCAGGTGCCCGTCTCGGTGATCTCCGCGATCGCCGTGGCGAACTTGTCGGTCTCGTGGAAGCGCACGTGGCGCAGGGCCACGAAGGCCGGCACGGGTTCGAGGCGGATGCGCAGCCGGGTTGCGTATCCCAGCGACCCGTAGGAGTTCGGGAACGTCCGGAACAGGTCGGTGTGGGTGTCAGGCGAGCAGCTGATCACCTCGCCGGCACCCGTGAACACGTCCATCTCGAGGACCGACTCGTGCGGCAGACCGTTGCGGAACGAGGTGGACTCGATGCCCAGCCCGGTGACCGCACCACCGAGGGTGATCGTCCGCAGCTGCGGGACGACGTACGGGATCAGGCCGAACTTCAGCGTTTCCGCGACCAGGTCCTCATACGTGCACATCCCCTGCACGTCCGCGGTCTGCGCCCGGGTGTCGATCGAGATCACGCCGCCGAGCCCGCTGACGTCGAGTCCAGGCGAGGTTGACGCCGCGCGCTCCCGGAAGAGGTTGGAGGTCTTCTTGGCCAGCCGGACGGTCTGGTTCGGAGCGATCGCGGCGTACGACGCCCGCAGCCGGTCCACAGCTGCGGCGTGCGAAGCAGTCCCGATCAAGCCCACCCCTGCACGATATCGCTACCGGAGGCGCCCTCCGCAAGCACGTTGTGCAGGGTGTTCAACTGGAGAGACGGGCACCGATCGTTCCGGCCGGGTCCCCGAGGTGGACCGGGACGCCATGCCCGGCGAAGTCCCGCAGGGCATCGAGGTCGCTGGCGGCCAGCTCCGAGTCGCCGAGCACGACCACGGCCTCCGCGCCCTGGGCGCCGCTCGAGACCGCCATCGCCAGGCAGACGCCGAGCGCGGACACGTGCAGCGAGGCAAGCTGGACCGTGGCACCTGCGTAGGTGCGCCCGTCGAGATCGCGCAGGGCAGCGCCCTGGGCGGCACGGGTGCGAGCCCGCGTTGCGCGGGCCAGCACGACCAGCTTGTTGTCCTCGGCACTCAGGGCATCCACGGCCGCGAGTCTAGGCTCACGGCCCGGCTGCCCAGGAACAGGAACTGCCGAGGAACGGCGATAGTCCGCTTCGCGGGGTCAGGCGTTCGCGGTTGATGCGGCCGCACCATCGTCAGCCGGTACGCCGGCAGGGGTGATCAGCACGGTGCCGATCCGGTTGCGCCGCCCCTTGGCCTCCTCGGCACGGAAGACCAGGCCGGCCACCTCCACCTGCGAGCCGGGGATCGGGACCTTGCCGAGGTGCTTGGCCATCAGTCCGCCGATCGAGTCGATCTCGTCGTCCTCGATGACCACCCCGATGACCTCGTCCAGGTCATCGACCGGGAATCGCGAGGACACCCGGACCGAGCCGTCGGCGAACTTCTCGACCGGCACCTCCTCGGAGTCGAACTCGTCGGCGATCTCGCCGACGATCTCCTCCAGGATGTCCTCGATCGTGACCAAGCCGGCTGTTCCGCCGTACTCGTCCACGACCACCGCGACGTGACGCCGCGAGGCCTGCATCTCGCGCAGCAGGTCGTCGGCCGGCTTCGAGTCGGGCACCCACATCACCGGCCTCATGACCGACTCGACGTGCTCGGTGCTCTCGGCGTCCTTGCGGTCGAAGACCCGGCGGCTGACGTCCTTGAGGTAGGCGAAGCCGAGGATGTCGTCGAGGTCCTCGCCGACCACCGGAACTCGGGAGAACCCGCTGCGCAGGAACAGCGACATCGCCTGTCGCAGGGTCTTGTGGCGCTCGATGAAGACCACATCGGTGCGCGGGACCATCACCTCGCGCACGATCGTGTCCCCGAGCTCGAAGACCGAGTGGATCATGGCGCGCTCGTCGGACTCGATCAGGCTGCTCGCCTCGGCCAGGTCGACCAGCTCGCGCAGCTCGGCCTCGGAGCCGAACGGCCCTTCGGAGAAGCCCCTACCGGGAGTGATCGCGTTGCCGATCAGGATCAGCAGCTGCGGGATCGGGCCGAGGACCCGGGTCAGGGCGATCAACACCGCTGCCGACCCCAGGGCGATCCGTTCGGAGTGCTGACGGCCCAGGGTCCGCGGGCCGACACCGATCACGACGAAGGACACCACCAGCATGACCGTGACCGAGACCCCGACAACCGCCCAGCTGTCCAGTCCCACCGAGCCCTGGATCATCAGCGTCGCGATCACCACGGCGCCGGTCTCGGCGAGCAGCCGGAGGAACAGTGCCGTGTTCAGGTAGCGCGGTGCGTCGTCGAGGATCCTCAGCACGCGGCGCGAGCCCGCCCGGTTGTCACCGGCCAGCCCTTCGGCGCGGGCGCGAGAGAACCCGGAGAGCGCCGCCTCGCTCGCACTCAGCAGCCCGGCGATGAGCACCAGACCGATCACGGTCAGCAACAGGCCGGGACTGTCTGCCCTCATGTCGAGGGAGGCTCCGACGCGACGGTGCCCGAGAGGTGGCCCTGCCAGGTCGCCAGCAGGCGTGCCTGGAGGGCGAACATCTCGGCGTGCTCCGCCGGCTCGGCGTGGTCGTAGCCGAGGAGGTGCAGGATCCCGTGCACCGTCAGCAGGTCGAGCTCGTCGGTGACCGTGTAGCCGGTCTGCCCCTGGGCTGCGGCTTCCTCGGCCTGCTTCCGCGCGATCGACGGGCACAGCACCAGGTCGCCGAGGATGCCCTCCTCGAGCTCCTCGTTGACCTTGCCGGGGCGCAGCTCGTCCATCGGGAAGGCCAGTACGTCGGTGGGCCCGTCCTTCTCCATCCAGGTCGTGTTGAGCTCGGCGATCGTGTCCTCGTCGACGGCGGTCACGCACAGCTCGGCCAGCGGGTGAACGCGCATCTGGTCCAGGACGAACGCCGCGAGCTTCTGGGTGCGACGGACGTCCAGGGTGTCCTCGCCGGACTCGTCCAGGACCTCGACGGTCATTCGGTCGCCTTTGAACGAAGGGTCCGCTGCTTCTCGCTGGCCTGGTCGAACTCCTCGTACGCCTCGACGATCTTGCCCACGAGCCGGTGCCGGACGACGTCGTTCGCCGTGAGCCTGTTGAAGGAGATGTCCTCGATGTCATCGAGGATCCCCTCGATCACCCGCAGCCCGGACTTGACCCCCGAGGGCAGGTCGGTCTGGGTGACGTCACCGGTCACGACGATCTTGGACCCGAACCCGAGACGGGTCAGGAACATCTTCATCTGCTCCGGTGTCGTGTTCTGGGCCTCGTCGAGGATGATGAACGAGTCGTTGAGCGACCGGCCGCGCAGGAAGGCCAGCGGCGCGACCTCGATGGTGCCGGAGGCGAGCAGCTTGGGAATCGTCTCGGGGTCGACCATGTCGTGCAGGGCGTCGTACAGCGGGCGCAGGTAGGGATCGATCTTCTCGCTCAAGGTGCCGGGCAGGTATCCGAGCCGCTCGCCAGCCTCGACGGCCGGGCGACTGAGGATGATCCGGTTGACCTTCTTGGCCTGCAGGGCCTGCACGGCCTTCGCCATCGCCAGGTAGGTCTTGCCGGTACCGGCCGGGCCGATGCCGAAGACGATCGTGTTCTTGTCGATCGCGTCGACGTAGCGCTTCTGGTTCAGCGTCTTCGGCCGGATCGTGCGCCCACGGTTCGACAGGATGTTGAGCGAGAGCACATCGGCCGGGCGCTCGTTGGTCTCCGCGCGCAGCATCCCGATCGTGCGCTCGACGATCTCGGCGTTGAGTGCCTGCCCGGTCCGGATCAGCGTGACCAGCTCGTCCAGCAAGCGCTCGGCCAGGGCGATCTCGCCCGGTTCCCCACGCAGGGTGATCTGGTTGCCGCGGACATGGATGTCGGCCTCGAGTGACTTCTCGATCAGGCCGAGGTGTTCGTCACCGGGTCCGAGCAGGGACACCATGTTGATGCTCTGCGGCACGACCACCGTGTGCACCGTCTCAGGACGGTCGCTGCCTTCGCGGCGTGCCTTGCTCGTCTCGCTCATGTGTGGCCCTGGTGGGCCGCCCTTCCGGTGGGTGCTGGTGCATCCCAATGCTACGGGAGCGGGGGGTGTGAGGCACCTGCTTAGCGTGCACCGGGTCTCAGGGGCGGGTGACCAGCAGGATCGCGAGGCACATCTCGTCGGTCGTTCCGTCGCCCCACATGACGTATTTGTCCGGCTGGCCCTTGAAGGCGGGCAGGAGGTCACGCAGCGCCTGGGAGTGCGTGCAGGTCACGGTGATGGTGTCGCCGACCTTGAGGTGGATCGGCGGCGTCGGCCGGCTCCCCTGGTGGTCGAAGTCCCAGACCGGGATGTCGAGCACGGTCCGCGCGCGCGGCGTTCCCCGGTTCACCACGACGGTGATCGACTTGCCGAGCAGGTGCATGTGACCGGCGATGCCACGGATCGTCTCGGGCGAGGTCACCGGCCGGGTGCAGGACTGCACCGGTCCTGCCGGTGCCCCGCCGCACAGCAGGTGCAGGAGATTGGCGGTGGAGGCGGGACCGGCACCGAAGCGCGCCACCAGGTTCGCCATCGCAGCCGCGCGATCGCACAGCGGTCCGGTGTGGCCGGGGCGGCACGGCAGCTCGACGGGGGCTGGGATCAGCTGGGTCTGGAGCACCTGGGTGTGGGGGTTCTCGGTCAGCCTCAGCTCGGCCGAGCTGCGGTCGGGCTGGATGCCGTTGAGCAGGTTGTAGTGGACCTGCATCACGATCCGCGACCCCGCCGGGAAAGGCTCACCCAGGCCGTTGCCGTAGAGCTGCTCGGAGCCACCGGGTGCCCAGGCGCCGAGCCACGGAGCATCGTCGATACTGCCGTCGCTGGTCAGGCCCGAGGTGCCGAAGCACGTCCACCCCTGGCCCGGAGACTGGGCGTCCTTCTGCTCGGCCTGGGCGACCATGTTCGGCGGCACCCGGAACAGGATCACGTGGTGCACGACGTGCGGGTTGCCCGGCTTCACGTTGAAACCGGTGATGAACGAGTTCTTCGCGACCTTCGGGTCCAGCAGGAAGCAGCGGTAGTCGTCTGTGCCCACGCCGGTCGGAGCCGAGGGCGTGTACGTCGCCGGCATCTCGACGGTGACCCGGTGCTCGCCGGGGCGCAGGGGCAAGTTCTGGACCGCGACCGGCTGGTTCGTCGTCGGGGTCGGGGTCGAACCGACGGCGCCCGGGGTGGTCGACGGGTTCGTCGTACCGGACGAGCCGCAGGCGGCCAGGACGGTGAGTGCGGCGGCAGCGAGGACGGTGGCGAGGCGGCGGTTTCGGCTCATCCCGGGGGCCATCCCATCGAACGACCGCCGAGCAGATGCATGTGCACATGGAAGACGGTCTGATGAGCATCCGGTCCGGTGTTGAAGACCAGCCGGTAGCCGTTGTCCAGACCGTCGGCCGCCGCGATCTCGTGCGCCGCCGCGAACAGGTGCGCTGCGGTGGCCGGTTCGCCGTCGGCGAGTGCGGCTGCGTTCGGGTAGTGGCTGCGCGGGATCACCAGCACGTGGGCCGGCGCCTGCGGGGTGAGGTCCCGGAACGCGATCGTGGTCTCGCTCTCGTGCACGATGTCGGCCGGGATCTCGCCGGCGACGATCTTGCAGAAGATGCATGCATCGTCACGTGGCCCGCCCGCACTCATGGAGTGAGCATAGGCGGGGAAACCGCCCGGCCGTGGCGGACGGTGCCACCAGCAAGGAAGTCCGCGCGTCGACGTAGCGTGAACTCGATTCCCACCGGTGAGCGCAGAGGAGCCCGTCGTCCAGTGACCACCTTGTCGAACCGGACGCTGACCAGGACCCTCTGGGTGCGCCAGCAGCTCGTCCCGGGTGAGCGTTCTGTAACCGGCGTGCCGGACCTGGTCGAGCACCTGATCGGGCTGCAGGCGCAGGACAACCTTCCGCCGTACCTGTCGCTGTCGGCACGTCTCGACTCGTTCTCGCCGGCAGACCTGTCGGACCGGCTCGCGTCGCGCGACCTCGTCCGGATGCTCACGATGCGGGGCACCGTTCACGTCCTCACCCCTGCTGACGCGCTGCAGCTGCGCGGCTGGGTCCAGCCGGCGCTGGACCGGGTCAGCGCGTCCAACCAGCTGAGCCGTCCCGCGAAGCACCTGACGACGTCGGAGCTGGACCGGCTGTTGCGGCCGTTGCTCGGCGACGGTTCGCGGCCTCTCGCCGAGATCGGTGCGCACCTGTCCTCGGCACATCCTGACGTCGCGGAGGACGCGCTGCGTCAGGTCGTGCGGGAGCGACTGCCGCTTCTCCAGGCTCCGCCACGGGGGCTCTGGAAGCAGGGCGGCGGTGTTGCCTACGCGTTCGCGGACAGCTACCTCGGCCGACCGTTCGGCACGGCGGATGTGGAAGCACTGGTGCTGCGTTACCTGGGCGCGTACGGACCGGCGACGGCAGCTGACATGACGACCTGGTCGCTGGTCACCAGGCTCGGTCCAGTCTTCACGTCGATGGAGCGAGCCGGCCGGTTGACCACCGTGACCGACGAGTCGGGCCGCACCCTGTACGACGTTCCCGGTGCCCCGATCGCCGACCCCGACCTCCCGCTGCCGCCGGTCCTGCTGGGCAAGTACGACAACGTGTTCCTCTCCCATGCCAACCGGGACCGGATCGCGCCCGAGGCCGCGCGGAAACGGTGGATGGGCACCAACGGGGGCGTCGGCGCCACGCTCTTCGTCGACGGCCTGCTCGCCGGCCTGTGGCGCCACGAGGACGACCGTGTCGTCGTCGAGCCGATCCGCACTCCGACCGCGGCCGAGCAGGACGGCATCGACGCCGAGGTCGCCCGCGTCGAGGCGCTGCTGGCGACCCCCGGGGGTTGAGCCCGTCGAAATCTCACCGCATCTCGGCGACCGGTTGGACTAGCGCCAGCGAGGCGTACGGGACAGCAGCGCCGCCACGGCCGCCACCCCGGCGGTGGAGGTCCGCAGCACCGAGGAACCCAAGCGCACCGCCTGAGCCGCTGCGAACGCCCCGAGCTCGTCGTCGCTGATCCCACCCTCGGGGCCGACGACCACGACGATCGAGGTCACCCCCGTCAGCGGCAGGTCGGCGAGAGGAACCTCGGCCGCCTCGTGCAGCACGACGGCGAGGTCTGCCTGCTGGATCAGCGCGACCACCTCGTCGGTGGTCGCGAGTCCCGGGATCTCGGGGACCCAGGCACGCCGCGCCTGCTTGGCGGCAGTGCGAGCGGTCGCTCGCCACTTGGCCAGGCCCTTGACCTCCCGGTCGCCACGCCACACCGCGACCGAGCGACCGGCGGCCCACGGCACGATCCGGTCGACGCCGATCTCGGTGAGGACCTCGACCGCCAGCTCGCCACGATCACCCTTGGGCAGGGCCTGGACGACCGTGACCAACGGCAGCTGACGCTCGACGTACCGGGACTCCTCGAGCCGCACCTCGAGGCTGGACCTGCCGGCTACGACGACCGTGCACGTGGCCGAGGTACCGGCGCCGTCGGTGAGCACCACCTGCTCGCCGACCCGCATCCGCTTCACCGTCGCAGCGTGCCGGCCCTCGTCACCGTCGAGCACGATCCGGTCGCCGACACCCGCACCCGCGACGTCGGCGAGAAAGACCGGCAGACTCATCTGGGGTTGAACGCGTCCCGCATGCGCCCGAACAGGCCCTTGTGCGCGGGCTGGATCCGGCCGTCCGGCGACTCCTCGTTGCGCAGCCCGGCGAGCTCGCGGAGCAGCTCCTCCTGGCGTTCGTCGAGCTTGGTCGGCGTCTCGACCTCGATCATGACCACCACGTCACCCCGGGCCTGGCTGCGCAGGCTCGGGACACCACGCCCACGCAGGACGTGCTCGGTGCCCGACTGGGTGCCGGGTTTCACCTCGAGCGTGACCGACCGCTCGATGTCGATGCCCTCGGCCTCGAGATCGGCCTCCAGCAGCGGCAGCTCGATCGACGTGCCCAGTGCGGCGGCGGTCATCGGTACGGCGACACGGCACTGAAGGTTGAGTCCCTCACGGGTGAAGACCTTGTGCGGGGCGACGTTGATCTCGACGTACAGATCGCCGGGCTGCCCGCCTCCCGGGCCGACCTCGCCTTCGCCGCTGAGCTGGACCCTGGTCCCGGTGTCGACGCCGGGCGGGATCTTCACGGTGATCGCGCGACGTGAGCGGACCCGCCCGTCACCGGCGCAGTCGCGGCACGGATCCGGGATGATCTCGCCGTACCCGCGGCAGGCGGCACACGGACGCAGCGTCCGGACCTCGCCGAGGAAGGAGCGCTGCACGTGCTGGACCTCGCCACGGCCGTGGCAGGTCTCGCAGGTGACCGGCCGCGAGCCCTCGGCCGCACCCGAACCCTGGCAGGTCGTGCAGAGCACGGCGGTGTCGACCTTGAGCTCGCGGGTCGCACCGAACGCGGCCTCCGCCAGCTCGAGGTCGAGGCGGACCAGGGCGTCCTGCCCCCGACGCTGGCGCGACCGCGGCCCCCGGGTCTGCGGCTGGCCGCCGAAGAAGGCGTCCATGATGTCGGTGAACGAGAACCCGGCGCCCTGGCCGAAGCCCCCGGCACCTCCGCCGAACGGGTCGCCTCCGAGGTCGTAGATCCGGCGCTTCTCCGGATCGGAGAGGATCTCGTACGCCGCCGAGACCTCCTTGAACCGCTCCTGGGCACCGGGCTCGGAGTTCACGTCCGGGTGGTACTGGCGCGCAAGTCGCCGATACGCCTTCTTCAGCGCATCGGCATCAGCATCACGGTCGACGCCGAGGATGGCGTAGGGGTCAGTTGACATTCCTGGGGTCACGCGTCCTTTTCAGGCTTCATCGAGGATGGTGGAGACGTAGCGGGCAACGGCGCGCACGGCGGCCATGGTTCCTGGGTAGTCCATCCGCGTCGGGCCCACGATGCCGAGCGAGGACAACGCGCCGTCGGACGCGCCGTAGCCGGTGGCGACCACGGAGGTCGAGGCCAGCGGCTCGTAGGGACCTTCCGCACCGATGCGGACGGTGACCTGGGAGGACGAGGTCGCCTCGCCGAGCAGCTTGAGCAGGACGACGTGCTCCTCCAGCGCCTCGAGCATCGGCTTGATGGTCATCTCGAAGCTGTCGCCGAAACGGGCGAGGTTGGCGGTGCCACCCACGACCACCCGTTCGTCGGACCCGTGGTCCGACATCGCCTCGACGAGGGCGGCCACGACGACCGCGTAGGTCCGGGTCGTCTCGGGAGCCACCTGGTCCGGGAGCTCGCCGAGTGCCGCAGCGGCCTCACCGATCCGCTCGCCGACCGCAGCGGCGTTGGTCCGGATCCGGAGCTCACCGAGCAGGTCGTCGGTCAGCTCCAGGGGCACCTCGACGACGCGCTGCTCGACCCGGCCGGTCGACAGGATCAGGACGGCGAGCAGCCGCGAGGTACTCAGCGCCACCAGCTCGATGTGCCGGACCGTCGACCGGGCCAGCGTCGGGTACTGGACGATCGCGACCTGCTGGGTGAGCTGGGCCAGCAGGCGGACGCTGCGCTGAACGACGTCGTCGAGGTCGTGGGCGCCTTCGAGGAAGCCCGAGATCGCGCGCTTCTCCGCAGCCGACATCGGCTTGAGGCTGGTCAGGCGGTCGACGAAGAACCGGTAGCCCTTGTCGGTGGGGATGCGCCCCGCACTGGTGTGCGGCTGGGCGATCAGCCCTTCCTCCTCCAGCGCGGCCATGTCGTTGCGGACGGTCGCCGGCGAGACACCCAGCTGGTGCCGCTCGACGAGGGCCTTGCTTCCGACCGGCTCCTGGGTGGCCACGTAGTCCTCGACGATGGCGCGAAGCACGGCGAGCTTGCGGTCCTCGACCATCGCCGGCTCCTCTCGTCGTTGGGGTGTCAGGTGCCGGGGTTGGCACTCGCGGTTGCGGAGTGCCAAGTCTACTAGGCGTGCGCTGCCACCTAGGGTGGTGCCGTGGCCGGCTTCGAGGAGATCGCTGATCGGGTGTGGGTGGCGCGTTACGAGTGGTTCGACGTGAACGTCGGCCTGATCGCCGGTTCGGCGGGTCTGGTGGTCGTGGACACGAACGCCTCCGCGACGCTCGCGCGCGAGGTCCTGGCCGAGGTGCGCCGGATCTCGCACGCTCCCCTGCTCGCGGCCGTCAACACCCATGTCCACTTCGACCACACCCTCGGCAACGGTGTCTTCGCCGAGGCCGGTGCCGAGCTGGTCGCGCACGAGGCCGCGGCCGCAGCACTCGCCGACCACGTCGCCGAGATCCGTTCGCGGGCTGTGGCCGAGACCGACCCCCGGCTCGCCGACCTGGTCGCGACGGATCCGGTCGTGCCGGAGCTGACCTTCTCCTCGGCGAAGGCACTGGATCTCGGCGACCGGGTGATCGAGCTGATCCACCCCGGTCGTGGCCACACGGCCGGCGACCTCGTGGTGCGGGTTCCGTCGGCGGACGGCTCGGCGGCCGCACTCTTCGCCGGCGACCTGGTCGAGGAGTCGGCGCAGCGGTCGGCCGTCCCCGGCCTGGGCCCTGACAGCTTTCCGATGGACTGGCCGGCATCGCTCGACCTGGTGATCACGCTGATCACCGACGGCACAGCGGTCGTGCCGGGCCACGGCTCGGTGATCGGCCTCGATTTCGTGCAGGAGCAGCGCTCGGCACTCGGGGTCGTCGCCGAGACGATCCGCGACCTTGCCGGCCGCGGGGTGCCGCTGGACCAGGCCCTCGAGGCCACCGACTGGCCCTATCCGCGAGAAGACCTGGCTGACGCCGTACGCCGGGGCTATGAACAGCTCCCCAGCGCACGGCGCCAGCTTCCGTTGATCTAGTCAGCAGGTACTCAGCACGCCCAGCCACGAGGGCCGCCGTGCCAGTGACCCCAGTGCCGCCTGCGGGGGGCGAAGACCAGCAGCACGACGACCAACACGATCAGCGGGACCCACGGGACGTGGCCGGTGACGGCCAGCACGAGTGCGCCGATCAGCAGGAACGGGAACAGCGGGAACGGCACCCAGGCCCGTCGGTGCAGCCGCGGTCGCGGCGACCCCAGCGGGCGAAGGTCGGCGAAGACCGGCCCGAGGTCGCCGTGGGTCCGAGCCGTGCGGACCGCGTCGCTGCGCTCCTCGAGTTCGGCACTGTCGATCCGGCCGCGCGCGTGTTGCCTGCGCAGGTCCCGCAGAGCGGCCTTGCGCTCGGCATCGCCGAGTCGCAGATGTGTGTCGTACCAGCTGGTCATGATCACTCCTCTTCAGCGGCGTCGGGCCCCTCGGCGAGGAGTCCGTAGAGCTTGCGGCGGGTGTCGGCGAGGATGTCGACGGCCTTCGCCTGCTGGGCCGGCGTACCGGCGGTGGCGACCTGGACGATCGCGCCCACGGTCTGCTTGATCACCTGGCGCAGGTCGGCGTGCGATTCGTCGACGACCTCGTCCTCGTCGAAGGCCACCCAGACGGCGGCGATCTCCTCGGCGTTCTCCGCGACGTGCGCACGGCCGGCCTCGGTCAGCTGGACGGTCTTACGACCAGCCGGCGCGTCCTCGACCAGGCCTTCGTCGGCGAGCTGGGCGATCGTCGGGTAGACCGAGCCGGGGCTCGGCTTCCAGGCGTCCTCGGTGCGCTCGGCGATCTGCTGGATCACCTGGTACCCGTTGATCGGCTCGCCGGCCTGCGCCAGCACGTCGAGGATCGCGGAACGCACGTCACCACGGCGGACCCGCGAGCGACGTGGCCCACGGCCACCGCCCGGACCACCGAACTGCGGTCCGAACATCTCGCCGACCCACGGCGGCGGGCCGCCCATCGGGCCACCCCATCCGCCGCGGTGACCGCGACGTCCGTGACCGCGCTGGCGGCGTACTGCTTCAACGTGGACTGCGTCGAACGGAGCCCACTGAGTCTTGTTTCGGTTGTTCATTGTTTTCTCCTTGCATCGGGATCGAGGCGGCGTCCTCGGCCTGGTGCCGTGGTCGCCGATCTTCTCGATGTGTTAACGATATATCGCGAACACTACCGATACAAGTCAGACCAGCCAGGAATTATTTCAACGAGACGTCCAGCGCTCGCTCGGCAGCGGGAACGGATTGAACCGGCAGCCGTGCAGCCCCTTGGACTGCTGCATCATCACGGGCGCGAGTCGACCCGGGCCCGGACAGGTCAGGTGACCGTGTCCGAGCCAGTGCCCGGTCTCGTGGTCGACGACCATGTTCTGGTAGTCGCGCAGCGGGAGGTGCTGGGCGTTCCAGGCGGGCGAGGCGTGCAGCCACCGGGTCTGGTTGATCACCACGTAGCGCCCGACGCGGCAGCTCCAGGTCTCGTCGCACGGGTAGCCGAAGCTCGGAACCGACGACGCGTTCGCAAGCACGACGGTGAAGTCACCGCCACGGGCGACCCGTCGGAACGCGAAGCCGGCAGCACGCCAACCGCGCGGGTTGGCATAGGTCTGGGCCACGAGCGTGGCGAAGGTCGCCACATCGGCAGTGATGCGACCCCGGGTGGCGATGCTGTAGGTGAAGGTCTTGCGGACTCCGACCCGCTGACCGATCGGCGCTGTGGTTGGCGAGACCACGCTCGAGTCGACGTAGTCCGGACGGCGTGCCACCTCGCGGATCGAGATCCGGTCGCCGACGTAGCCGACCTTGAGGGCGAGCGAGCGGCTCGTGGCACCCGGGATCGGCACACCGTCGCGAAGCCACTGGTAGCTGACGCCGGACGGTGCCGGACTCCACGAACCGGTCGACGCCGCGAGGGTCCGCCCCCACCGGCGCACACCGGAGATCGTCGGGGCATGCAGGATCGAGAAGACTCCGGGGCCATCCGCTGCACTCAACCCCGAGTGTGCCGGGTCGCCGCCGGCTGCACCTGCCGAGGTCAGCGGTGACAGCACCGTGATCAGTACGACGACGAGGACCACGACCCAAGATTTCCGTGCCATGGACACGACCGTACGTCGCCCGGCTCTGCTTCACCCGCGAGTCTGCGCAACTCTCCACCTCGCAGTGCCTAGCGTTGAGACGGTGACCTTCGATCGCTACGGACCCGACGTCCTCATCACCGACTGGCGTGCGCCGAAGAACGGTCGCTCGGTCGAGGTGGTCGCAGAGATCGGCCAGGTGGTCGAAGAAGTCCAGACCGACTTCTGCGGCGAGATCGTCAAGGTCGAACGCGACCTCGGCACGGTCATCCTCGAGGACCGGCGCAACAGGCGGCGTACCTTCCCGCTCGGCCCCGGCTTCCTCCTCGACGGCGTGCCGGTGATTCTGGTCGCGCCGACCCGGAAGGGTCCGCAGGCCCCGACACGGACCGCCTCCGGCTCGATCGCCGTCAGCGGCGCCAAGGCCCGGGTGGCGCGGGCGAGCCGGATCTTCGTCGAGGGCCGCCACGATGCCGAGCTGGTCGAGAAGGTCTGGGGCGCCGACCTACGCATCGAGGGTGTGGTCGTCGAGTACCTCGAAGGCATCGACGACCTTTCGGCACACCTGCGCGACTTCGGCCCGGGACCCGAGCGACGCGTGGGCGTGCTCGTCGACCACCTCGTGCCCGGATCGAAGGAGAGCCGGATCGCCCAATCGGTGCGCCAGTCCCAGATCGGCCGCCACGTCCTGATCGTCGGCCACCCCTACATCGACGTCTGGGCGGCGGTGAAGCCGCAGCGCATCGGCAAGGAGGCGTGGCCGAACGTGCCCCGCAACCTGGAGTGGAAGAAAGGCGTGTGTCAGCAGTTCGGCTGGCCGCATCGCGACCAGGCCGACATCGCCCGCGCCTGGCAGCACATCCTGTCCAAGGTCACCTCGTACGCCGACCTCGAGCCATCACTGCTCGGCCGGGTCGAGGAGCTCATCGACTTCGTGACCTGAGACGCGCCAGCGGATCAGGTCGTCGGTCATCGAGCAGCGAGTTCGGCTGAGGAACGAAGCCGAAACCGAGCGTGCGGAGATGTGGCGACGTCAGCACCCAAGTTCACCACGTCTCGGCAAGCTCGACGACCGGGGCACCACCGGCCGGAGCACCACCGGTCATCGAGCAGCGAGTTCGGCTGAGGAACGAAGCCGAAACCGAGCATGCCGAGATGTGGCGACGTCAGCACCCAAGGTCACCACGTCTCGGCAAGCTCGACGACCGGGGCACCACCGGCCGGAGCACCACCGGTCATCGAGCGTGCCGAGATGTGGCGACGTCAGCACCCAAGGTCACCACGTCTCGGCAAGCTCGACGGCCGGGGCACCACCGGTCATCGAGCTTGCCGAGATGCCGTGACCTGCGCGCCGACTCAGTCGAGCAGGTCGCGCACCACAGCGTCGGCGAGGAGCCGGCCGCTGCGGGTGAGCACGAGGCGGTCGCCTTCGACGGTCGCACGCTGATCGCTCACGACCTGCTCGGCCCGGTCGCGGTCGACCAGGTCCAGGGGAAGTCCGTCGCGGAGCCGGACCTCGAGCAGCACTCGCTCAGTACGCCGGGTCTCGTCGTCGAGCACCTCGCGGGCGAAGGCCGGTGACTCGCCGGCCGCGAGCCGGGCGGCGTACGCGGTCGGGTGCTTGACGTTCCACCAGCGCACTCCCCCGACGTGCGCATGAGCACCCGGACCGATCCCCAGCCAGTTCTCCGATGTCCAGTAGAGCTCGTTGTGCCGGCACCGTGCGTCCTCGGCGCGCGCCCAGTTCGACACCTCGTACCAACCGAGGCCGGCCTGCTCGAACTCCTCGTCGGCGAGCGCGTACTTGTCGGCGAGGTCGTCCTCCTCGGGCATCGGCAGCAGTCCCGATCGCACCTGACGAGCGAGGGCGGTGCCCTCCTCCACGATCAGCGAGTACGCCGAGACATGGTCGGGCGCGCACGCGAGAGCGGCGTCGATCGACTGCTGCCAGTCGCTCAGCGACTCCCCCGGGGTCCCGTAGATCAGGTCCAGGCTGACCTGCTCGAAGCCCGCCTGCCGCGCCCAGGCGACTGC
>NZ_JAOPXI010000118.1 GCF_025965215.1 Marmoricola sp.
CCGATCGAGTCGGTCGAGCTGCCGTACCCGTTGCCCGAGGGCGCCGAGGACTACGACCTGGTCTTCGGCAGCCTGGTGACCTTCGATCAACCGGTCGCCGCGATCGTGTTCAACAACGAGATGTTGACCCTGCCGGTGGTCCAGGACGAGGCCTCTCTGGAGGAGTGGCTGCGCAACTCGCCGGCGGACCTGCTGATGCTGAAGGACTACGGCACCACCGTCGCCGACCAGGTACGCCGGATCCTGGAACGCGGCCTACGCGGTGAGTGGCCGACCCCGGACGAGGCCGCCGCGCAGCTCTCGATGAGCACCCAGAACATGCGCCGCCTGCTCCGCGAGGAGGGCACCTCGGTCACCAAGATCAGGGAGGACCTGCTCCGCGACGCCGCTGTCACCGCGCTCGTTCGCGGAGACGAGACCGTCGCCCAGCTGGCTGAACGCCTCGGCTTCTCCGAGCCGAGCGCCTTCCACCGCGCTTTCCGCCGATGGACCGGCAGTGCGCCGGGGGCCTATCGGCCGGGCGTCGCCGACTGACCCCAGCCCTCGAACGGGCGCGGGCTGGCGGGAGCAGCCGCTGGGGTACGGCTGAACCGCGGCGCCGGCGCCGGCTCGACGATGCCGTCGATCTCGACGAACGAGTTCCGGGCGATGTTGTGCGGGTGCCGGTGCGCCTCCCACGGGGAGAGAACCGGCGAGACACAGGCATCGGAGTCGGCGAAGTGCCCGGTCCACTCGTCGCGGGACCTCGTCAGGAGTCTTTCGCCGATCACCGTGCGCCAGGCGTCCCAGCCAGAGGGGTCGATCTGGTGCGGGAGGCTAGGCTCGTCGATGCCGAGCCTGGTCAGCATCTCGGCGAAGAAGTGCGGCTCCACGCAGCCCACGGCGACGTACTTCCCGTCGGCGCAGGGGTAGGTGTCGTAGAACGCGGCAGCACCGTCGAGCACGTTGGTCCCGGGCTCCTCGTTCCACACGCCTGCGGCGTGCATCCCCCGCATGAAGGCGGTGAACAGCGAAGCCCCGTCGACCATCGCCGCATCGACGACCTGGCCCAGCCCCGAGGAGCCCCGCTCGTGCAGAGCCGCGAGGATCCCGAGCGCCATCAGCATGCCGCCACCGGCGAAGTCGCCGATCAGGTTCAGCGGTGGCAGTGGACGCTCGTCCTTGCGCGCGATCGGCTCCAGGGTGCCGGCGATGGCGATGTAGTTGATGTCATGGCCTGCCGCCTGGCTCAGCGGCCCCTCCTGGCCCCACCCGGTCATCCGGGCGTAGATCAAGCGTGGGTTCACCGCGGCGAGGTCGTCGGGACCGATCCCCAGCCGTTCGGCGACGCCGGGGCGGAAGCCCTCGACGAAGACATCGGCGTCGGCGACCAGCTCCTTGACGCGGGCGAGCCCTTCCGGGCTCTTCAGGTCGACCGCCATCGTCGTACGACCGCGGTCCAGCGGGCCGGGTGGCGGCACCAGTGCCGTCGCGCTCGCCGAGGCGCGGTCGATCCGCAGCACCTCGGCGCCCAGGTCGGCCAGGATCATGCACCCGAAGGGCGCCGGCGCGAGGCTGGCGATCTCGACGACGCGTACGCCGGCGAGCGGGCCGGTCACAGGCTGCTCCCGATGATTTCCTTCATGATCACCCACGCTAGGTCAGAGCGGGCGTCGGCCCCCATGACCTGAGCGCACGAGGTCGTTGACCGCTGCGCTCTCCACCCCTAGCGTCGCCGCATGACCCGAGCGTCGCGCGACCCCAGGATCGCGATCGTCGGAGCCGGCATGTCCGGGATCTGCATGGGTGCGATGCTGAAGCGCGCCGGGATCGACACCTTCGTCGTCTTCGAGAAGGCCGCCCGCGTCGGCGGCACCTGGCGCGAGAACACCTATCCGGGGATCGCCTGCGACGTGCCATCGCGGTTCTACCAGTTCACCTTCGCCCTGAACCCGGACTGGACCCGCCGCTACTCCCCCGGGGCGGAGATCTGGGCGTACTTCGAGAGAGTCGCCGCGGATACCGGCGTCGCCGAGCGGATCAGGTTCTCGACCACGGTCACCGAGGCGCGCTGGACCGGGACGGCCTGGGCCGTCTCCTCGAGCGACGGCGCGTGCGAGGAATTCGACTTCCTGGTCTCGGCGACCGGGATCCTGCACCACCCGGCGTACCCGACGATCGAGGGCCTCGAGACGTTCGCCGGACCGGCGTTCCACTCGGCGCGCTGGGACCACGACGTCGACCTGTCCGACAAGCGGGTCGCGCTGATCGGCACCGGGTCGACCGGTGTGCAGATCCTCGGCGACCTGGCCGGCAAGGTCGACCGGCTGCTGCTGCTGCAGCGCACACCGCACTGGGTGGTGCACCTGGCCAACCCGGCCTTCTCCGAGTTCAGCAGAGGGCTGCACCGCCGGTTCCCGGCGTACGACCGCTTCAGCTACCACGTGAACCGCAAGCTCATCGAGGCGCTGTCACCGGCGCTTCTCCACCCTGGCCGCACCCGCCGCTTCCTGACCTGGCTGACGAAGCGCCAGCTCAACCGGGTCACCGACCCTGACCTGCGGGCCGCCCTGACTCCGGACTCAGCACCGATGTGCCGTCGTCTGATCATCTCGCCGACCTACTACGACGCGGTCCAGCACCCCGACGTCGAGGTGATCACCACACCCATCGCGCGCATCGAGCCTGCCGGTGTCGTCACCACCGACGGGACCCTGCATCCGGTCGACGTGCTGGTGCTGGCCACCGGCTTCGACGCCCATGCCTACCTGCGTCCGATCAACCTGATCGGCCCGGGCGGGCTCACCCTCGACCAGGTCTGGGCCGAGGGGCCTCGCGCCTACCAGACGGTCGCGGTCCCCGGGTTCCCGAACTTCTTCATGTTCATGGGCCCGAACTCGCCGGTCGGGAACTACGCGCTGACGGCGATCGCGGAGACCCAGGCCGGCTACGCGCTGAACTGGATCGCCCGCTGGCGACGCCAGGAGTTCGAGTCCGCGATGCCGACCGCGGAAGCGACCGACCGGTTCTACGTCGGCGTCGACGAAGCGTTGCCGGACACGGTATGGGCCACGGGCTGCAGCAGCTGGTACCTCGGCGCCAACGGCAAGCCGGAACTGTTCCCCTGGGCACCGGAACGTCATCGGGTGCTGCTGGGCAGCATCGAGGACGCCGACTTCGTCACGACCTCGGCGGCCTCGTGACGCTGCGGCACCGTGTCCCCGGCGTCGTCGTGCGCACCGTGATGTCACTGGCAGCCCGGTGGAGCCTGCGACCGGGCACGACCTGGGACCAGCGGCGATGGTGGTCGGCACTCGCCGCTCGGGTCGGCCGGGTGCCTGCGGGGGTCCGGGTCGAGAAGGGCAGGCTCGGCGACCTGGTGTGCGAGATCACCACACCGCCGAACGTCCGCGCCAGCCTGGAGCTGCTCTACCTGCACGGTGGTGGCTGGACGGGCGGATCACCGGCATCGCATCGATCCCTGGTGGCCCGGTTGGCCGCGCTGACCGGGATACGCACGTGGTCGATCGACTACCGGCTGGCACCGGAGCACCCGTTCCCGGCAGCTCTCGAGGACTGTGTGGCGGCGTACCAGGCCCTGCTCGACGCCGGCCACGAGCGCATCGTCGTCGCCGGGGACTCCGCCGGCGGCGGCCTGACGGCCTCGCTCGGCCTCGCCGTGCGGGACCGCGGGCTGGTCGCGCCGGCTGCACTCGGGATGCTCTGCCCGGTGGTCGACGTCACCAGGTCAGCGCTGGAACGGGTGGTCGACAGCCACCGGGAACCGCTGACCGGTCGCGTCCTGACCGAGATGTTCGACGCGTACGTCGGCACCCACGACCGCAGCGACCCGCTGCTCTCGCCGTTGTACGCCGACCTGGCCGGCCTGCCGCCGGTCGTGCTCGACTCCTCGGCTGAGGATCTCCTCGGCGACCAGGACGTGGCCTTCGGGCGGGCGATCAGCGCTGCCGGCGGCACCCTCGACCATCGCCACTACCCGGGCCTGTGGCACGTGTTCCAGGCGCTGGCCGGGATCTGGCCGGTCGCGACCGAGGCGCTGGAGAGCTTCGCCGACCGGCTCGTCGCGGCTGCAGGCTAGATGGCGTTCTTCCGGATCGCGTCGCCCAGCGAGGGACTGATCGACTCGGCGAAGGCGGCCCACGCGGCGACGAGCGGGGTCACCCGGCGCGAGCGGCTCACCGCGGCGTCGCAGACCACCGTGGCCGCCTGCTCCATCGAGAGCGCCGGCATCCGGCTGTAGAGCTTCGTCGGGGTGATCATCGGCGTCCGCACCAGCGGCATGCGCACGTTGGTGAACACGATCCCGTCGTCGTGCACCTCCCCCTGGACGCAGTCCGACCACGCTTCGAGGGCGGCCTTGGACGCCGTGTACCCGGAGAATCGCGCGGGGTGCAGCATCGCGGCCCAGCTCGAGATGTTGATGACCTGACCGCTCTCGCGCTCCACCATGGTCGGCAGCAGGCCCATGGTCAGCCGCACGGCGGCGAAGTAGTTGAGCTGCATCGGCCGCTCGAAGTCCTGGAACCGGTCCTGGGAGTGCCTGACCTTGCGCCGGATCGACATGCCGGCGTTGTTGACCAGGATGTCGACGTGCCCGTGCTGGTCGAGCACCTTGGTGACCAGCGCATCGACCTGGTCGAGGTCGGCGAGGTCGCAGCGGTAGGCCACGGCAAGGCCGCCGGCCTCGGTCACCTCGTCCACGACCTCGGCGAGCTGGTCCTCGCTGCGGGCGACCACCAGCACCAGCGCGCCGGCCGCTGCCATCCGGACGGCAGCGGCACGACCGATCCCCGAGGACGCCCCGGTGACCAGCACGATCTTGCCGTCGACGGCCTTGCGGAGAGCGCCCGAGCCGTCCGCGTCACCGAGCCGGCCGACGGCGCGGTTGAACACGCCGCGGGAGCTGATCGGCGTCGCGCCGAACGAATTGGCACGCCGTACGACGGAGCGGGCGATGCCACGACCGGAGAGTTCCATGCCGCAAGAGTAGGTGTGACCGCGCGTCACGGATACTGGATGTGCTGAAGGCGACTTCAGAACTAGAACGTGTTCTTGTTTTCAGAGACTCTGGATGATCTGATGCGGGCATGACAAAGCGCGTAGTGGTCTGGGGTACCGGAGTCGTCGGCAAGATGGTGATCGCCGAGATCGTGAAGAGTCCGGCGTTCGAGCTGGTCGGGGTCGGGGTCAGCAACCCCGACAAGGTGGGCAAGGACGCTGGCGAGATCTGCGGGATCGGCCCGACCGGGGTGATCGCCACGGACTCGGTCGCCGACCTGGTCGCACTCGCGCCCGACGCCCTCGTGCACTACGGCCCGACCGCCCAGTACGCCGACGAGAACATCCGCGTGATGTCGGCCTTCCTGCGGGCCGGGATCGACGTCTGCTCGACCGCGATGACGCCCTGGGTGTGGCCCGGGATGGCACAGAACCCGCCGAACTGGATCGACCCGATCACCCAGGCGTGCGCGGAGGGCAACGCCTCGTGCTTCACGACCGGGATCGACCCGGGGTTCGCCAACGACCTGTTCCCGCTGACGCTGATGGGGCTGTGCGGCGAGGTGAAGTCGGTGCGCGCCTCCGAGCTCCTCGACTACACCGACTACGAGGGCGACTACGAGGACGAGATGGGCATCGGACGGCCGCCGGACTTCTCGCCTCTGCTGGAGATCCCCGACATCCTGATCATGGCGTGGGGCGCGACGGTGCCGATGATCGCGCACGCCGCAGGCATCGAGCTCGACGCGATCACCACCACCTGGGACACGTGGGTGACCCCGACGGATCGCCCGACTGCCAAGGGCATCGTGAAGGCCGGTGACGTCGCCGCCATCCGCTTCACCATCAACGGTGTGTTCAAGGGGCGCGAGGTGATCACCCTCGAGCACGTCAACCGGATCGGTCTGGACGCAGCTCCCGACTGGCCTGCGGGATCAGCCGACGACGTCTACCGCGTCGACATCGAGGGTTCCCCTTCGATCGTGCAGGAGACGGCGTTCCGTTTCACCGACGGCTCCGGGCGCGCGCCGGCCGTCGCGGGCTGCCTGGCGACGGGACTCCGTGCGCTGAACGCCGTACCGGCCGTGAACGACCTGCCGTCCGGCTGGGTGACCGCCCTGGACCTGCCGCTGATCCCGGGGGTCGGCACTATCCGCTGAGGGCGCGCGCCTCGCCGGCTGCGATCTCGGCGTGCAGGTCCACGACGTAGCGCGCGAAGTCGACCTGGATCGTGTGCCGCGGCGCCGAGTAGTACTGCTCGAGGTGCGCGGCTTCGTCGGCTGCCATGATCTCGACCTGCGTCTCCACGCTCGGCAGCGCGTACGTCCCCGCGAGCAGCCGGGCGAGCAGCTTCGACTGCTGCTCGGCCAGGTTCACGATGGTCGGCGACGACTGGGCCAGCCCGAGGAAGAACAGGTGGTCCACCCCGGGCTTGATCATCCGCTTGAACAGCGGGAAGCGGTGCTCGCTGTCGGGATGGAGGTCTGTCTCGGCAGCGTCGAAGAACGGGAAGCTCATCTCGTACCCGGTGGCGCAGATGATCACATCCGCTTCCACCGACGACGCGTCGACCAGGTGGACCGTGTGCCCGTCGAGGCGCTCGATCGCCGGCAGCATGTGGATGTCGCCGGATCCCGCCTTGGTCAGGAAGTCGGCACTCACCGAAGGGTGGGCGGACAGCGGCTCGTGGTCGGGCTCGGGGAGCCCGTAGTTGCTCATCGAGCCGACCAGCTCGCGGATCAGCTGTCGACCAGCGGCCAGCGCGACGTCCCGAGGGATGTCCGGCGGCGCCATCACCTTGTCTGCGGCGACGCCGTTGCGGTACTTCGGCAGCACCCACACCCCGCGACGGGCCGAGACGTACAGCTTCTCGGCCATCCACCGGCTGGAGAGCTCGGAGGCGATGTCCATCGCCGAGTTCCCCATCCCGACCACGATCACCCGCTTGCCGCGCATCTCGACCGGTTCGAAGGGATTCACGTAGGCATGGCTGTGGATCAGGTCGCCGTCGAAGTGGCCCGGATAGGCGGGCAGCCGTGGCTTCCAGTGGTGGCCGTTGGCCACCACGAGGTCGGTGTAGCTCCTGAGCTCACCGGTCGTGAGCGTCACGTCCCAGCCGCCGTCGGGGCGACGGGTCGCGAGCTGCACACCGGTGTTGAACTCGATGCGGTCGCGCAGGTCGAAGTGGTCGACGTACGCGCGGAAGTAGTCGTGGATCAGACCGTGGTGCGGGAAGTCCGGGTAGTCGGCCGGAGCCGGGAAGTCCTCGAACTGCAGCCGAGCGGTCGAGGTGTCGATGTGCAGCGACTCGTAGACCGCCGAGCGGCCGTTCGGGTTGCGGAAGTACCAGTTGCCCCCGACGTCGTCAGACAGCTCGAACTGGTCGTAGGAGATCCCGAACTCGGCGAGTCTCTTGGCCGTCGTGATCCCCGAGCAGCCAGCGCCGATGATGCAGACGTGCGCGGTCACGCGCGGCCCACGCACTCGAAGGCGGTCCGCACGTACCCGTCCGTGCGGGGCGAGGAGACCAGGTGGTCGGCGAGCTTGTTCGGCGCGTAGGCGATCGTCGTACGCGTGTCGAGGTCGTTGACCACGATCGCGCCGCCGTACCCGGTCCACCAGCAGACCCGACCGGCCGGGATCGCCGGAGCCATGTCCATCGGGAGCGCGTAGCCCATGCCGAAGCGCATCGGGAACACGAGCAGCAGGTCCGGGCCCTCGGCCTGCACCTCGAGGACGCGCGCGATCGTCTCCGGGGAGAGCAGCCGGACGCCGCCGTACTCGCCGCCGTGGGAGACAAGCGCCTGGGCCTGCGCGATGCCGCGTGCGTTGCCGTGCCCGCCGGCGCCGCCGACGGCGCTCTGCCGCCAGGCAGCGCCGTTGCAGGTGTCCGCGTCGAGCAGCGGGTTCAGGATCGCCCGGAGCAGGAAGTGGTCGGGGCCGAGTGCCGCGAAGTCGATCGTCGACGGCGGCGGCGCCAGCAGGTCGGCGCAGAGGTCCAGCTCGTCAGCCGGTACGCCGAGCCGGAACCCGCCGCCGAGCGGGCCCATGATGTCGGTGTGCAGGATGTCAGCGACGGTCCTGCCGGTGGCGCCGCGGACGACGCCGTCGATGAGGTGCCCGTGGCAGACCAGCTGGTACGCCGGCGCAGACCCGGCCTCGTACCAGGGCTCCTGGTCGGCCAGGATCGCCTCGGACTTCTCCAGGTCGCAGATGTCCTCCACGGTGACCGGCGGCGTCCATCCCGGAACGCCGCTGGTGTGGCCGAGCAGCTGCCGGACCAGGACTCCTCCCTTGCCGGCCGCGCCGAACTCCGGCCAGTACTCGGCCACGGGTGCGTCCAGGTCGATCAGACCGCACTCGACCTGGGTGAGCAGGGTCAGCGCTGCCATCGTCTTGGTCACCGACCAGACCTGGGTGATGGTGTCGCGGGTCCACGGCACTCCGGGGCGTGCCTCACCGCCCCAGAGATCGACGACCAGCTCGCCGTCGTGGACGACGGCGACACTCGCGCCCGCGTCCTCACCGCTCGTCAGGTTCGTCTCGAGCAGGTCCCGTAGCGGGCTGAAGGCATCGGTGCAGGTTCCGTCGACCACGCAGACACCTTAGACGGCGTGACGCGCTGAGGTTTCGAGACGGGCGCTGGGACTCTGCTCAACCGCCGGAGGTCACGGCTGCTTCGACCAGCGCCCGGAACAGGCCACGCTCGTCGGTGACCTCCGGGTGCCACTGCACCCCGATGACCAGCCGCTCCCCCGGCGCCTCGATCGCCTCCAGGAGTCCGTCGGCAGCCCACGCGACCCCGGTGAAGCCGGGGTGCGTGCTCACCGCCTGGTGGTGGTGGCAGGCCACGATCGGCGCCTCACCGAGGATGCCTGCGAGCCGGCTGCCCGGATCGATCCGGACCTGGGTGTCGCCGTAGGCATCGCCGCCGGGGTTGTGGCCCTCGTGCTCGACCACATCGGGCACGTGCTGCTCGAGCGACCCGCCGGCGTGGACGGCCATCACCTGCATGCCCCGGCACACCCCGACCGTCGGCAGCCCGCGCTGGTCGGCGGCATCGAGCAGGGCGAGCTCCCACGCGTCGCGGTGCTCGTGCCACACGACGGTCTTCTCGTGCGCCGGCTCGCCGTACCGCTCGGGTTGGACGTCGGCGCCGCCGGTGATCACCAGGCCGTCCAGACGGGCGACCACCGAAGCAGCCGCGCCGTCGTACGGGAGCGAGGGGGGCAGTAGGACCGGAGTCCCGCCGGCCGCCTCGATCGCGAGCGCGTAGTCGCTCGGCAGCAGGTCCGCTGAGGTCTCCCAGACACCCCAGCGAGCCTGCTCCCGGTACGAGCTCAACCCGATCAGTGGTCGCGTCATGTTCACAGAGGCGTCACGTACGCACCGGAGATGCCACCGTCGACGAGGAACGTCGAGGCCGTCATGAACGACGACTCGTCGGAGGCCAGGAACAGCACCGCGTTCGCCATCTCCTCGGGCTCGCCGAAGCGACCCATCGGCACGTGCACCAGCCGGCGTGCGGCACGCTCCTCGTCCTTGGCGAACAGCTCGCGCAGCAGGGGGGTGTTGACCGGGCCGGGGCAGAGCGCGTTGACCCGCACCCCCTGGCGAGCGAACTCGACTCCGAGCTCACGGGTCATCGACAGCACCCCACCCTTGGATGCGGAGTAGGAGATCTGGCTCGTCGCGGCCCCCATCACCGCGACGAACGAGGCCGTGTTGATGATCGACCCCTTGCCCTGCTCCAGCATGTAGGGCAGCACGGCCTTGCAGCACAGGTAGACGCTGGTCAGGTTGACCTCCTGCACCCGGCGCCAGGCGTCGAGCTCAGTGGTCAGGATCGAGTCGTCGTCCGGCGGCGAGATGCCGGCGTTGTTGAAGGCGATGTCGACCGAGCCATAGGTGTCCTTCGCGGTCTTGAAGAGTGCGTCGACCTCGTCCTTGCTGGTCACGTCGACGTGCGCGTAGGTCACGCCCAGCTCGGCGACCAGCTCGGCGCCGCGCGCGTCGTCCACGTCACCGATGACGACCTTCGCGCCTTCCTCGAGGAACCTGCGCACCGTCGCCAGTCCGATCCCGGAGCAACCTCCGGTGATCACTGCGACCCTTCCCTCCAGCCGTCCAGCCACGGTCGTGCCCCCTTCTGTTTTCTCTCGGTGGTCGAGGAGGCGCTCTGCGCCTGTGTCGAAACCTCACTCCTGGGCGATGAAGACGTTCTTCTCCTCGGTGAACGCGTGCGGCGCGTCCGGTCCGAGCTCCCGGCCGAGGCCGGACTGCTTGTAGCCGCCGAACGGCGTCCAGTACCGCACCGACGAGTGCGAGTTGACGCTCAGGTTCCCGGACTCCACGGCCCGGGCGACCCTCAAAGCACGCCCGACGTCGCGTGTGAAGATCGAGCCCGAGAGCCCGTACTCGGTGTCGTTCGCGAGTCGGACGGCATCGTCCTCGTCGTCGAACGGCATCACGGCGACGACCGGCCCGAAGACCTCTTCGCGCCAGACCGGCACGGTGGTGTCCTCGGTGAGGACGACCGTGGGAGGCAACCAGAAGCCGTCGGTGCCGGTGGGCACGGGCCCGGTGAAGGCCGCCTCTACCCCGGCCAGGTAACCCTGGACCGAGTCGCGCTGCCTCGCCGAGATCAAGGGACCCATCTCGCTTGCCGGGTCCGCCGGATCGATCACCTTCATCGCCCCGACTGCCGTCTCGAGGCGACCGAGGAACTCGTCGTACGCCGAGCGCTGCACGAGGATGCGCGAGCGTGCGCAGCAGTCCTGACCCGCGTTGTCGAAGACCGCGTACGGCGCCGTCGCGGCCGCCTTTGCGATGTCGGCGTCGGCGAAGACGATGTTGGCGCTCTTGCCGCCGAGCTCCAGGGTCACCTTCTTCACCTGATCGGCGCAGCCGCGCATGATCTGCTTGCCGACCTCGGTCGAGCCGGTGAAGCAGACCTTCTGGACCAGTGGGTGTGTGACGAACCGCTCGCCGACCACCGACCCCTTGCCCGGGATCACGGTGAAGACGCCCTCGGGAAGGCCGGCCTCCAGGGCCAGCTCACCGAGCCTGATCGCGGTGAGCGGCGTCAGCTCGGCCGGCTTCAGGACGACGGTGTTGCCCGCCGCCAGCGCCGGTCCGAAGCCCCAACCGGCGATGGGCATCGGGAAGTTCCACGGCACGATGATGCCGACGACGCCCAGCGGTTCGTGGAAGGTGAGGTCGATGCCGCCAGCCACCGGGATCTGGCGCCCGAAGAGCCGCTCGGGCGCGGCGGAGTAGTAGTTGAGCACGTCACGGACGTTGCCGGCCTCCCAGCGCGCGTTGCCCAGGGTATGGCCGGAGTTGGTGACCTCGAGCTGGGCCAGCTCCTCGATATGCGCATCGACCACGGCGGCGAAGGACCGCAGCAGGCGCGCGCGCTCCCCAGGGGCGACGTCGCGCCAGGCAGGGAACGCCTCCTGGGCTCGCTCGATCAGTGCATCGGTCTCCTCCAAGGAAGCCAAAGCGACCTCGGTGACCGAGGCGCCGGTCGCCGGGTTGACGACGGTGTAGGAAGACACCAGTTACATCCTCTCGAAACTTCTACGGAGTTCCCAGTCCGTGACCGCTGATCCGAAGGCAGCGATCTCGACATCAGCCAGGTTCGTGTAGTGGTCCACGACCTCGTCACCGAAGGCCGAGCGCGCGACCGCCGAGGATACGAAGGCGTCGCAGGCATCGCGCAGCGACCCGGGCACCTTCGGTCGGCCGGAGGTGTAGGCATTGCCTTCCAGGGCGGGCTCGAGCTCGAGCTCGGCCTCGATCCCGTACAGCCCGCCGGCCATCATCGCGGCCAGCGCGAGGTACGGATTCACATCGCCGCCGGGAACCCTGTTCTCCATCCGGGCGCCAGCGCCGCGACCGACCAGCCGGACGGCACAGGTGCGGTTGTCCTCGCCCCAGGCGATGGTCGTCGGTGCGAAGGAACCATCGGCGAACCGCTTGTAGGAGTTGATGTTCGGCGCGTAGAGCAAGGTGAGCTCCGGCATCGTGGCCAGTACGCCGGCCACGAAGTGGTCGTACAGCGGCGTGCGCGTGCCGGACGCCTCGTCCCAGAAGACGATCGACCCGTCCTGGCCGCGCAGCGACAGGTGGATGTGGCAGGAGTTGCCCTCACGCTCGTTGTACTTCGCCATGAACGTCAGCGACTGCCCGTACGCCGACGCGATCTCCTTGGCCGCCGTCTTGTAGACCGCGTGGTTGTCGGCAGTGACCAGGACGTCGTCGTAGAGGAAGCCGATCTCGTGCTGGCCGAAGTTGCACTCGCCCTTGGAACCCTCGACGTTCATGCCGGCGGCGTACATGGTGTTGCGGATCTCGCGCAGCAGCGGTTCGACCCGCGTCCCCCCGAGGATCGAGTAGTCCACGTTGTACTGGTTGGCCGGGGTCAGGTGCTGGTAGTTCGCCTCGAGGGCTTCCTCATAGGTGTCCTCGAACAGGATGAACTCAAGTTCGGTGCCGGCAAAGGCGGTGAAGCCGAGTGCCGAGGCGCGCGCCATCTGGCTCTTGAGAATGGCGCGCGGTGACTGCAGGACCGGCTTGTGGTCGGGCCAGATCAGGTCGCACTGCACCATCGCCGTCGCGGGCAGGTGGGTCAGCTCGCGCAGCGTGTCGAAGTCGAGGACGAACTCCATGTCGCCGTACCCCCGGTCCCAGGAGGTGATCGCGTACCCGCCGACGGTGTTCATGTCGATGTCGACGCCGAGCAGGTAGTTGCAGCCCTCGGTGCCGTGCGCGACCACGAAGTCGAGGAAGTACTGGCCGTGCAGCCGCTTGCCCTGCAGACGGCCCTGCATGTCGGTGAACGCCACGATGACCGTGTCGATCCTGCCCGATGCCACCGCCCCGGTGAGCCCCTCGAGGGTCAGGTACCTGTCGTTGCGTTGGCTCATGGCCGTCCCTTCGTCGTCATCCGAGCAGACCCCGCAGCAGTGCCGCCGTGTCCTCACAGTGTTCGGTCATCACCCGGGCTGCCCGACCGCTGTTCCCGGCGAGGATCGCGCGGACGATCGTCCGGTGCTGGCTGTTGGAGTGCGCGATGTTCGGGGACAGCACCGGGATCGCACCGAGCATCTCGTCCAGCTCTGCCTGGACCTGGGTGACCGCTGCCATCAGCCGCGGCGAGGCAGTCGCGGCCGCTATCGCGAGGTGCAGTCGCGAGTCGCACTGCCGGTGCTCGGGCCCCGAGGGAGCCGCCGTCACCGCTGCCTCACTCTCCTCCAGCATCGCCCGGGTCCCCGGATCGAGATCGCGTGACGCAGCCAGCGCAGCCGCTCCGGGCTCGACGACGGCACGGAAGTTGAGCGAGTCGAGCAGGTCGGCATGCCGGCCGCGGATCGCCGCCCGCGCCGTCGACTGACGCCGTGCGGGGCGCGCCTGCACCATGGTCCCGCCGCCTCTGCCGCGCGTGGTCTCGACCAGTCCGGCCGCACGCAGGGCCGCGATCGCCTCCCGCAAGGTGGCGCGTGAGACACCGAGGGTCTCGGCCAGGTCGCGCTCGGCCGGGAGCTGCGTTCCAGTCGGATAGACGCCGAGCCGGATCGCGGTCGCCAACTGCTCCACGCACGCCTCGAACGCGTGGTGCCCACGCACGGGCCGGAGCACTGCCTGCGGCAGGTGAAGTGCGTGCGGTGCTGCGGGCATGGGGCCAGTCTCGATTCACACGATGAGGGTGTCAACGACCTGCTGCGACAAAGGTCGGAGTTCATACCAATTTTACGTGAGGGTGTTTACATCCCGTAGGGGCGGGTCTAGCGTCCGTTCCAGACTCCGCACCGACCGAGAGGTGGACCATGCCGGAAGCCCACGAACCCGTCCCCGACCATCACGCCCTGACCGCAGACGAACAACACCTGGCGAAGCTCGGCTACAAGCAGGACCTGGCCCGCAGCTGGTCGGGGTTCTCGAATTTCGCGATCTCGTTCTCGATCATCTCGATCCTGGCCGGCTGTTTCACGAGCTTCGCGCTCGGCTGGAACAACGGCGGCCCAGCCGCGATCGCATTCGGCTGGCCGATCCTGTCGATCTTCATCCTGATCATCGGCCTGACGATGTCCGAGCTCGTCTCGGCGTACCCGACCTCGGGCGGCATCTACTGGTGGGCCTCGAAGCTCGGCGGCCCGAAGGCCGGCTTCTTCACCGGGTGGCTGAACCTGATCGGCCTGCTCGCGATCGCCGCCTCGGTTGCGTACGGCTGCGCGAGCTTCTTCGACGCGTTCGTCGGCTACTTCAGTGACTCGTGGCTGAAGAACTACTCGTTGAACCGCGTCTTCATCGAGTTCGTGATCATCCTGGCGCTGGCAGCACTGGTGAACATCTTCTCCAGCCACCTGCTAGCGGTGATCAACAACGTGTCGGTCTGGTGGCACGTGATCGGCTCGGCGGTCGTGGTCATCATCCTGTGGTTCTTCCTCAAGGACGGGGCGAGCCACGCCTCGCTGCACGCGGTCTTCGGGACGACGGTCAACAACACAGGATTCTTCAGCGGGCACAAGGGCCTCGGCTTCATCCTGTACATCCTGCCGCTCTCTGGAATCCTGACTCAGTACACGATCACCGGGTACGACGCGTCCGTGCACCTGTCCGAGGAGACCAAGGACGCCGCCGAGGGCGCAGCCCGAGGCATCTGGCAGTCGATCCTGTACTCGGCGATCGGTGGCTGGATCCTGCTGATCACGTTCCTGTTCGCGGTGCAGTCGGTCGACGGCGAGACGAAGGCCGGCGGCAGTGTGTTCGGCATCTTCGGACAGGCCCTGACGCCGCACGTCGCAGGCCTGGTGGTGTTCATCTCGACCGCCGGCCAGTTCTTCTGCACGTGCGCCTGCATGACCAGCACCAGCCGGATGCTCTTCGCCTTCAGCCGCGACCGGGTCGTCCCCGGCCACCAGCTGTGGTCGAAGCTGAACGACAAGCGGGTGCCTGTCTACGGGGTGATCGCCTCGGCTGTGGTCGCCCTGCTCATCACACTGCCCGCACTGGTCAAGGTCGACATCAACGGTGCCCCGGTTCCAGTGGCATTCTTCGCGGTCGTCTCGATCGGCGTCATCGGTCTCTACCTCGCCTTCGCCATCCCGATCTGGCTGCGGTGGAAGCACGGCGACAAGTTCGAGGTCGGGAGCTGGAACAACGGCAACAAGTACAAGTGGATGAACATCGTTGCGGTCGTCGAGATCGTGATCATGAGCATCGTCGGCCTGCTGCCCACAGCGAACGTGGGCGTCCCCTGGATGAGCGGGTTCTCGATGAAGTACGTGAACTACGCGATCATCGTCGTCCCGGTCGCGCTAGTGCTGCTGTGGATCTACTGGGAAGTCTCCGTCAAGCACTGGTTCACGGGTCCAGTGCGCACGGTCGACGAACCACCGGCCGAGCCGGCGGCAGTCTGACAGTCACCTGATCTCAGGGAACACTGTGGATAACCTACGGTATATCGGGCATTTATGGCATTACTGTCCCAGGCATGTTACGGAATACCAGGGCAAAAGTGTCGGTCGCCGTCGTACTCGGAACACTGCTGCTTGCTGTTCTCGTGCTGCAGGTCTTCGTGTTCCGATCATCGCCGTCGGTCGCTGACGTGCCGTACTCGCAGAACGTCCAGGCTGTCGGCGAGGCCAAGTACGTGCAGTCGTGGACCAGCTACGGTCCGCGCTACGTCGTCAATTTCTGCGAACCTCGCAGCGCGTTCTGCGCGGTGGTCGAGAACTACTCGAAAGCGTCACGGGGCACGGCGACGGTCCGGCTGACGACCTTCAAGGTCACCGAGCGGATCAGGGCCTACGACTACTACCTGCTCGACTTCGACGTGACGACATCATGGCGCAGCGGCACCGGTGACGGAGGAACGGGCACGTTCAAGATCCGCTCGACAGGGCCCAAGCTGTACGACCGCAACGACTCGAAGGCTATCGACGCCCAGAGGGCCAGTTGCACGACGGTGGCAGTGGAGATGTCGACGCCATGGCCGTTGATCGCCGCAGGAACGACCGTCGGGCACGCCACGATGTGTGACAAGTCCGCGGACCTGACGCGTTCGTACTCGGGATCCGATGCGATCTATGAAGGGCGGATGCTGGCGAGCATCCGCCACCTGACAATGCAGCGGTGGGTCAAGGTCGCCCATGGCTCGCGTCCGTCCTTCGCGCTGACGGTCACCCTGCCGCGGGACACCTGCACTAACTCGGACGCCCAGGGTCACTGCACCAGATTCTCCGCCGGGTCGACCACCAAATCCATCAATCTCGGCACCACCGGCTGAGCCAGGAGTCCGACCACGAGAACACCACCCGAGCATCGCGACCGCCTCGCCCAACTGACACAGTTGCATTGCCTGGCGGGGCGGTCGTGGTCGGTAACCCCGCTCCCGGGCGGCCTGACCAACGTCAACGTCCGGGTCCGGAGCACTGACGACCTCAAACCCGAGCTCGACATCGTGGTGCGCTGCTCGGACAACGACCCGGACCTGCTCGGGATCGACCGGGAAGCCGAGTGGCGCAACACCGACGCCGCGGCACGTGCCGGCGTCGGCGCACCCGTGGTGGAGTACCGCCCGGACCTCGGGATGCTGGCGATCGGCTATCTGCACGCCGAGGCGCTGCAGGACCGGAGCTTCGCCGATGCGGCGGTGATGAAACGTGCTGCGACCGCCGTAGGCGCCCTGCACGCCGGGCCCCGGTTCGTCGACGACTTCGACATGTTCTCCCGCCAGGCGGGGTATCTCGCGACGATCCGCGAGCGCGGCTTCCGGCTGCCGGACGGCTATGAAGCTCATGGAGCGGCGTGGGCGGACGTGCGTGCTGCGCTGGCGGCCGCACCCCGGGAGAACCGGCCCTGCAACAACGACCTGCTCGCTGCGAACTTCCTCGACGACGGCGAGCGCGTCTGGCTGATCGACTATGAGTACTCGGGCAACAACGACCCCTGCTTCGAGCTGGGCAACACCGCCACTGAGTGCCGCTTCACCCCGGAGATGATCGAAGCCTGGACCGCGGCCTACTTCGGCAGCCCTACCGCGGCGGACTTCGCCCGCGTCCGGCTCCAGGCACTGTGCAGCTGCTACGGCTGGTCGCTGTGGGGCTTCATCCAGGCGGCGACGAGTCCGCTCGACTTCGACTTCTGGTCGTGGGGGCTCGAACGCTTCGAGAAGGCCCGGCAGACGTTTGCAGACCCGCAGTTCACCCGCCTACTGGAGACTGTCGCCCATGGCTGATCTGCCCTCACGCGCCCGGGTGGTCATCATCGGCGGCGGCGTGATCGGCACCAGCGTCGCCTACCACCTCACCAAGCACGGGTGGACTGACGTGGTGCTGCTGGAGCAGGGCCGCCTCTCCTCCGGTACGACGTGGCACGCCGCCGGTCTCGTCGGGCCGCTGCGCGCCAGCGAGAGCGGCACCCGCCTCGTGCAGTACTCCGCGCAGCTCTACGCCGAGCTCGAGGCCGAGACCGGGCTGGCCACCGGCTACTGCAACGTGGGCGGCCTGGTCCTTGCGCGGACCCCCGAACGGATGGTCCAGCTCGCCCGCACGGCGGCCAACGGCGATGCCTACGGCCTGGAGACCGAGCTGATCGATCCGGCCCGAGCCCAGGAGCTGTGGCCGCCGATGCAGGTCGACGACCTGCTCGGAGCGTTGTGGCTGCCCGGCGACGGCAAGGTCAACCCGGCCGACCTGACCCAGTCGCTCGCCCGCGGAGCACGCCAGCGCGGTGCGCGGATCGTCGAGAAGGTGCGGGTGACAGGCATCTCGACGGCTCCGGGACCACGCGGCCCGCGGGTCACGGGGGTTCGAACCGATCACGGCGACATCGAGGCCGAGGTCGTCGTCAACTGCGCCGGTCAGTGGGCCAAAGCGCTCGGCGACCTGGTCGGGGTGACGATCCCGCTGCACTCTGCCGAGCACTTCTACGTCGTGACCGAGCAGGTCGAGGGCACCCACCCCGACCTCCCGATCATGCGCGACCAGGACGGCTGGACCTACTTCAAGGAAGAGGTCGGGGGGCTCGTCATCGGCGGTTTCGAGCCGAACGCCAAGCCCTGGCGCTCCCCCGACGACCTCCCTTACCCCTTCGAATTCCAGCTGCTCGAGGAGGACTGGGACCACTTCTCGATCCTGATGGACCAGGCGTTGCTGCGGATCCCGAGTCTCGAGCGCACCGGCATCCGCAAGTTCTACAACGGCCCCGAGTCGTTCACTCCGGACAACCAGTTCCTGCTCGGCGAGGCGCCCGAGCTGACCGGCTTCTATGTCGGCTGCGGCTTCAACTCCGTCGGCATCGCGTCCGCCGGAGGCGCGGGCCGCGCCCTCGCGGAGTGGATCGTGGCCGGGTCTCCACAGGACGACCTGGTCGCTGTCGACGTACGCCGGTTCGCACCGTTCCACGGCGACAACGCCTGGCTCCGGTCGCGGGTCGCCGAGACCCTGGGCAACCACTACGCGATTCCGTGGCCCAACCTCGAGCTCGTCACCGGACGCCCGCAGCGCGTCTCCCCGCTGCACGAACGGCTGGCGACCAAGGGGGCCGTGTTCGGGTCGAAGATGGGCTGGGAGCGGCCGCTGGTGTTCGGGCCGGCCGACGGTTCGCTCGAGCTGACCTACTCCTGGGGCAAGCCCGACTGGCTGCCCTTCTCGATCGCCGAGCACCTGGCGTGTCGCGCCGACGTCGCGGTGTTCGACCAGACCTCGTTCAGCAAGTACGTCGTCGCCGGCCCCGGCGCGCTCGCCTCGCTGCAGCGCATCTGCGGCGCCGACGTGGATGTCGCGATCGGTCGTGCGGTCTACACCCCGTGGCTCTCGGCCCACGGTGGCTACGAGGCCGACCTGACCGTCACCCGCACCGCGGAACAGTCGTTCCTCGTCATCTCGTCCTCGGCGACCACCGTCCGTGACCTCGACTGGTTGCGCCGACACCTCGACGACGCGACTTTCCTCGACGTGACCGAGGCGTACTCGGTCCTCGGCGTCATGGGTCCGCGTTCCCGCACCCTGCTGCAACGGCTCACCGAC
>NZ_JAOPXI010000140.1 GCF_025965215.1 Marmoricola sp.
AGGCGGGCGACGTGTTCTTCGAGGTCACCATGACCGATGCGTGGGTCTGGGACATGTACCGCCCGGCCCGCTTCGCCAAGAACGTCAAGGTGCTCACCTTCAAGGACGTGAACGTCGAGGAGCTCGCGAAGTCGGATTTCGAGCCTCCCAAGGCCTGATTCGCGCCGGGGCCGGATGGTCCGGCACCAGGCCCGGATGGTCTACCAAAAACTAGACATCCCGGACATAGAGTCCTTTTTGCCACTAATCTTTCGTGGTGGGGAGGTGGCGTCTGGTGTCGACGTGGGGTTCGAGGGAGCGCGCTCAGCGCGGTGCTGCGGTCGTGGAAACGGCTTTGTGCCTGTGTTTCGTCGTCCTGCCGCTGGTGTTCGCGACCGTGTCGTACGCGTACATGCTGACATTTCGGCAGACCGTGTCGCAGAGCGTCGCCGAAGGAGCGCGCGCAGCCGCGCTCGCACCGGCTGGATCGACCACCGCGGTCAGGCAGTCGGCGGCAGTCAACGCCATCAACCAGTCGATGTCGACCGGGGTGGGCAGCATGACCTGTGGCACGAACTACCTGACCTGCACCGTCTCGGCGCCGGCGGTGTGCGCCAGTGACGCCACCAAGAGCTGCGTCACCGTCGTGATCTCGTACCCGTATCGCGACCACTCGTTGCTCCCGACGATCCCGGGGCTCGGGTTCACCCTGCCCGCCACCATCAGCTACTCGGCGCAGGTCGAGGTCAGCTGATGGGAGGAGGGCTGGCGCGGACCCGTCCGATCCGTGACCGTCGTCGCAACGAACGCGGCGCCATGGCGATCATCGTCGCGCTCATCACCTGCTTCACGTTGATCCCGATGGCGGCGCTCGCCGTCGACATCGGGGTTCAGCGGGTGGCTCGCCGCGACGCCCAGACCGTGGCCGACGTGGTCGCGCTCGACCTGGCACGACAGCTCGACGGACGCACCTACGCCGTGATCAACCCCACGCTGCAGGGGCTGGCGGACAAGAGCCTTGCTCGCAACAGCGCGTCCGGGATGACCGTCTCCGCCGTGCTCGGCACGGTGAACGCGGCCGCGTACGACCCGAGCAACCCGACCTCGTTCTTCACCGCGATCACCACCGGCGTCCCTTCGGCGGTCGAAGTGACCGTCAACGGCTCGGTCGGTTTCAGCCTGCGTCCTGGGACCGGGAACGTGAGCCGTACCTCGATCGCCACAGCGAGCTCGCAGGCCTGCTTCAAGATCGGCTCGTACGCGCTCGGGCTGGCCAGCAACCAGTCGGCCCTCAACGGCTTGCTCGGCAACGCCCTCGGGATCGGCGTGCTGGGGTACGACGGGTTGGCGACGTCGAACATCAGCCTGCTCGGGCTGGCCAGCCAGCTCGGCGTGGGCACGCCGGACGCCCTGGTCACCATGAACAACCTGACCATCGGCCAGCTGGTTGATGCGAGCTCGGTGGTCCTGGCGAACACCACGCCGCACAGCGCCGCGAACGTCACGCTGCTGCAGACCATCAAGACCAGCCTGACCACAGCGGGCACCTCGGGTCGGCTGGTCAACATGGGGAAGCTGCTGGACGTGGGCACCGGGGGCGGGTCCGGGCTCGACGCGCAGCTCAACGTGCTGGACCTGATCTCCGGCGCAGCGTTCGTCGCCGACGGGACCGCCGCGATCGACGTCCCGAACCTCTCGCTGTCGCTTCCCGGCGTCGGGGCCATCACCACCTCGCTGAAGGTGATCGAGCCGCCGAAGATCGCCTGCTACGGCGGCACGGCGACCACCGGTCAGGTCCAGCTGACGCTGGACGGGACGCTGAACGCGGGCGTGCCGCTGGTGCTCACGGCCACCGGTCCGATCCACCTGGATCTCGGGCTGGCCGTCGCGACGGGAACCTTGACGGGCGTGACCTGCGCGTCCGGTGTGCCGCAGAGCATCACCATCAAGGTGACCCAGCAGCAGGCCGCGACGATGAACTTCCTCCTCGGCAACCCGAACGTGACGCCGCAGCAGTGGATCAGCGTCCATGCCCTGAGCATCCTGCTCGGTGGGCTGACGGTTCCGCTGGTCAACATCGGCGTCAGCACGCAACAGACGGACACGTCGGGGACCTACACGCTCAACCCGTGGTCCGCGTACACGACGACGCCGTACAAGACGCCGCAGACCGTGACACCGCTTCCGTCCTTCACCGGGAACGCGGGACTGCTCGGGCTGCCGCTCGGTTCCCTGCTGAGCCCGTTGGTCAACAACGTCCTCAACCCGTTGGTGACCTCGCTGAACTCGCTGATCGTCAACACGCTCGCACCAGCGCTCGGACTGCAGGTGGCCGGCGTGGACCTGTTCTCTCTCGCAGCTCCGCCGCCGACCTGCTCGGCGCCGAAGCTGGTCGGCTGAAGCTCGCATCCGGGGGCCGCTTGATGTCCACAGGACCCGTCCTGGGGGCGGGTCTCCACAGGCCTCGGGGCCCCCGGGTGCGTCACACCTCCCGGCACGGTTGTCTCCGTCGAGGAGGTCAACCAGATGGGCGGCAAGGATCAACAGGCACTCGGGGCCTACGGCGAGCGGGTCGCCGCACGGCACCTGGTCGAGCAGGGGATGGTCGTGCTCGACCGCAACTGGCGCTGCCCGGTCGGCGAGCTCGACCTGGTCCTGCGTGACGGAGACGTTCTGGTCTTCTGCGAGGTGAAGACCAGACGCGGCGAGGCGCGTGGCCACCCGCTGCAGGCGGTCGACACGATCAAGGCCCAGAGGTTGCGCCGGCTGGCGGCGTTGTGGACCGACGAACACCAGGTCCGCGTGGACCACGTCCGCCTCGACGTCGTGGGCGTGACGGCCCCCCGTCGCGGCCCGGCCACCGTCGTGCACTCGCGGGGCGTCGGCTGATGGTTGCAACCACCCGTACGGTGTCGCTCCAGGGCGCGATCGGCCACGTCATCGACGTCCAGGTCGACCTGGGCCCCGGGCTCATCCAGACAGCGATGGTCGGCCGGCCGGACATGGCGATCAACGAGGCGCGGGAACGCTGCCGAGCCGCCATCGACAACAGCGGCTTCCACTGGCCGGTGACCCGGCGCACCACCGTCCTGCTCTCACCGGCAGACCTGCCCAAACGCGGAACACACTTCGACCTGGCCATCGCCGTCGCGGTGCTGGCGGCGAGCGAGACCAGGTTCCCCGACGGAGCGCTCGAGGGAGTCGTCCTGATCGGCGAGCTGAGCCTGGACGGTCGGATCCGGTGCGTGCCCGGCGTGCTGCCGATGGTGATGGCGGCGGCCGCCCGAGGGATCGGACGAGTCGTGGTGCCCGAACCCCAGGTTGGCGAGGCGGCGCTGGTCGACGGTGTCGAGGTGTACGGCGTCCGGTCCCTGCGGCAGGCCCATGCCCTCTTGATGGGTGAGGAGATCCCCGAAGCGCCACCGGTCGAGCCGCCCACAGGCAACCCGTTGCTCTCGTGGCGCGGGCAGTCCCGACTCGAGGAGGTCGACCTGTTCGACGTCCTCGGCATGGCTGATGCGCGCTACGCCCTGGAGGTAGCGGCCGCAGGGGGCCACCACCTGCTGCTCACCGGTCCGAAGGGTGCCGGCAAGACGACGCTCGCCGAGAGGATCCCGACGATCCTGCCCGACCTCGACGCCCAGGAATCCCTGGAGCTCACCGCAATCCATTCACTGTGCGGCGGGCTCGTCCCCGGTGCGCCGGTGTTGACCCGGCCGCCGTTCCGGGCACCGCACCACACCGCGTCGCGTGCCGGCATCCTCGGCGGCGGGACCGGACGGGTGCATCCCGGCGAGGTCAGCCGGGCTCATCACGGGGTGCTGTTCCTCGATGAGTTCCCGCTGCTGCCCGGTGACATCATCGAGGCCCTGCGGCAGCCGCTGGAGAGCGGCGAGATCACGATCGCCCGAGGCGACGAGGACGCCACCTACCCTGCTGGGGGCATGCTCGTCCTGGCTTGCAATCCGTGCCCCTGCGGGGAGTACTCACCCCTGACGCGCGACCACCGGTGCATCTGCACCGAGGTCCGCCGACGCGAGTACCGGCGCAAGATCTCTGGTCCGATCGCGGACCGGATCGACATCACCCGGTTCGTCGAACCGGTGCCCGCCCACGAGCGCAACGATCCGTTCGGCCGACCCGAGTCGTCAGCCGATGTGCTGGTCCGGGTCACCGAGGCGAGATGCCGGCAGCGGGTGCGCTACGCCGACGACGACTGGAGGCTCAACGCCCACGCGCCCGGCCCCGCCCTGCGGACTGCGTACCCGTTGGATGCCGACGCGACGCGTGCCCTGGACACCGAGGTGTATGCCGGATCCCTGACCAGGCGTGGGGCCACCCGCGTGCATCGAGTCGCCTGGTCGGTCGCCGACCTGCGCGGCGTCGACCGGCCGGGCTGTGCCGAGCTGGACACGGCGCTTCGGTTGAGGACCGCCAGACCGCTCGATCTGGCCACGCTCGCGAGACGCGCGTGAGCGGACGCCACGCGCGTCTCGTTCTGAGCCTCGTCGGCGAGCCCGGGGATCCTCGTTTGACCGGGCTCGTCAGCGAGCTCGGTCCCGAGGCCGTCCTGGCCGCACTTCGCGCCCGGTGCGACGACGGAGATCTCGGTGCAGCGCTCGCGGACCGCCTTCGTGCGGCGCGCCCTGACGATGCGCTCGCGGCCGCTGCACGGCGAGGGATCCGGTTCGTCGTTCCCGGTGACGACGAGTGGCCGGTATCGGTCGCAGACCTGGCGAGCGTCCCACCTCTGCACGAGCGCGGCGGCACTCCGGTCGGGCTCTGGCTCCGCGGCCCGCTGCGGCTCGACGAAGCCCTCGCCGATGCTGTCGCCGTGGTCGGTTCGCGGTCCGCGACCACCTACGGGGCAGCTGTCGCCGGTGAGATCGGCGCCACCCTCGCCGCCGCCGGTCGGACCGTGGTGTCCGGCGCCGCTTTCGGGATCGACCAGGCGGCTCACCGTGGTGCGCTCGCTGCCCGAGGACCGACTGTGGCGATCCTCGCCTGCGGTGTGGATCGCGCGTACCCGCTGGCACACGCCGCGCTGCTGGACTACATCGCAGATGTCGGGCTGGTGATCTCCGAGGCAGCGCCCGGCTTCGCGCCGACCCGGATCCGGTTCCTGGCCCGCAACCGCCTCATCGCAGCCCTGACCAGGGGGACGGTCGTGGTCGAGGCCGCCGTGAGAAGCGGGGCTCTGAACACAGCCAACTGGGCGGCGAGCCTGAGCCGGACGCTGATGGGGGTGCCCGGACCGGTGACCAGCGCTCCGTCCCAGGGGGTGCACCAGATGATCCGGGCGCGTAGCGCCCTCCTGGTCACCGATGGGCGTGACGTGCTCGAGGCGACGTCACCGGCCGGGGAGTTCGCGGCGGATCGGCCACTCGGCGCGATCGATCCCCGGGACTGCCTGACCCCGGAGCAGAGGCAGGTCCTCGACGCGGTCCCGGTCCGCCAGGGCGTCGAGTCAGGACGGATCGCCCGTACGGCCGGGATCGCCTCGGGGCAGACGCTCGCGGCTCTCAAAGCGTTGAAGAACCTCGGCCTGGTCGAGTACGGCAACCGACGATGGCGACTCGCTCCCGCCCCGTCGCGCCTGCCCGGCACGGAGGCCGGGGGTTCGTAGGCTGGAGCGATGCAGGAGCTGCCCGAGGAGTTCGCCACCGCCCTGGCGGCGTACGAGCGACACCTCGTGTCCGAGCGTGACCTGACTGCGCACACCGTCCGTGCCTATCTCGGCGACGTGGGGGGCATGCTCGCGCACGCCGCAGCCCTCGGTCAGACGTCGCTGGACGACCTCGACATCCGCACCCTGCGCAGCTGGCTGGCCCGGCAGCAGACACTCGGCAAGGCCCGTACGACGATGGCGCGTCGAGCCACGGCCGTCCGAGTCTTCACCGCCTGGGCGTTGCGCACCGGACGCGCGCGGGCCGATGCCGGCGCCCAGCTCGGCAGTCCCAAGGCGCACAAGCCACTACCGCCAGCCCTGGACGTGAACCAGGCCCGGGCGCTGCTCGACGCGGCAGCCGCCCAGGCGGATGACGCCGACCCGGTCAGTCTGCGCGATGTCGCGATCCTCGAGCTCCTGTATGCGACCGGCGCACGGGTCGGTGAGCTGTGCGGGCTCGACCTCGACGACGTCGACCGATCGCGCCGGGTGGTCCGGGTGTTCGGCAAGGGCCGCAAGGAACGGACGGTGCCCTACGGTCTGCCGGCAGACCGGGCCCTGGGCCGCTGGCTGGCCGAGGCCCGGCCGAGGCTGTTCGTACCGGGCAGCGGACCGGCGTTGTTCCTGGGAGCGCGGGGCATGCGGATCGACCAGCGAGCCGTGCGCTCGATGGTGCACCGTCGCCTCGCCGACGTGCCGGGTGCGCCGGACCTCGGTCCGCACGGTCTTCGCCACACGGCCGCCACGCACCTGCTCGAGGGGGGAGCGGACCTGCGCACCGTCCAGGAGATGCTCGGCCACGCCTCGCTGGCGACCA
>NZ_JAOPXI010000002.1 GCF_025965215.1 Marmoricola sp.
GATCCGGTCCTCGACGCCCGGTCCGGTCAGCTGGGCAACCAGCCAGGCGATCTGGGCGTCGAGGAGTCGGTCGGCAACGGGGTCAGCCATGCCGACAGCCTAGGGTCACGGGCTGGAGACGCTGCCTCCGTTCACGACGGTGAGCGCAGACGTCTCGAGGCAGCTGGCCGGGATGCTGCGTTGGGCGGGATTGGTGCTGTCGTAGCGGACCCGCCACGAGTACGGTCCCGACGAGCTCTGGGCCGTGGTGTTCGCCGTGCCCACGGTCTGCGGGGAAAGTCCGCCCACGGCGCTCGACGTGGAGTACAGCGCCGTGCCCGAACAGTCGCTGGACCCGAAGAGGTCGAAGTACGCCGTGCCGGCGAGCGTCCCACCGGCGGGTGCCGAGACCGTGATCGAGTCGTTCGGGACCCAGGTCTGCGCCGTCGAGAGTGTCGACGCGACCGTGGTCACGGTGACGTCCTCGGCCGTGTCGTCGCACAACGTGTTGTGGGTGGTGGAGCTCGTGTTCGGCGATGAGCCCGAGTAGTTCGCGACCCAGTGATAGGTCCCGGCCTGCGTCGGCACGAACTGCGGGTCCGGTGTGGGGTAGCTGCCGTCTCCGTGCACCGCGACGGTCGGGGAGGTGTAGACGAGGTTCCCGCATCCCGAGCTGCTCGGCCCGTAGAGCAGGAACGTGATCGTGCCGCCCGCGGCCGGACCGGTGGCTCCTGTCAGGTTGATGACCGGGTTGGCCGGCTGCGCGGTCGTTCCGGTCAGCGAAGCGGAGTCGGTCACCGGTTGCCCGATGAGCTGGGTGGGGCCAGCAGTGGTCGCCACCGCAGGTGTCGCCGGATTGACGGTGAAGCACTCGCCGGAGCTCGACTCGCTCACGCCCGAGATCCCGTTCGCGGTGTCGCCGCTGAAGGAGCTTCGCCAGCAGTAGCGTCCCGCCGAGGTGACGTACGCCGTCGGCGAATTGACCGTCGCCGGATAGGTTCCCCCGGTCAGCGACGTCGAGCCGACGGTAGTACCGCCTGTCGAGCACGTAGCTGGAGCATCGACCTTGCACAGGGTGAAGGAGACCGAACCGCTCGGCGTCGCTGTACCTCCGGACAGACCGACCACTGCGGAATCCATCACGCCCACGGCTCCTGAGCCGATCGCCAGGCCGGTGGCCGGAATCGAGGCACCGGCACTGGTCTTGGGCGTTGTCGTAATCGTCGCCGTGCAGTTCGTGATCGGTGGGGTCTGCTGGAGGATCGTGTCCTTGTAGTCGGCCGAGTCCGAGTTACCGGTCACCGTGCTGGGGATCGTATTGGCGAAGGACTTGCACGCATTGCTCCCACCGAAGATGGTGGCAGTCAGGTCCACGGCAGCCTCGCCGCGGAACCCGTCAGGGCTGAAGGCCGCCTGGGACACGGTGGCGTTCAGGGGGACCCCCACACCGAGCGTCAGGTGTCCTGCCGAATCCGCCGACCACGTTCGCAGGACCAGGGCGGTGCTGCTCCCGCTCTGGTCCCACAGGATCATGAAGTCACCCGCCCTGCGGTTCGCCCACGGGTTGCAGTTCGCGATCAGCTGGGCATCGGTCGCGGTGCCGTACGCGCACCCTGCCGGCGCCGCGTTCTGCATGAACTCGTAGGCGATGAACCCGCTACCGCTGTTCGAGTCGCGCTCCCAGGCGAAGTAGAGCCAGTCGTGGCCGGTCGCGGAGTCCTTGGCCGTGGTCAGCCAGGCACGGCGGAGATCGACCTGCGCGTTCGGGTTGGTCAGTGCCAGCATCGGTGTCGGCGCGCTCTGGATCACGCCGATCTTCGTGGTGCTGGAGTTCACTGGACCGATCTCCTTGACGTTCCCGAACGCGTCCGAGAGCTGGGGGGGAGTCGGGGTCGTGTCCGGGACGACGCCGTCGATGCTGAACGGGCCGCTCGCAGCGCGGGCAGGGCCCACAGGCACGACCGCCCCGGCCAGCGCCAACACGATGGCTGCGACGAGTCCGACTCGACGGCGTAGGCGTGAGGAATGTGCTGTCGATGGTGTGCTCATCAGAGGGCCCCTCTGGTCACCCGTACGCGATCCGCGCCCGGACGGTGCGCCACGCCGACGCCCCGAGTCCATCGACCCGAGCTCGCGGCCGGCAACGCTTCCCCGCTGACCTGGTGCCAGTCCCCGCGCCGCCACTTGTCATGACACGCCTGTCTCTCCGACCCAGCAATAGCCACATCGGGTCAGCCCGGAAAGTCCGGTCCGTCCCCAACGCCGGGATGCGGCGCCGCGCGCGACGTTGGGTAGGGTCGAGAGCGCTGGGTACGTGTTGGCGCGTCCCGGAAGAGGAGGGCTCGTGTCGCAGGAGATCACCGTCATCGTGCTGGCCGCCGGTGGCGGAACCCGCATGAAGTCCAAGACGATGAAGGTGCTGCACCCCATCGCCGGTCGCAGCATGATCGGGCACGTCCTGCACGCCGCTGCTGCCCTCGAGCCGGCACGCATCGTCGCGGTCGTGGGCAACCAGCGTGAGCAGGTCGGCGCGCACATCGAGCACCTCGTACCGGGCGTCGTCCTGGCGGTCCAGGAGACCCAGGAGGGGACCGGGCACGCGGTCCGGATGGGCTGGAAGGCACTGCCCGCCGAAGCGCGGACGGGCATTGTCATCGTCGCGTACGGCGATACGCCACTACTGCAGGGCGAGAGCCTGGCGGCCTTGGCTGACGTCCACCGGGCCTCGGATGACGCGATCACCATCCTGACCGGGGTCGTGGCGGACCCGTCCGGCTACGGGCGCATCGTCCGCGGTGCGGACGGTGGCGTCGAGGCGATCGTGGAGGAGAACGACGCGAGTCCGGAGCAGGCCCGGATCGCCGAGATCAACAGCGGGATCCTGGCCTTCGACGCGGAGTTCCTCGACGTGGCGCTCCCGCAGATCACGAACAGCAACGCCAAGGGCGAGTACTACCTGACCGACACCGTGCACCTGGCTCGCCAGCACGGTCGTTCGGTCGGCGCGTTCGCGATCAGCGACGTCATGCAGACCGAGGGTGCCAATGACCGCGTGCAGATGGCGGCGCTCGCCGCCGAGATGAACCGCCGGATCCTGGAGCGCTGGATGCGTGACGGAGTCACGATTGTCGATCCGACCAGCACCTGGATCGACGCCGACGTGAAGCTCGCCGTCGACGTGACGATCCTGCCCGGGGTGCAGCTCCTGGGCACCACCGTCGTCGACGAGGACGCCGTGATCGGCCCGGACAGCACGCTGCGCGATGTCGAGGTCGGCACCGGTGCGCGCGTCGTACGGACCCACGGCGAGCTGGCGGTGATCGGTGCGGGGGCCGTCGTCGGGCCGTTCTCGTACCTGCGCCCGGGCACCGAGCTGGGTGCCGACGGCAAGATCGGCGCGTTCGTCGAGACCAAGAACGCACACATCGGCGAGGGCGCCAAGGTCCCGCACCTCTCCTACGTCGGCGACGCGAGCATCGGTGAGGGCGCCAACATCGGAGCCGGCACGATCTTCGCGAACTACGACGGAGTCTCCAAGCACCGCACCGTGATCGGTGCGCACGCGAAGACGGCGAGCAACAACACGTTCGTCGCCCCGGTGACCATCGGCGACGGCGCCGCGACCGGAGCGGGCAGTGTCATCCGACGCGATGTTCCGCCCGGATCACTTGCGGTGACCACCGGCACGCAGCGCCACTACGACCAGTGGGCCCAGAAGCGGCGAGCCGGTACGGCGCAGGCCCGCGCCGCCGAGGCAGCCAGCCGACGAGAAGATCGTCCAGATGCTGGCACGTCGGCAGGTCCGGTTTCCGAGACACCCGCCGGTGAGTGACAATCGGACTGACGCAGGTCAAACGTCGAGGGTCCGCGAGGAGTACCCAGGGTGAGCGGAATGAAGAAAACCACCGAGAAGAACCTCATGGTGTTCTCCGGGCGGGCCCATCCCGGACTGGCGGCGGAAGTCGCCGAGGGGCTCGGCACTCCGCTGGTTCCCACCGAGGCCCGCGAGTTCGCGAACTCGGAGATCTACATCCGCTACGAGGAGTCCGTCCGCGGCTGCGACGCCTTCGTGATCCAGAGCCACACGGCCCCGGTCAACGAGTGGATCATGGAGCACCTGATCATGGTGGACGCGCTCAAGCGCGCCTCTGCCAAGCGGATCACCGTCGTGATGCCGTTCTGGGGCTACAGCCGCCAGGACAAGAAGCACCGTGGCCGCGAGCCGATCTCCGCACGCCTGATGGCAGACCTCTTCAAGACCGCTGGCGCCGACAGGATCATCACCGTCGATCTGCACGCCGACCAGCTGCAGGGATTCTTCGACGGCCCGGTCGACCACCTGATGGCGCTGCCGATCCTGGCTGACTACATCCGTGACAAGTACGGCGACCAGCCGCTCGCCGTGGTGTCCCCGGATGCCGGGCGGATCAAGGTCGCCGAGCGCTGGTCCGAACGCCTCGGCGGTGTGCCGCTGGCCTTCATCCACAAGACCCGCGACATCACCCAGGCCAACCAGGTCGTGGCCAACCGCGTGGTCGGTGACGTCAGTGGCCGGGTCTGCGTCCTGACCGACGACATCATCGACACCGGCGGCACGATCGTGAAGGCCGCCGAAGCGCTCATGGCCGACGGTGCCGCCGGGGTGATCATCGCCGCGACGCACGCGATCCTCTCCGACCCCGCGGTCGACCGGCTCAAGAACTCCCCGGCCGTCGAGATCGTGGTCACCAACACGCTGCCGCTCTCGCCCGACTGCGAGTTCGACAAGCTGACCTGCCTCTCGATCGCCCCGCTGCTCTCACGTGCGATCAAGGAAGTCTTCGAGGACGGCAGCGTCACGAGCATGTTCGACGGTCACGCCTAGTCGGTTCAGTTCCAGCGCCTGCCAGATGAGGCGAGGTTCACGCGGACCCGCGATTCGCCTTGTGGCCAAGGCTTGGCTAGTATTTCCAGGTTGCCTCGGCGAGGGAATGCCCCGGACAGGGATGTTCCGTGATCGACGCGGTCGGTTCGTGAATCTCCATGCACCGTGCCCGTCGTGCGCGGTGCATGTCGTGTCTCCGGCCGACAACGCCGGCGAGCAGCCACGTACTTCACCTTCATGAACCACGTTTCGAGGAGCGCCACCGATGTCTGAAGACCTGATCAAGGCCGAGGCCCGTACCGAGTTCGGCAAGGGCGCTGCCCGCCGCATCCGCCGCGACAACAAGGTGCCTGCGGTCATCTACGGCCACGGCGAGACCCCGGTCCACGTGACCCTGCCGGCCCACGATACCCTGATGGCCCTCAAGCACGGCGGCGCCAACGCGGTCCTCAACATCGACGTCGACGGCAAGGTCCAGCTCGCGCTGACCAAGCAGGTCCAGGCCGACCCGATCAAGGGCTTCCTCGAGCACGTGGACTTCGTCGCCGTGAAGAAGGGCGAGAAGGTCACCGTCGAGGTGCCCGTCCACCTGGTCGGCGAGGCCAACAAGGAGGCGTTCGTCCAGCTGGAGAACAACGCCGTCACCGTCGAGGCCGAAGCCACTCACATCCCCGAGGCGATCGAGGTCTCGATCGAGGGACTCGAGGCCGGCACCCAGATCCTGGCTGCCCAGCTCGAGCTGCCGAGGGGCTCGGTCCTGATGAGCGACGCGGACCTGCTGATCGTCAACATCACCCAGGGCAAGTCCGCGGACGCTGCCGAGGCCGAGCTCGCCGCCGACGTGGCCGAGAACGCCGGCCCGCCGGCCGAGGCTCCGATCCAGGACGCCGAGGACAGCGACTCCGAGTGAGTCCTGCTCACCCCGCGGTGAGCTGAGTCCCGAGAGGGAAGCGTGACTGAGACCGACGTCTGGCTGGTCGTCGGGCTGGGCAACCCCGGCCCGACGTACGCCGGCACGCGCCACAACATCGGCTACCTCGTGGTCGACGAACTGGCGCGCCGGATGGGCGGTTCCCTGAAGTCGCACAAGTCCGGACGGGCCCAGGTGCTCGAGGGCAGGCTCGCTCCGCCGGGGGTCGACGCTCCGAAGGTGGTGCTGGGTCGCGCCCGCGGCTTCATGAACGAGTCCGGGGGACCGGTCTCGACGCTGGCCAAGTTCTACGGCGTGGACCCCGGGCACATCATCGCGATCCACGACGAGCTCGACATCGACTTCGGCACCCTGCGCACCAAGCTCGGCGGCGGCGACAACGGCCACAACGGGCTGAAGTCCATGCGTGCCTCGCTGGGCACCGGTGACTTCTACCGGGTTCGCGTCGGCATCGGCCGTCCTCCTGGTCGGCAGGATCCGGCCGACTTCGTGCTGTCCGACTACTCGACCGCCGAGCGCAAGGAACTGCCGCTCCAGATCGACGCGGCAGCGGACGCAATCGAGTGTCTGATCGACAGGGGACTCGACGAGGCGCAGCAGCGCTTCAACCGCTGAACCTCACCGGTAGGTCCCGCGTGTGATCCTCGCTTCACTCGTCAACGCACTGTCGCCCACTCGGCCTCGAGCAAGCTCGGGCGCTCGATAGGCTCCGTGCGTGACTGACTTCGACCCCGGACCGCCGCCGGCCGACGCGCTTGAGAACGACCACCTCTTCGCTGCGTGGGCCGCCACCGTGGCCGGTGAGCTTCTGCTGCAGGTCCGCACCGGCGGGCTGGAGGGCACGGAGCTCAAGGACGCCGGGGACCTGGCGTCCCACGAGCTGCTCATGTCGTTGTTCGCCGAGTACAAGCCGGCGGATGCGGTGCTCAGCGAGGAGGAGCACCGCGGGACCGTCGGTGAGCTCGACCGCTTGAGCACGCCCCGGGTCTGGATCATCGACCCGGTCGACGGCACCCGGGAGTACTCCGAGCCGCCGCGCGACGACTGGGCCGTGCATGTCGCGCTCTGGTCGGAGGGCGACCTCATCGCGGGAGCCGTCGCCCAACCCGGGCTGGGCCGGACCTTCCACACGGGCATGCCTCCCGTCGTACCGGCAAGGACCGCGCCGCGGCCTCGGATCGCGGTCTCCAGGACCCGGCCGCCGGCCTTCGTCCAGGCGCTCGCCGAGGAGCTCGGTGCCGACCTGGTGCCGATGGGTTCGGCGGGTGCCAAGGTCATCTCGGTCGCCCGCGACGTGACCGATGCGTACGTGCATGCCGGAGGTCAGTACGAGTGGGACTCCGCGGCGCCCGTCGCCGTGGCCCGCGCCGCCGGTCTCTTCACCAGTCGCATTGACGGCTCCGAGCTGGTCTACAACCAGCCCGAGGTACTGCTTCCGGACCTGGTCGTGTGCCGCCCCGAGCTGGCCGAACCGATTCTGGGGTTCATCAAGCAGCACGGCACCGGCTGAGCGTGCGCGAGGCTGCAACCTCGCTGCAAGGGGTCCGGAACATCGTGGGAACTGCCACGATGAACCTACCGACGGGAGACCCCCATGACCGAGACGATGAGCGCCGTTGATCGTTTCCTGACCGCGGTGCAAGCGGCCGCGATCGCCGACTGCGACGCCTGGGCCGAGGACGCGACCCTCGATGCCACCGTGCCGAACTGGCGCTTCCACCGGCACGGAGTCACGGCGATCCGGGAGACCTACGCGCACTGGTTCGCCGATCCCGCGAACTTCGAGGAGCTCGAGCGGACGAGCGTCGACGGCGGCGAGGTGGTGCGCTACCTGCTGTCGTGGAACGAGAACGGCGTCCCGCACACGGCCCACCACCTGCACCAGTTCCAGATCCGCGACGACAGGATCGTCGAGGACCTGGTGATGTGCGGCGGTCGCTGGCCGGCCGCGCTGATGGCCGAGATGGAGGCCGCAGATGCCTGAGACGCGAGTCCTGCACGACTCGGTCGACTCCCTGCTCGCCGGTGTCGAACACCGCGAAGAGATGGTGACGCCGGGCAAGTCCGGTGCCCGGCTCGAACGGGTCTTCATCGGCGGCGAGCCCCATGTCGTGAAGTACCTCGACGTCGAGTCGGACTGGACGATACGCGCGTCCGGCGTCCCCGGTGGAGCAACGGTCGAGCTCTGGTTCCGGGGGCTGCTCGACGAGCTGCCCGAGTGCTTCAACCAACCGATCATCGCGGTGGCACGGGGCCCGGTCCCGGCGTTGCTGATGCGCGACGTCTCGCCGTGGTTGGTTCCGGCGACCGACGAGGTCCTCGCCGAGGAGCAGCACGAGCGCTTCCTGGACCACATGGCCGCGATGCATGCGTCGTTCTGGGAGACCGACCGTGACATCGACGTGGTCTCTGCCCGGCGGCGATACACCGAGCTGTCCCCGGCGATGTCGGCGGCCGAGGCTCAGCGAGGTTCGGACGCACTGGTGCCGCGCCTGGTCGGTCAGGGCTGGCCGATGCTGGCCGAGGTGGCACCGCTCGCCGCCTCGATCGTCGTGCCCCTCGTGCACGAACCCGATCCACTGGTCCGCGCGCTGGCGCAGACCCCGCAGACGTTCGTCCACGGCAACTGGAAGCTGGACAACCTCGGGACCGACGACCTCGGTCGCACGGTCATCCTCGACTGGGAGAGCCCGGGAAGGGCTGCTCCGTTGAGCGACCTTGCCTGGTACCTGGCGATCAACTGCCGTCGCCTCCCGCGGTCCAAGGAGGACACCATCGCCTCCTACCGCGCCGCCCTCGAGCGCCACGGTGTCGAGGTCGGCAGGTGGTCGGACACGCAGCTGCCGCTCGCGCTCCTCGGTGCGCTGGTGCTCTTCGGCTGGGAGAAGGCGTTCTCCGGGTACGACGACGAACTGCTCTGGTGGGAGGAGTGGGCTGTGCGCGCGGCACCGCTGCTCGGATGACGTCGGTCGCGGACGCGTACGACGGCGCGGCGTCTGGCTGGCACGACGGCCCGGAGCGGGTCTACGCGCGCCTGGCCGATGCCCTGGTCGCGACCTCGCCGGTGCCGCTCGCGGGGGCCCGGGTCCTCGATGTCGGCGCCGGCACGGCCGTTGCCGGCAGCGCTGCCTTGCGCCTGGGGGCGGCCTCGGTGGTCGCCTCGGACCTCGCCGCCGGCATGCTGCACCAGCGTGAGGGGCGGATCGCTGCGGTGGTCGCCGACCTCACCCGGCTGCCGTTCCCGGACGCGAGCTTCGACGTGGTCACGGCGGCGTTCTGCCTCGGTCACCTGCCGGATCCGCCGGCAGGTATGGCGTAGGTGCGCAGGGTCGGCGACGCCGTGGTCGCGTCGGCCTTCGCTCCGGGATGGACCCATCCCGCCAAGGAGGCTGTGGACGCGGTGATGGCGGGGATCGGGTTCGTCGTACCGGCCTGGTACCGACGGGTCAAGGACCAGACCGAGCCGGCGGTGAATGATGCCGCGGCGTTGGTCGACCTGGCACGTGCGGCCGGGTTCGACGCGGCGGTGGTCCGGATGCTCGAGGTGGACACCGGGCTGGAGACCCCGGCGGACATCGTGGCCTGGCGTTTTGGGATGGCGCACCTGGCACCGTTCATCGCCGGTCTGCCTGCGGAGGTGCTACGCGGGGCACGCGCCCGGGCCGAAGACGCGGTTGCCGGAACCGGACCGGTCGTCATCCCCGTCCTGGCGCTCGGCGCATCCTGAGCCGCCAGTCGGCGAGGCGTCGGTCGGCGTCGGTGTGCAGGGCCTCGGCGCACGGGCCCGCTGATCGGGCCAGCTCGGCCGCCAGTGTCTCGGCACGGCGAACCCAGTGATCCCAGCCCAGGGCGGCTCCGGTCTCCCCGGCCCACCACCACGCCTCGATCCGTACGGCGTTCTCGACCTCGTCGAGATCGCGGCCGGCCACCTCCGCGTCGACCGCGACGCCCAGCAACGCGTGGGCTCGGTGCACCAGCAGGCGACCCACCGAGCTGTACCGCGGCACGTCCATCGCCGTGGCGGTCGCGACCAGCGCCGTTGCCTCGGCCAGGGCCTGCTCCGGGTCGGACTCCAAGGCGAGCCGCGCCCGCAGCAACGCGTGCTTGAGGTCCAGGCGCCAACCGAAGACGAGATCTCCGACCAGCAGGGGAGTCACCTGGTCGAGGAAGGCGGCCGCGGCCTGCGGATCGCCGATCCGGAGCTGCTCGTCGGCCAGGTCCTCCAGCGCCGCGATCGGCAGCTCGGCGCCCTTGCCCGGCGAGGTGTCGAGCGCCGCCTGGTTCGCGTCGAGGGCCGCTTCATGGGCGCCGACGTTGCGCAGCACCCACCCGGACATGTTCACGCCACGGCCGGCGAAGCGCGGCACCTGGCGCCGCTCGACCTCGGTCGTGTAGCGCGCCAGTGCGGTGATCGCCGCCTCCGGTCGTCCGGCGAGCGCATGAGCATGGCCGGTGAACAGGAGGGCATGCAGGGTGGCGGAGGTGAGGTCGACCCCGGCACCGGCGTGGGCAACCGGTCCGAGCAGCTCGAGGGCCTCATCGGGTCGGCTTCGGTGCGACTTGAGGACCCCGAGCCACGCGGACGCGGTGAGGCGATCCTGTCCCTCGGCCTCGGCGACCGCGGCCGTGAGCTTCTTCTCGGCTCCGTCGAGATCCCCGCGCGCGTGCAGGGTGCGACCGCCGACGGTCAGGCAGCGCGTCCGCAACACGGGGTCCTCGGTGCTGGTCTCGCCGTCGCGGGCGAACCGGATCGCATCGTCGAAGCGGCGGTCGAAGTAGGCCGCCCAGGCGCCTACCTCCCAGGCCTCGGCCCCCGCGCGGGCGGCCGCGGTCACGTCGCTCTCCGCCTCTGTGTAGCGCCCGCGCCGGGTTCGGACCCGGGCTCGTTCGAGCAGCGTCGCGTCGAGCGGGTCGAGTGCCAGCGACTCGTCGAGCAGCGCCTCGGCCGTCGCATGGTCGAAGCGTTCGGCCGCGCGCGCGGCGGCGACCCGCAGCGACAGTGCCGCCTGGACGAGGTCTCCACCGAGGCGTGCGTGCTCGGCGACCTCGACGGCGTCCGAGCCGGGCCTGCGGGCCAGGATCCGGCCGGCCTCGCGGTGCAGCAGCGCAGCCCGCCCGGCGCGGGTGTTGATGGCCAGCGCCTCGCGCACCAGGTCGTGCCGGAACGAGTACCGGCCGCCCCGTTCGACCAGCAGTTGGCGGTCCTCGGCGAGCTCGGCGTCGGCCAGGACGTCGAGTGTCGGCCGTCCGAGGACCGACGCGAGCAGGTCCAGGTCGAGGTGGTTGCCGAGCACTGCGGCCGCCCGCAGCAGCTCCGCTGCCGAACCGAGATCGGCACAGCGCTGCTCCACCGCGTCGACCAGTGAGGGTGGCACCTCCTCGGCCGAGGCGGGGGTGTTCACGAGCTCGCTGAGGAACAGCGGATGTCCGCCGGACCGGGCGAACAGCTCGTCGGCCCGATCGGCGCCGACCAGCTCTGCGGTCTCCTGCGCATCCAGCGGACGGAGCACCAGCTCGTCGGTGATCGGCAGCGGCACGCCTTCGGCCAGTCGCGCGGCAGCCACCACGAGGAGGCGTGGCGAGCGGCGGAGCGAGAAGCGTGCCCAGTCGGCCAGTGCCTGTCCGGCCAGGTGGGCGTCGTCGATCACCAGGATCGCGCCGCTGGTTCCGGCGATGCGCTCCAGGACCGCGGTGATCGCGGCGTACAGGTTGGCCGGCCCGAGGACCGAGTCCGGCGCGTGCTGGTCCTCAGGGCGCGGCACCGACATGCCGAGCAGGGGTGCAAGCAGCGCGGCGTCGTCGGCGAGCAGGCTGCTGGGATCGTCTGCTCGGCGCAGGTGCTCGGCGATCGCCCCGAGCAGGACGTCGAGGGGTGTGGACCGGTCCAGGGCTCCGCAGGTCCCGAACAGCAGCGTGTCACCGCCTTCGGCTCGCTGGCGCGACCACGCGGAGACGAGGGTGGTCTTCCCGATCCCGGCTTCCCCGCTGATGCCGACGATCCGCATTCCGGCGATCTGGTCAGCCAGGGCGTTGAGGCGGTCGAGCTCGTGCTGTCGACCGACCACGGCAGCGCCCGGCCGCCCGGTCGGACGGCGCTGCGTTGCGCTTGGCAGTTCTCCTCGCAGGATCGCCTCGTGCAGGGCGCCGGTCTCGGATCCCGGATCGGTGCCGAGGTCATCCTCGAGCGTCGCGCGCAACGAGGCGAACACGGCCAGCGCGGCGCCGGGACGACCGGCGAGGACGTGGGCCCGCATCAGGTGGCGGGCCGCTTCCTCGTCGTACGGATCGTCCTGGAGATCGACGGCCGCCAGGTCGAGCGCGTCGAGCCACTCACCGGTTTCCAGCATCGCGGCGGCTGCCGTGCGGCGGGCGCGGCGCACCAGCCGGTTCGCGGTGGCGAGGTCTGCCTGCGCCCAGTCGGCCTCGGTCCCGAGCGCCGGCAGCGGGCCCCGGATGAGGGTGAGGGCGATCCGGCAGGCGGCGACCGCGCCGAGGTTGTTCCCGCTCTGGTGCCGGTGTTCAGCCTCGGCGGTGACTCCGGCGAGCTCGTCGAGGTCAAGCCAGTCGTAGATCAGCTGGTAGCCGTGGTCGCCGTACTCGATCCGGTCGCGCCCGAGCGCCCGGCGAAGTCTGCTGACGAGGACCGCCACCTGGTCCGCGGGCCGGCTCGGAGCGTTGTCGCCCCAGACAGCATCGGCGAGGGCGGCCGTGGGGATCGCCCGACCGCGGGCGAGAGCCAGCAGTCGCAGCACCAGCCGGGCTTTCCGGTCGGCGAGCGTACGTGTCTCGAGGCCGCCGATCTCCAGATCGCCCAGCACGCGCACCGACAGGGCACCCACCGGCCGATCGTAGCGTCGCGCGCCGGGCGGAGGTCGGGCTGCAAGGGTGCTGCAAGGTGCGGCGAACAAGGTGGGTCCAGCGGCACAGCAGCCGCCGGAACCCATCGAACGGAGACGCACCATGGCAACGACAACCCAGGCGGAGCAGAAGAACTTCGCCACCCCGGACGAGTCCCGGACCTTCGAGTACGGCGTGGTCGACCTGCTCTCGATCGGCGGCAGTGAGATCGGGCGACTGACCCTGCAGCCCGGCTGGCGCTGGTCGGAGCACGTCAAGCCGATCGCCGGCACCGACCTGTGCGAGGCGCCGCACTTCCAGTACCACCTCCAGGGGACCCTGCGGATCCAGATGGCCGACGGCTCGCAGCTCGACGCCGTCGCCGGCGACGTGACGGCCCTTCCACACGGCCACGACGCCTGGGTGGTCGGTGAGGAGCCGGTAGTGGTCGTGGACTGGTGGGGCGCGTCGAACTACGCGAAGTGAGACGCGCCAGCGGATCACTTCATCGGTCATCGAGCAGCGACCGCGACCGACGGACGAGGTCGTGACGGAGCGTGCCGAGATGTGGCGACGTACGCGCAAAGGTCGCCACATCTCGGCAAGCTCGATGACCGGGTTCTCAGCCCCGGTGGTTGAGCTTCTCGAAACCCGGCGACGTACGCGCAAAGGGCGATGACCGGGCGCGTTCTGGCACGATCACCCCATGAGCGCGGCGGTCGAACTTGAGATCGAGAACCGGGTCGTCCGGGTCTCGAACCCGGATCGGGTGTACTTCCCGGCGCGGGGCGAGACCAAGCTCGACCTGGTCGAGTACTACCTCGCGGTCGGGGACGGCATCGTCAACGCGCTGCGCGATCGACCGTGCATGCTGCATCGGTTCCCGACCGGGGTGACCGGTGAGAAGGTGCACCAGAAGCGGCTGCCCCGAGGCGCACCCGACTGGATGGAGACCGTGGAGGTCTTCTTCCCGCGTTGGAAGCGGACGGCCGACGAGCTGTGCGTCACCGAGATCGCGCAGGTGGCGTGGGCGGTGCAGATGAGCACGGTCGAGTTCCACCCGTGGAACAGTCGCCGAGCGGACGTCGAGAAGCCCGACGAGTGGCGGATCGACCTGGACCCGGGCCCTGAGTGCGACTGGGCGACGGTGCAACGCGTCGCGCACACGGCGCACGAGGTGCTCGACGAGCTCGGCGCGGTGGGCTACCCCAAGACGAGCGGCGGCTCCGGCATGCACATCTACGTGCGGATCCGGCCCGAGGCCGACCACCAGGGTGTGCGGCGCGCTGCCCTGGCCTTCGCGCGCGAGGTCGAGCGCCGCAACAGCGCGGTCACGACCACCTGGTGGCGCAAGGATCGCGACCCGGCTGACCTCTTCGTCGACTACAACCAGAACGCGCGCGACCACACCATTGCAGCGGCGTACTCGGTGCGCGGCAATCCAGAGGCCACCGTCAGTGCGCCGATCCGCTGGGACGAGGTCGACCAGTGTGAGCCCGGGGACTTCACCATCGCGACCATGCCCGACCGGTACGCCGAGCTGGGCGATCTGCACCACGACATCGACGACCACGTCTTCGACATCGCACCGTTGCTGGCGTGGGCGGAGCGGGACGAGGCCGAGGGCCGCGAAGAGCCGCCCGAAGGGTCGCCGGAATGACTACGGATACGGATACTGGTCGCGTGCGCGCGAGCAGATGGGCCCCCCGGGCGTGGTGGATCGTCTACGTGGCCGTAGTCATCGTCGGGGTTGCCCTGGACGACCTACGCCTCCGGGGCGTGCCTTCCGGTGCGCGGATGGCGGTCAGCGTCGTCGCTGGAATCGCACTCGGAGCCTTCTGGTACCGGACGAACCCACGGCCACTGGCTCACCGGCTGTTCCCATTGGCGTGCGTCTTCGTGGTCTGGATGGCGTTCGCGTCGTTCGACTTCCAGGCCGAGAGGCTCGGGCCGAATCTGGTCATCCCTGGGGTTCTCGCAGGTCTGGTGTTCGCCGAGGTGTACGTCGACCTCCGCCCGTGGGGCCACCAGAAGCGAACTGCGCTCACCTCCCACAAGACGACGGCTGACCTGCGCTGACGACACGTGACCAAAGAGCCCGTTTTGCGTTGATCAGGGCATGACTCGGCGATTTCGGATCCTGGTGCTGCTCCTGGCGGCCGGCGCCCTTGCGGTGCCGGCGACACCTGCCGTGGCCACCGACCCCCCGCCGTCGGTCACGCTGACCTCGAACCACACGGTCTACATCGGCGGCCAGACCGCGACCTTCACCAGCAAGGTCGTCGCGTCGAACCTCGACTACGTGCTGCAGGTCCAGTTCCCGGGCAGCGCGGCCTGGAAGGACGTCTGCGCGAGCCAGAACGTGAACACCGACACGTTCACCTGCGACCTGGCGATGTACTACAACGTGCACATGCGTGCTCAGCTGATCGACGACCACGGCACGCCGAACGAGCCCTCGGACGACACCGTCAAGGCGACCGCGACCGAATCAGTCCCGGTGCGCGCCTCGATGGAGACGAGCTACGGCACCTACATCGTGAAGTCGGGTCGCTATGCCGTCTACGGCGCGGGGACGTCGCCGTCCTTCGTTACCCAGAGCGGGCCCGCCTTCCCGGGCAAGCGGTGCCTGCGCCACCAGGTTCAGCGCAGGTACGCCAGCGGTTGGCGGACCGTGAAGACGAGTGTCTGCAAGGTCGAGGGCAGCCAGGGCCAGGTCTACTGGACGTGGGGCGGCCGACACCCGTCGCGGGTGAACTTCCGGGTCCGCGGCACCTTCGCCGGCGACGTCGTGAACGCGTCGGCCCACAGCGCGTGGATCTACTTCACGTTCCGCTGAGCATCGGCGATACTCGTCCGATGAAGATGAGCCTGTGGACCAGGCTCACGGCGTCGCCGTGGCTCATCCCGATGACTGGCCTGTGGGTGATCGCCGTGGTCGGGCGCAAGCTCGTTGAAGCGCTCGGGTCGACCGGTGCAGCGGCATTGATCGTCGTCCTGGGTGGGGCATCCGGGTGGGCTTGGTATGCGCTGAGTCCTCGGCCACTCGCTCGACGACTTTTCCCGTTCGTTGTACTCGCAGCGTTCTTGGGCGTTCTCAGTCTCGTCCCCGGCAGCAGCACGAACGTCGACGTCCCGGGTGTGTTTGCGATCCCGGGCATCGTCGTGGGCCTCGGGCTCGCCGAGTTGTACCTGCGGTCAAGTGCCGCTTCTCGCGCCGACTAGCCGCTTTACAAGACGCTCTATTGTGTCAAGTTACCCGTGGGTTTACGCTCCCGTCATGAGCGTGAACCCCTCGACACAACTCCCGGCAGACCCCGAGCACGACCCGCGTGCGTCGTACGCGTTCGAGCCGGAGTACGTGGCGGCACTGACCGACCGCCTGATCGCGACCGCCGGCACCGGCGTCACGTCGTACGCGCCTGCCACGGGCAAACCGCTCGCGGTCATCCCGCAGTCGAGTGAGGCTGATGTCAAGGAGGCGTTCGCGCGGGCACGTCGGGCCCAGCAGGCCTGGCAACGCACCTCGATCGACCACCGTGCGGCGATCCTGCTGCGGCTGCACGACCTCGTGCTTGACCGTCAGGACGAGATCATCGACCTGATCTGCTGGGAGTCGGGCAAGGCCCGCAAGCACGCGTTCGACGAGCCGCTGCACATCGCGCTGACCGCCCGTTACTACGCCCGTACGGCGCACAAGCACCTCGACACCGAAGGCCGGATCGGCGTGATCCCGGGCCTGACCCGGGCCGAGGTCAACCGCGTCCCCAAGGGTGTCGTCGGCATCATCTCGCCGTGGAACTACCCCTTCACGATGGCGCTGTGCGACGGCATCCCGGCACTGCTCGCCGGCAACGCCGTGGTCACCAAGCCCGACGCTCAGACGATGCTCTCGGCCCTGCGGGGCGCGCAGCTGCTGGACGAAGCGGGCTTCCCGAAGGGCCTCTGGAACGTCGTGGCCGGCCCCGGCCGTGAGCTCGGTACGCCGATCATCGAGCGCTCCGACTACATCTGCTTCACGGGCTCGACGGCGACCGGCAAGCTCATCGCGAAGCAGTGTGCCGACCGGCTGATTGGCTGCTCGCTCGAGCTCGGCGGCAAGAACCCGATCCTGATCCTGCGGGACGCCGACCTCGACAAGGCAGCCGAGGGCGCCGTCCGTGCGTGCTTCTCCAACGCCGGCCAGCTCTGCGTCTCGACCGAGCGGATGTTCATCGCCGACCAGGTCTACGACCGCTTCAAGGAGAAGTTCGTCGCCGCCACCAGGGCGATGAACCTGTCGGCCGGGCTCGAGTGGGGAAGCGACATGGGCTCCCTGATCAGCCAGGACCAGCTCGACACCGTCAAGGCGCACGTCGAGGACGCCGTCGCCCAGGGAGCGACCGTCCTCGCCGGGGGCAACCACCGCCCCGACCTCGGCCCGTTCTTCTTCGAGCCGACGATCCTCGAAGGCGTCACCCCCGAGATGACGTGCTTCGGCACCGAGACGTTCGGGCCGGTGATCAGCCTCTACCGCTTCGGTGACGAGGCCGACGCGATCGCCCGAGCGAACGACGGCGAGTACGGGCTCAATGCCTCGATCTACAGCCGCGACACGGTACGTGCCCGCATCATCGCCCGGCAGGTCAAGTGCGGCACCGTGAACATCAACGAGGCGTTCGGTGCGACCTTCGCGAGCATCGACGCCCCGATGGGCGGCATGCGCGAGTCCGGGATGGGCCGGCGCCAGGGCAGCGAAGGCATCCACCGCTACACCGAGACCCAGGCGGTGGCCTCCCAGGCGCTGCTCCGGTTCAGTCCGCAGTTCGGTCTCAACGACGAGCAGTACGCCAAGATGATGACCCTCAGTCTCCGGCTGATGAAGAAGATGGGTCGCGCCTGATGAGCACGGACTTCGACGTCATCGTCGTCGGCTCCGGTTTCGGCGGCTCGGTCAGCGCGCTGCGGCTTGCGGAGAAGGGCTACAAGGTCGCCGTACTGGAGGCCGGGGCGCGGTTCGAGGACTCCGACTTCGCGGACACGTCCTGGGACGTGAAGCGTTACCTGTTCCGTCCCGAGGTCGGGTGCTACGGCATCCAGCGGATCGACGCCCTCAAGGACTGCATGATCGTCTCCGGCGCCGGAGTCGGTGGTGGTTCGCTGGTCTACGCGAACACGTTGTACGAACCGCTGGACGCGTTCTACCGCGACCCGTCGTGGGCGCACATCACCGACTGGAAGTCTGAGCTGGCGCCGTACTACGACCAGGCCAAGCGGATGCTCGGCGTCGTGGAGAACCCGCTGCGTACCGCGGCGGACGACGTCATGTACCAGGTCGCCCAGGGCATGGGAGTCGAGGAGACCTACCACCCGACCCCCGTCGGCGTGTTCTTCGGTGGCCCGGGGGAGACCCACCACGACACGATCAAGGACCCGTACTTCGGTGGCGCCGGCCCCGACCGGGTGCCGTGCAAGGCGTGCGGCGAGTGCATGACCGGGTGCCGGCACAACTCCAAGAACACGCTCGTCAAGAACTACCTCTACCTGGCCGAGAGCCTCGGCGTACGGGTGATGCCGCTGACGACCGTCACCCGGATCACCCCGATCGACGGGGGCTACGAGCTGCGGCTCAAGTTCACGAAGGCCAAGCGCGCCACCGCCCGCTCGACCCGGACCCTGACTGCTCAGCAGGTGGTGGTCTCGGCTGCGTCCCTGGGCACTCAGCGGCTGCTGCACAAGATGAAGGACGAAGGCCACCTGCCCGGTCTCTCGGATCGGCTGGGGTACCTGTCCCGGACCAACTCCGAGTCGATCCTCGGTGCGATCGCCCCGGTGGGCAGCACGACCGACTACTCGCGCGGCGTCGCGATCACCTCGTCGTTCCACCCCGACGAGCACACCCACATCGAGCCGGTGCGGTACGGCAAGGGCTCGAACTTCATGTCGATGATGCAGACCGTGCTCACCGACGATGCCGGCCCGGAGCCGCGGTGGCAGAAGTGGCTCAAGGAGATGTGGAAGCAGAAGACCAACATCCGTGACCTCTACGACTTCAAGCACTGGTCCGAGCGCACCGTGATCGCCCTGGTGATGCAGACGGTCGACAACTCGATCACCACGTTCACCAAGAAGATCCCCGGCACCAACATCAGCTACATGACCTCGCGCCAGGGGCACGGCGTCCCGAACCCGACCTGGATCCCGGTCGCGAACGAGGCCGTCACCAAGATGGCCGAGATCGTCGGGGGGACCGCCGGAGGGTCGGTCGGCGAGCCCTTCAACCGGCCGCTGACCGCGCACTTCATCGGTGGCTGCACGATCGGAGACTCGGCCGAGACCGGGGTCATCGACGCGTACCAGCGGGTCTACGGACACCCGGGCCTGCACATCGCGGACGGCTCGGCCATCTCGGCGAACCTGGGCGTGAACCCGTCCCTGACGATCACCGCCCAGGCCGAGCGGGCAATGGCCTTCTGGCCGAACAAGGGTGAAGAGGACCCGCGTCCGGCCCTGGGTGAGGCCTACGAGCGGGTGGCTCCGGTGGAGCCGACCTCACCGGCTGTGCCGAGCGGTGCGCCCGGTGCGCTGCACCTGCCGATCGTGGCGGTTTCGTAGCCGGTCGCCGAGCTTGCCGAGACGCCGTGACGTGGGCGCAAAACTGGCCAAAAAAAGTCAGAATCCTGCATAACTCCGCCTTCCAGGGCTCGTTTACCACTACAGATCGGGTGCATCGCTCCCTCCCAGGCCCGATCTCGACACGGTTCACACCACGTGGACAATCAGGGCCCAGCCTCCCTCCCTCCCCGGCTGGGCCCTGAGTCGTGTCCAGGGAGCCTGGGCCCCGAGTCGCCCGGGGAGAAGAACCAGCCTCGCGCCCGAGCTGACCCGGCGGAGAGTGCGTGAGTGAGTGCAGCGAGCCCCGCGCGGTCTGCGCCGGGTCAGCGATCCCGGCACCCGGGCCCGCCGTCGGTGCAGACCCCCGCCACGTCCTAGACTGTGCCTCAATCACAGCGACCGGAAGGCCAGTCTTGACCGACCACGACCTCGTCCTCGTCGTCGACTTCGGAGCGCAGTACGCCCAGCTCATCGCCCGCCGGGTCCGTGAGGCCAAGGTCTACTCCGAGATCGTGCCGCACACGATGCCGGTCGAGGACATGCTGGCGAAGAACCCGAAGGCGATCATCCTGTCCGGGGGTCCGTCGTCGGTGTACGAGGACGGCGCTCCGCGCCTGGACGCCAGCCTGGTCGACGGCCGGGTGCCGGTGTTCGGGATCTGCTACGGCTTCATGGCGATGGCCCAGGCGCTCGGCGGGGAGGTCGCCCACACCGGCCAGCGCGAGTACGGGCGCACCGAGGTCTCGGTGCTCGAGGCCGGCACGCTGCTGGCTGGGCTGCCCGAGACGCTGGTCTCGTGGATGTCGCACGGTGACGAGGTCACTGCCGCGCCCACCGGCTTCACCGTCAACGCCCGTTCGCCGCGCGCAACCGTCGCAGCCTTCGAGGACACCGGCCGCCGGATCGCGGGCGTGCAGTGGCACCCGGAAGTCCTGCACAGCGAGTACGGCCAAACGATCCTGGAGCACTTCCTCTACGAGATCGCCGGCTGCCGGCCGACCTGGACCAGCGCGAACATCGTCGAGGAGCAGGTCGAACGGATCCGCGCCGAGGTCGGCGATGCCCGCGTCATCTGCGGACTGTCCGGTGGCGTGGACTCTGCGGTCGCCGCGGCGATCGTGCAGCAGGCGATCGGCGATCAGCTCACCTGCGTGTTCGTCGACCACGGCCTCCTGCGCAAGGGCGAGGCCGAGCAGGTCGAGAACGACTACGTGAAGGCGACCGGGATCGACCTCAAGGTGGTCGAGTGCAGCGACCAGTTCCTCAGCTTCCTGGCTGGGGTCTCGGACCCGGAGGAGAAGCGCAAGATCATCGGCCGCGAGTTCATCCGCGTCTTCGAGGCAGCTGAGCGCGAGGTCGTCGCCGAGTCCGAGGGCGCACCGGTCAAGTTCCTGGTCCAGGGCACGCTCTACCCCGACGTCGTGGAATCCGGCGGCGGCGAGGGAGCCGCCAACATCAAGTCGCACCACAACGTCGGCGGGCTGCCGGACGACCTCGAGTTCGGTCTGATCGAACCGCTGCGCACGCTGTTCAAGGACGAGGTCCGTCAGGTCGGCGAGCAGCTCGGCCTGCCGCCGGCGATGGTCTGGCGGCACCCGTTCCCAGGCCCGGGCCTGGCGATCCGGATCGTCGGCGCCGTCGATGCCGAGCGGCTCGCGATCCTGCGCGACGCCGACGCGATCGTCCGTGAGGAGACCACGAAGGCCGGTCTCGACGGTGACATCTGGCAGTTCCCGGTGGTGTTGCTGGCCGACGTACGGTCTGTCGGTGTCCAGGGCGACGGCCGCACCTACGGCCACCCGATCGTGCTGCGCCCGGTCTCGAGCGAGGACGCGATGAC
>NZ_JAOPXI010000192.1 GCF_025965215.1 Marmoricola sp.
AGCGCCTACCCGCCGATGACCCCGCGACCCCACTCACGACAGCGAGACACGAGGTACACCGCAGGTCCACCACCCCCCGGCGAGTGGCCGGGCCGGTGCCCAGAGCCAGAGCCTCATGACCAAGAGCCCGCTGCGAGGCATGAACTGCCACGTCCGCAGCTCCGGCTCGCTCCCGTCAGATACGCCGGACCCCCCGGTTGACGAAGTGCTACCACTAGTGCGGTAGCGTTTCGTCAACTACGTGGCGACCAGGAGGACCCGCCGATGCGCACACTGATTCACACGGACGAGGGGGCGATCTCTCGGCTTGAACAGCTTGGACTGGAGGATGGATGGATTCGCCGTGCACTTCTCCGAGGTAACGCCGAGTGCAGGACCGTCTCTCCGCTGGCCCCGAAGGGCTTCGCAGGTGTGACCCGCTGGGGTCGTTCGGCGGAGTACTTCCGGGAGGAGATGTGCTCGCATGAGTGGATAACCGACGACTTCCAGAATGTCGCGCGGACAATCAGCCCGGACGGCACGTTCTGCATTGTGGTGACGACCGGGTCCAAGGGTACCGGCGTGGAGGGTTCCCACCCGACCACGAAGTACCCGAAAGGGTCGGGTACGGCTGCTTGCGTCGAGTCCAACTACATGATTGACTTCGCGCCGGAGGATCTGCGGAAGATGGGAATCTCGCCGGCCGCCGGTCAAGTAATAGCCACTTGGTTATTGCTGTTCAACGTTGAGGGCGACGTGATGTTCGCGGAGCTATCCCTGCCCGATAGCATGTCGGACGGTGGGCACATCGCGACCTGGCGTGAGCGCATTATTTTTCCACCGATTGATCTCGGGCCGACGGTATTCCCAGAGGATGACACCGGACCGTCAGACCCGGTAGAGGTGCCCGTCACGAGACGATGAGCGAGCAGGAGGACGTGCGCGATGAGCTTCTCCCCGGCACGCTTCAACGTCGCGCGCAAACGACGGCGAATGACCTTGAGCCGCCTTTCCGAGTCGGGTGCGATTTCGAGACAAATGCTGTCCGCTTACGCAAATGGGAGCAAGGAGCCGAGCCCTGCAACGCTGCAAGCTCTCGCTAAAGAACTGGCCGTAAGCACGGAGTTCCTCACCGGTCCAGACATTGACGAAATTCCCGAGGCTGCAGTGAGCTTCCGAGCGCGTACGAAGTTGACTGCCACCCAAAGGGACGGAGCACTGAGCGCCGCGGCGATCGCACTGATGCTGGGTAGTTGGATCGAAGAGCGTTTTAAGTTGCCGGATCCGGATGTTCCGACATTGCCAAAGCTCAATCCTGAACAGGCCGCGGAAGTAGTGCGCGCACGTTGGGGTCTTGGGTCACAACCGATCGAAAACATGATCCACCTTCTGGAGGCCCACGGGGTCCGAGTCTATTCTCTTGCCGACGAGTTTCTCGACGTTGACGCCTTCTCTACGTACTGGGCAGGGACGCCAGTAATTTGGTTGAGTACAAGGAAGTCACCCGAGCGGAGCCGATTTGATGCAGCTCATGAGCTCGGTCACCTCGTCATGCACACCGAGGAACGTGCCGTTAGCGGGCCGTCCGAGGAGGACGAGGCGAACCGCTTTGCGGCAGCCTTCCTGATGCCGCGCAGCACCATCTTTGCGGCCAAGCTCGCACATTCAAATGCCAACGTCATTCTTACGGCAAAGAGGCGGTGGAAGGTGTCCGCCATGGCTCTCACGCATCGCCTCCACGAACTCAACCAGTTGACAGACTGGGAGTACCGCCAGGCATGCATACAGCTATCAAGGGCGGGATATCGCAGTAGTGAACCCGGAGGTATCGCGCGTGAGACTTCCCAGCTGCTGCGAAAGGTGTTTGCCGCCGTTCGTGAGGACCACGGAACGATCGCGAAGATCGCGAGGGATCTGCACATAAGCGTTGACGAGCTGAACGAGCACGTGTTTGGCCTTGTCCCTATTGTGTTGACGGGCGGCTCGACTCCATCTGAGCCTACTCGGCCCGAACTGCATCTAGTCATGGAAGGCGGGGAGGTGAAATTATCAGGTGGGACTAATGCTCAGCATCGATAATGCTGTTGACGACCGAGGTGCCCATGGCGCCGCGGCGGAACCGCAATCACCTTTATTTTGCGCACACCGTCTCAGTCAACAGCAGCATCGTGAACGCGCACGACGCGCTAATCTGGGCCTGGCTCGACGGGTGATCAAGATCGGCGTATCCTGACCCTGCTGGAAGCGTACGGGTGGTGAGTCGCCACCCGTACGCTTCCCGTGTTCACAGGAGATCATCGCCCCATGGCACTGAAGATTTTGCGAGCCGACCCGTTCACTCGCTCGGAACTTGGTCGTCGTGGGATGGAAGAGCTGTCTCGAAACCTCTGGTTGGGCAAGTGTCAGTCGTGCGGGTCGGGTCTTGGGACGGACGTTCCGGCTGTCGTTATTATCGATGACGGACTGCCCGATGAGAGTGCATGTCGGCGAAGCTGTCACCGCAGCGGGTTCCGTCGTCAGCCGAGGTCGTGCCTCCAGCCGCAATGTGGCGGACTTTTGCTCTCACCGAAACACCCAGATTAGAACAGCGGACAGGATCATTGCTGCCATTAGTCCCACGTAGAACATGTACAGTTCAGGCCGGGTCGCGAGGATGTTCGGTACGTTTGCCCACTGAAAAGGATTCTTCCCGAAGGCCTCGCTGACACCGAACGCATAGTCGTCATCGGGCAGCGTCGAAGGGTCGGAGACCGACGAGTGTAGCAACTGCCCGACTCTGGTGCATTGCCTCATGACTCTTACCTGCATGTCCATATAGACGATCTCCAGATAGGAGAAGAATGCAACGGCGAAAAGTCCGATAAACGGGATACCAGCATTTCTCGCGCCAACTGCTAACGCGAGCAGGGCGCCACCCGTCGTAACCGTCCAACTTCTTATAGCAAACCTTTGGTTATCGAACTTGTCGATTGTCCGGTGAAGATACTCTAGATCAAGCTCAAGAAGTCGAACCATGCGGTCCTCGCTCAATCGTCTCGACCTCCTTGACTCCAGTTCCTGCTATGTCGGGCAACGTTTGCTGCCTGGACGACCACCTGCGGTAACAGTCAACCAGGTACACGCCTGGCAGGATCGGTCGCGGTCTGATTGGACTCCAGCCAATACCCGCTCATGCTTGATGAGCGGATGAGCTGCTGCTCCGGAAGTATCAGCAAATTAGGAGGCTACTCGCTTGACGATTAGGTCGTATCGCGCTAATTCGGCTATCTCCGAAGATGCTATGACGGTCCACCTGCCGTAGGAAGTCCACTCGACGGACACGGGGACGGCGACGGGAACTCGCAGTACGTCGCCCTGCTCACCTACAGTCAGAGGAAAGGCAGCGCCTCCGCCGATCTGCCCCGAGGGGCCTCGGATTTCTAGTCGTACCGTGTAGTCACCGGGGGCTAGGCCCCCGGCTTCACAGATGATCAGCACTGGCAATGTTCGACGATGAGGAAGATTGAGTGCGCTGACCCATTGCCACGCGCCCGCAACAGTAAACACGAGTAAATCTCGTACGTAAATGTATTCGCCCACGAGCAGACTGGAGACTTTCAGCGCGTCGCTAACTGAGCGAACACCGCCGCCAGACAGTCCTGCGGCCCCACCTGGCACGACGACATACTCTCCAAACGAGGTCGCCCCACCAGGCTGGCCGTCCATGCTATAGACCCCACCCTTGCCTTCCGAGCCGGTTTGCAACTCTCGATCGCTCCATGCGACCTCGTCGTCGGCAAGCGCTCCGCCGCCGCCTCCTGCGGCACCAGGCCCCTGCCCCGGTGTGCCGTTCAGATCTATGTGACCGACTGGTCCCCCAGGACCTCCTAC
>NZ_JAOPXI010000066.1 GCF_025965215.1 Marmoricola sp.
CCAGGGCCGGCTGTTCGCGGCCGGTAGACCCGGACCGCGACGTCGGGCGACCCGGGTGCGATCTCGTCGGTGATGACGAGCTCGTCCTCGTCGTACGGGGTGCCGTCCGGGATCAGTCCTGCCAGCATCGCGCGCGCGGCCGGCACGTCGTCGAGGGCGCCGGCCATGTCGGGCAGCGAGAGCACGAGGTCGACGAGGTCAGGGTCGAGATTCGGGAAGGCCGCGGGGTCCATGGGGTCCGACGCTAGCGTGCAGGGGTGGCCGTCCCAGAGATCGTCCCAGAGGTAGTACCAGAGGTAGTCCCAGGGATCGCCCCCGACAGCGTCGACGTGTTCTGGTCAGCGTCGACGTCGATCGCCGACCAGGTGCTGGTGGGCAGGATCCGCGCGGTCCTCGGGGACGGGCCGCCGGTCGCGGTGGGACGGTTGTGCCCGAGGTGCGGCGGTAGCGATCACGGCCGCCCGTGGGCCCGGCACGACCACAGCGACGTGCCGGTGTCGTTGTCGCGTGCAGGCGAGCACCTGGTGACCGCGGTCGCGCCCGGCACTGCTCCGGTCGGGATCGACGTCGAAGAGATCGCCACGATCGCTCGGGCCTGGCCCGACGGTGTCCTGGCGCCTGGTGAGACCGCCGGGACGCCCGAGGAGCGAACCCGGATCTGGGCGGCCAAGGAAGCGATCCTCAAGGCCGAGGGTGTCGGGCTCGCCCGCCCGATGGACCAGGTGCGCGTGGCCGACTTCTCCGACCGGCTGACGATGCTGGCAGCGCCAGCGGGCTTCGTCGCGGTCCTAGCGAGGTAGGTCGGGCAGGGGCAGCTGCTCGAGCCACGCGGTGAACAGGCCGGAGAGGTCCCTGCCTGATCGCGTCGAGCAGTGCTCGACGAATTGCGCGGTCGTCACCGAGCCGCCGGAGTTCTCGGCCACCCAGGTCCTCAGGATGTCGAAGAAGGTCTCATCGCCGACGAGATGGCGCAGCGCGTGCAGGGTCAGCGCACCGCGCTTGTACACGCGGTCGTCGAACATCAGTTCCGGCGTCGGGTCAGCGAGCAGCAGGTCCTGGGGGAGCTCGCGCAGCCGCCGGTGGTAGTGCTCGGCCCATCCGTGCGCCGTCTGGACGCCGCACTCCTCGGACCACAGCCACTCGGCGTAGCAGGCGAAGCCCTCGTGCAGCCAGATGTCGCGCCAGTGCGTGAGGGTGACGGCATTGCCGAACCACTGGTGCGCGAGCTCGTGGGCGACGAGGCGCACCGAGTGCCAGTCGCCGGTCGCGAAGTTGCGCCCGAAGGTCGACAGCGACTGTGACTCCAGCGGGATCTCGAGGGGGTCGTCGGTGATCACGCTGGTATAGCCCTCGAACGGGTACGGACCGAACCGGCCCGCGAAGAACGCCATCATCTCCGGCTGACGGCCGAACGAGCCGTCGAAGCCGGCGCCCCCCACATCGGCCGGTGCGACCACGTGGATCGGCACGTCCCCGCCGAGCTCGCGCACGGTGTACCGCCCGATCTGGACCGCGGCCAGGTAGCACGCCATCGGGGCACGTTGCTCGTAGCGCCACGTCACAGCCGAGCCCCGGCGGAGGCTGCTCGCCAGGTCGCCGCTGGCGGCCACGTGGTAGTCGGGCGGCACGGCGACCTCGAACGAGTACGTCGCCTTGTTGTCGGGTCGGTCGTTGCAGGGGAACCAGGCCGGTGCCCCGTGCGGTTGCGCCGCGACGATTGCTCCGTCGGCAAGCTCTTCCCAGCCGGCGTCACCCAGCGTCGCCGAGGCAACCGTGCCCGGGTGCCCCGAGTAGCGGATCCGCAGCGTGAACTCGGCGCCCGCCCTGGCCGGGGACTTGAGGGTGACGTGCACCTTGCTGCCGCGCTGGACCCAACGAGTGACCGCGGCTGGTGAGCCGGAGACCTTGGCGACCTGCAGCTGGTGCAGGTCGATCGCGATCGCTGTCAGTGGCTGGATCGCCCGGCAGAGCAGCTGCGCGTCGCCGTCGAGCCGGTTGGAGTCGGGGCGGTAGCGCAGCGCCAGGTCGTAGTGCAGGACGTCGTACGACGCATCGCCGTGGTCAGGGACGTACGGATCGGTGCCGGTCAAACCTCGGTACTCCTCTGGGTGACGAGGGGCTCGTCGTCGTCCCACGGGCCGATGGGGTTGCCGATCCAGCGGGTCCGGTTCGGGACGGCTTCGCCGCGCATCACCAGGGAGACCGGACCGACGGTGGCATGACGGCCGATCGTCGCGGCCGGGAGGATGACGCTGTTCGGTCCCAAGGTCGCTCCCGCCTTCAAGGTCACCCGGTCCATGCTGAGGACCCGGTCGTGGAAGAGATGAGTCTGCACCACGCAGCCGGTGTTCACCGTGGCGCCGTCCCCGAGCTCGATCAGGTCGGTCTCGGGAAGCCAGTAGGTGTCGCACCACACGCCGCGGCCGATGGTGGCTCCGAGGAGTCGCAGCCAGACGTTGAGGGCGAACGTTCCCTGGGTCACCGAGGCGAACCACGGCGCGGCCAACATCTCGGTGAACGTGTCAGCCAGCTCGTTGCGCCAGACGAAGCCGGACCATAGCGGATGCTCCGAGCGACGGTGGCGCCCGACGATGACCCACTTGGCCATCACGGTGACCGCAGCGGCGACGATCCCGGCCGCGACCATGACCAGGCCGCCGGCGAGGAACGCCAGCCACGCCGGGTGGGTCAGCAGCCCCAAGAGTGCCGCGGCCACACCGAGGTTCAGCAGCACTCCGAGCAGTGCCGGGACCACGCGGCCGAGCTCGACGAGCCCGCGCAGAATGCGCAGTCGTCGGGGTGGGTCGTAGGTGCGGCTGGAATCCGTGGTTCCGGGCGTACGACGCAGTCGGGTCGGCGGGCTGCCCATCCACGACGACCCGGCCTTGGCGGCGGTGCGTGCCGGCGCCGCCGAGAGCACCGCGACCAGCGAGGACTTCGGGACCTTGCGCCCCGGAGCCGCCATCCCGGAGTTGCCGACGAACGCGCGTTTGCCGATCTTGACGTGCTCCACGCGGATCCAGCCACCACCGAGCTCGTAGCAGCCGATGAGGGTGTCGTCGGCCAGGAAGGCATCGTCGTTGACGTGCGTGAACTTCGGCAGCAACAGCACCGTCGAGGCTTCGACTCCGGTGCCGATCTCGGCACCGAGCAGGCGCAACCAGACCGGCGTGAGGGTGCTGGAGTACAGCGGGAACAGCCAGGTGCGGGCCTCGTCGAGCACCCGCAGCGTCGCCCAGATCCGCACGCCGGCGGCGGACCGCACCGGGAAGACGCCGGCCTGCATGCCGGCACCCAGCGCGCGGACCAGACCGAGGACCAGGGCACCGAGGGCCAGATAGCCGACCAGAGCGGCGAGCGGTAGCAGCGGCAGCGCGTCGCCGAGGGCTGCTCCGATCGTCGCGTCGCTGCCGACGGCGGGCAGCACGACCAGGGAGCCGAGCAACACCGCGACTCCGGGCAGGGAGGCGATCAGGACCGCGATGGCGCCGTAGGCGATGGTCCAGCCGGCGTTGACCGGCGGTGGCTCGGTCACCCACGGTCCGCGGGCCTTGCGCGAGACCCGTTCGGCGGGGGAACCGGACCAGAACTCGTCTGCTGGAACGTCGCCGATGACCAGGGACCCGGGTGCGATCTCGGCGCCGTCGTTGATCACGGCACCGCCGGCGAGCGTGCTGCGAGCTCCGACGCGGGCGCCGGCGCCGACGACGATCTCGCCGACGTGCACGGTGTGACCGTCGATCCAGTGTCCGCGCAGATCGACCTCGGGCTCGATCGCGGCGCCGTCGCCGATCGTGAGGAAGCCGGTCACCGGGGGCAGCGCGTGTACGTCGGTGCCGGTGCCGACCTTCGCGCCGAGCAGGCGTGCGTAGGCCGGGAACCAGGGCGCTCCGGCCACGCCCGTGGCCATGAGCTCGTCCTGGATCCGCTCGGCGAGCCACAATCGCAGGTGCACCCTGCCGCCGCGGGGATGCGATCCCGGGGTGACACCGACCAGGACGGCACGGGCGAGCAGGGCGGCGAGCAGCATCCGTCCGGGCGGAAGGATGAACACGAGCGACGCCAGGACGGTCCAGGCGACCGGCACGTCGGGCCACCAGTCGAGGTCGGCGATCGGGGCCACGATCGTGCCGGCCAGCAGCAGCCAGGCGGTCCAGCGCGCAGCAGCGAGGGTCCGGAGCGGGAGCAGGGCCAGCAGCTGGCCGACCTGCGTCTTGCGGGGGATCGGAGGCACCTGGCGATCCGAGGCGACCACCGTTCCGCCGTGGTCGGCGAGCGCTGCGGCGAGCCGGGCGACCGTCGGGTGCTCGTAAAGGTCGCCGACCGCGATCTCGGGGTAGCGCTCGCGCAGCCGGCTGACCACCTGGGCTGCCGTGAGCGACCCGCCGCCGAAGTCGAAGAAGTCGTCCTTGGGGGAGGTGACATCGGCCCCCAGGACGTCGTGCCAGATCTCGGCGATCCAGGCGTGCACGCCATCGAGCACCGGTGTGGCCGCCTGCTTGGGCAATGGCCATGGCAGTGCGTCCCGGTCGACCTTCCCGGAGGTCCGCGTCGGCAGCTCCTCGACCACGGCGAGTCGGGGGACCAGGGCGGCGGGCAGGCGCTGGCGCAGTACGTCGAGGCTCGCGGTGGCGTCGTAGCCGTCCTCGACGACGAGGTACCCGACCAGGAGCCGGTTGCCCGACTTCGTCGAACGCACGGCTGCTGCCGCACCGACGACGCCGCGCAGGCGCAGCAGCTGCTCGTCGAGCTCACCGAGCTCGATCCTCCTGCCCCCGAGCTTGATCTGGTCGTCGGTGCGTCCGGCGAACACCAGGCCCGCCGGATCGTTGTGGACGATGTCGCCCGACCGGTAGGCCCGGTCCCAGCCCAGCGACGGCATCGGGGCGTACTTCTCGGCGTCCTTGGCGGGATCGAGGTACCGGGCCAGGCCGATGCCGCCGATGATCAGCTCACCGCTCTCGCCCTCGGCGACGGGCCGGCCCTCGAAGTCGACGACGGCGAGGTCCCAGCCGGCCAGGGGGAGGCCGATCCGGACCGGGTCGCTGCCGTCGAGCAGGGCGCCGCAGGCGACCACGGTCGCCTCGGTCGGCCCGTAGGTGTTCCAGACCTCGCGACCAGGTTGCTGCAGGCGTGCGGCCAGCTCGGCCGAGCACGCCTCGCCGCCCATGATCAGCAGCCGGACGTTGGCCAGCGCCTCGGTCGGCCAGAGCGCGACCAGGGTGGGGACCGTGGAGACGACGGTGATCCGGTTGGCGACCAGCCATGGGCCGACGTCGACGCCCGAGCGGACCAGCGAGCGAGGCGCCGGCACGAGGCAGGCTCCGTACGCCCAGGCCAGCCACATCTCCTCGCAGCTCGCGTCGAAGGCGACCGAGAGTCCGGCCATCACCCGGTCGTCGGAACTGATCGGGTCGTCGGTCAGGAACAGCTGAGACTCGGCATCGACGAACGCCGCAGCGCTGCGATGGGTCACGGCGACACCCTTCGGCGTACCGGTCGAGCCGGAGGTGAAGATGACCCAGGCGTCGTCGGTCGGCTCCGGTCCGCCGATCCCCTCGAGGGAGCGCGGGGCGCCGTGCGGCGTGGCCAGGATCGCCAGGTCGTTGCCCAGGACGGCGCGCACGCCCGACTCGGCGAACACGGTCCTGGCCCGGTCGTCGGGATCCTCGGCGTCGACCGGGACGTAGGCCGCGCCGGCATGCAGGACCCCGAGGATGGCGACGTACAGGTCCGTCGAGCCGGACCGGATCCGGACGCCGACCTTGTCGCCGCGACGAACGCCGGCCTCGATGAGTCGGGCCGCGAGGTCCTCGGCGGCCTCGGCGAGCTCGGCGTAGGTCAGGACGGTGATGCCGTTGTCGAGCGCGGGAGCGTCCGGCCAGGCGGCCACGACCTCACCGAAGACATCGACCAGAGTCCTCGCGGCCGGGGCGTCCTTGCTGCGCAGGAAGGCGTCGGGGACCGGAAGTGTCACGCGCGGAAGTGTGCTGGGTCCAGATGAACAATCGGGTTCATCGTCCGTTCACCCGGCTGACGATCACGTTCGCCTCTTCCGTTGGCAGGGATACCGTGTAAAGAATGTCAGGTACGTGGCACACCCGGTTCAGCCCCAAGGAGCCTCCTGTGACTTCACCTACCGACGAGCAGCACTTCGCCCGCGTCGTCGAGGACCTGGCCTCGGAGTTCTCCTCCCAGTTCAGCCCGAACCTGATCACCAGTGTCGTCAACCGGTATCGCGCGGAGCTCGAGCCGGCGGCGAAGATCACCGACTACCTGCCGGTCCTGGTACGCCGGTACGCACGGGAGGACCTGCTCGGGCAGCTCAAGGGTCGCCCGCTGGCCGTCTGAAGGCTCGGCACGCTCGAGGACCGGGCGAGGCCAGCGGAGGGAACTCTCAGAGGTTGGCGAGCTCGCGCTTGAGCACCTTGCCGGTGGGGTTGCGGGGGAGCTCGTCGAGGAAGAGCACGTCGCGGGGGGACTTGTAGCGGGCGAGGTTGTCCTTGACGAAGTCCTGGACAGCCGCGGCGTCGAGGGTCTCTCCGGGCTTGAGCACGATGAAGGCCCGCAGCCGTTGTCCGAACGCCTCGTCCTCGGCGCCGAGGACCGCGGCGTCCGCGATGGCCGGGTGGGTGACGAGCAGCTCCTCGACCTCGCGGGGGAAGACGTTCTCACCGCCGGAGACGATCATCTCGTCGTCGCGGCCGTCGATGTAGAGGCGGCCCTGCGGGTCGAAGTGTCCGACGTCGCCGGTGGCCATCAGGCCGTCGATCACGTCCTTGCCGCCGCCACCGGTGTAGCCCTCGAAGGGCGAGGTGGTCCCGACGAAGATCCGGCCGGTCTGCCCCTGGGGAAGTGGCTTGCCCTTGTCGTCGAGAATCTTGATCCGTACGCCGAGCGTCGGCCGGCCGACCGAGGTCGGGACCTCGCGGACATCGGCCGGGGTCGCGATGGTGGCGACCGAGACCTCGGTGGAGCCGTAGAGGTTGTAGATGACATCGCCGATCAGTTCGCTGACCTGCTTGGACACGGCAGCCGGCAGCTGGGAGCCGGCGGTGAAGGCGCACTTGAGCGAGCTGGTGTCGTAGCTGTTGATCACCTCGGGGCCGAGCTCGACGATCCGCTGGAGCATCACGGGCACGACGCAGATGGTGCTGGCCTTGTGCTGGTCGATGTCGGCGAGCATCTGCTTCGGGTCGAACCTGGTCCGCAGGACGAGCTTGTTGCCGACCGAGATCGCCAGCAGTGCGAGCAGCAGGCCGGTGCCGTGGAACAGCGGGGGACCCATCACGGTGGCCTCACCGGACTTCATCGGCATCCGCTCCAGGACGCCGCCGGGGATCGCGAAGCCCTTCGGGTCGGACCGAGGTGCGCCCTTCGGCGTCCCAGTGGTGCCGCTGGTCAGCAGCACGATCCGTCCCGGTTTGGCCGGAGCTGCGGGCAGCGTCGGTGTCCCCTGCGCGATCAGGGCGTCGAGGTCGTCGGTGGTCTCGCCGGTGACATCGACGGCGAACTTGCCGTAACGCGGGTCGACGTCGGCGAGCAGCGCGGAGAACTCGGCGTCGTGAATCAGCAGGTCGACGCCCTCGCGTTCGCAGACCTCGGTCGCCTGGCGAGCCGAGAAGGAGGTGTTCAGCCACAGGCTGCGCAGACCGGCCCGGGACGCGGCGAACCCGACCACCAGCGGCGCCCGGTGGTTCTTGCAGAGCATCGCGACGCCATCGCCCGGCTCCAGGCCGAGGTCGAGCAGTGCGTTGGCCAGCCGGTTGATCAGCTGGTCGAACTGCGCGTAGGTGATCTCGCCGCGCTCATCCGCGATCGCGGGGGCGTCCGGGTGCCGGAGCGCAGCCAGGTGGACCGCCGCGCCGAACGGGCCGAAGTCGCGCAGGGTCTTGAGGATCTCGACGGTCTTCATCGGGGACGACCCGCCGATGGCGCCCGCCCGCAGGAGCGCGGTGAGCGCCCGGGCCTCGATGCCGGCGCGGTTGAGGATCTCGGCGGGGTTCGGCATGACTCTCCTCGTACGACGTCTCTCGTCGGCCGCAGGTGAGGGTCGACGGGGTCATCATGCTCGACGGAGCGCTTCCGTGGGTGCTTGACTCACCTGATGGCCGAGATACCCGACGAACTGTGGGGCAGCCGCGACAGCGCGCTGTCGAAGATGCTCAGTGCCTTCGCGTCGACGAAACCGGGCTCCTGGACGGTGCGGCAGCTGATGCCGCTCGACCGTCGCATCCTGCTGCGCACCGACGGCCGGCGAACGATCCTCGGTCCGATCGGGGCGCCGACGATGCTGCTCGAGACGATCGGGCGCAAGAGCGGGCAGACGCGGATCAGCCCGCTTCTGTTCGCCCATGAAGGCCCTGCTGGATCGAGTGGGTCGATCATCGTGGTCGGGTCCAACTTCGGCCAGGACCACCACCCGGCCTGGACCGGCAACCTGCTCGCGCACCCGTCGGCGGTCGCGATCGTGCGGGGCAAGCGCTTCGACGTCGTCGCCGAGCTGCTCGCGGGCCCCGCAGCCGACGCGGCGTACCAGAGGATGGTCGAGGTGACCGCGGTCTACTCGACGTACAAGGGGCGTACCGATCGGGAGATCCGGGTGTTCCGGCTGACCCCGGTCGCGGACGTCTGATCGGCTCTGCGGGTACGTCACCACAGCTGGGCATGCTCGGTTTCGACCTCGTTCCTCGGTCGACCTCGCTGCTCGATGACCGACGATCTGAGCCGCTGACGCGTCTCAGATCAGATCCACCGCTGGAACCAGATCCGTTGCACCCACTGGGTCTGGGTGAGCAGACCGTCGGTGTAGATCGGCCAGAACCAGGCGAAGTTCGCGATCACGCCGATCACGATGCTTCCGGCCGCGATCGCGCCGATCCGTCGCCGGCGGGCGGAGGCATCGGAGCGGCCCAGGATCTCGCCGAGCAGCATCACCGCGCCGAGGATCAGGAACGGCTCCATCAGGATGGCGTAGTAGCTGAAGATCGGGCGGGTGTCGAACCTCAGCCAGGGCAGCCAGGTCGTGAGGGCGCCGACGACGACGATCCCGTAGCGCCAGTCCCGCTTGCCGATCCAGCACACGCCCGCCCAGATCAGGGCGATCGAGGAGAACCACCAGAGCACCGGGGTGCCCAGCAGTATCACCTGGCGCAGGCAGGTCGCGGTCCCGGTAGCGGTGCACCCCTGCGCACCGGGGGCGATGTTCAGCTGGGCATCCACACCGACCGGCCGGCTGAGGATCGGCCACCCCAGCGGGTTCGACTGGTACACGTGGGTGGAGGTGTTGAGGAACTTGGTGTGGAAGTTCCAGACGTCCTGGTGGTAGTGCCACAGCGAGCGGAGCGAGCGGATGAGGTTGGGGAAGAACCCGTGCGTCGGATGCTCGACGTAAGAGCCCCAGTACGGGCCGTACTGGGTGTGCGAGAGGTGCTGTTCGTACACACCTGCGTGGATCAGCCAGCCGGTCCAGCTCACGAGGTAGATCAGGGCCGGCAGCGCGACGATGTACCCGAACGCCGGCAGGGCATCGATCACCGCGGAGCGTCGTAGGGGCTTCGTGAGCCCGAACGACCGTCGCGCGCCGGCGCTCCAGATCCAGAAGAGGAGCCCGAAGGCGGCCATCGGGTACATCGCCGACCACTTCGTGCCGATCGCCAGGCCCCACCAGACGCCGGAGGCCAGCAGCCACGGCCGCCACAGGTACCGCGGGCGCCAGCCCGAGACCGGTTCGAGCGAGGCCGCGAGCCGGGCCCGGAACCAGTCCCGGTCGGCCACCAGGCAGCTGACCGCGCACAGCACGAAGAACGCCTCGAAGATGTCCAGCAGTGCCAGCCGGGACAGGACGAACTGGAGACCGTCGAAGCACATCAGCAAGCCGGCGACAAGTCCGAGCATCGTCGAGCCGGTGACCCGCCGCGTCAGACGGATCATCACGAAGATCATCAGCGACCCGACGATCGCCGATGCCATCCGCCAGCCCCAGGGGTTGAACCCGAAGATCAGCTCGTTCAGCCCGATCAGGTACTTGCCGACCTCGGGGTGCACCACCATCTCCGGTCCGCCGGAGTACAGCCCGTGCAGGTTGCCGGCCAGGATCTTGGAGTCGGCGTTCGGCACGTAGTTGGCGGCGTACCCGTTGTGCACCAGCGACCAGGCGTCCTTGGCGTAGTACGTCTCGTCGAACAGGAACGCCTTGCGATCGCCCAGCTTCCACACCCGCAGGAACGCCGCGAAGACCGTGACGCCGAAGGTGGCCGCCCACGAGATCACCGGGTCGCGGTCGAACGCGCGCGGTCGCGTTCGCTCGGCGGCCGTCGGCACGATGTCGCCGGCCGCGGTCCGCGAGAGGGTGGTGGCTGCTTCCACGACCGTCACCCTACGAGGCCGACGGTCACCTGCCTGACATGATCGGGCCCATGAGCGCGTCCGGAGTCCTCGTCCTGGCCGGGACGCCGATCGGACGCGTCGAGGACGCGCCGCCGCGCCTGGCCCGCGAGTTGGCCGAGGCCGACGTCATCGCCGCCGAGGACACCCGCCGGCTGCGGCGCCTCACGACCGACCTGGGCATCGAGCTCACCGGGCGGGTGATCTCGTATTTCGAGGGGAACGAGCAGGGCCGCACCCCTCAGCTGCTCGAGCTGCTCGTCGCCGGCAGCCGGGTGGTGCTGGTCACCGACGCGGGCATGCCGAGCGTCTCGGACCCCGGTTACCGGCTGGTGGTCGCGGCCGTCGAGGCAGGCATCGAGGTGACCTCGGTCCCCGGGCCGTCCGCGGTGCTCACCGCCCTGGCCGTCAGCGGTCTTCCGGTCGACCGCTTCTGCTTCGAGGGTTTCCTGCCGCGCAAGTCCGGAGAGCGCGCGCGACGGCTCGATCACCTGGTCGGCGAGCAGCGCACGATGGTGTTCTTCGAAGCCCCGCACCGCACCGAGGTCGCCCTGGCCGCGATGGCCCTGGCCTTCGGGCCGGACCGGGCCGCGGCGGTGTGTCGGGAACTCACCAAGACCCACGAAGAGGTACGCCGCGGCTCGCTCGCCGACCTGGTCACCTGGGCGGCCGACGGGATCCGGGGCGAGGTGACGATCGTGGTCACCGGGGCAGCCGAATCCGGCCCGGTCAGCGATCCGGCGACGCTGGCGGCCTGGGTGGCCGAGCGCGAGGCCGGCGGCATGACCCGCAAGGACGCCATTGCCGAGGTCGCCCGCCGCGCCGGCGTACCGAAGCGCGAGGTGTACGACCTCGTGCACAGAAAAGGGGAGTGATGACACGCAAGGCAGGCCGCACCGGTGAGCGCCCTCCGGCTCCGGAGCCGCTCCCGCACCCGGTGGTCGACAACCACTGCCACCTCGACATCGCCCCGTACGACGCCCCGGGTGAGCCCGTCGCGGTGACAGACGCCCTCGCCCGGTCAGCGGCCGTCGGCGTCCCGCGGATCGTCCAGATCGGCTGCGACCTCCCAGGAGCTCGTTGGGCCGTGGAGGTTGCCGCCTGCTTCGACGCGATCGTCGCCGGGGTCGCGCTGCACCCGAACGAGGCGCCGCGTCTGGACGCAGAGGGACTCCTCGAGGATGCCCTCGCGGAGATCACCGAGCTGGCGGCGCGACCGGAGGTCAGGGCAGTCGGGGAGACGGGGCTGGACGCCTTCCGCACCGGTCCCGAGGGCCTCGACGCCCAGATCAGGTCGTTCCGGCGGCACATCGAGCTGGCGCACGAGCTCGACCGCACGCTGGTGATCCACGACCGGGACACGCACGCCGAGGTGCTCCAGGTCGTCGATGAGCTCGGGCCCCCGCCGCGGTGGGTGATGCACTGCTTCTCCGGCGACGCCGGCTTCGCCGAGCAGTGCCTCGAGCGCGGGGCGTACCTCTCCTTCGCCGGCACCGTGACCTTCAAGAACGCCGAGCCACTGCGCGCAGCACTGCGGATCGCCCCGCTGGACAGGATCCTGGTTGAGACCGATGCGCCGTACCTGACTCCGGAGCCCTGGCGCGGACGTCCGAACGCCTCCTACCTGATCCCCACCACCGTGCGTGCGATGGCCGAGATCCGGGCGTTGGACCTGGGCGAGCTGTGCCAGGCGATCGACGCCAATACCGACGCCGCCTTCGGGGGAACCTGGGGCTGACGGGGGCGGGAGGTCGATATGACCTGGGTCACACCACACCCGCGTGCGCGTGACATGGCCCACCCGTCCCCGCGTGGAGGGGCCTGCTCGATTTGCTTGCTGCAGTTAGCGATGTCAGGGTCCATGTCTGTTGGCCGGGAGCGGGAATCTACCTATACCGGACATTGCAGCAGGAGCGGTGCAGACCGCAGGCGATGACCACCCGTGGCCCGGAGACTGCAAGCATCGGAGAACTGTGCGCGCCACCATCACGCACATCGTCAGCAGCAAGGCCTTCCATTCGCGCTCGTGGCTGATGGGCCTGACCGGCGTCATCGCCGTCGCCCTCGCCGCCAGCACCTTCGGCTACTTCGCCCTCACCCGGACCGTCACGGTCTCGGTCGACGGCCGCAGCCACACGATCCGTACCTTCGGCCACGACGTGGCCGACGTGCTCGCCCATGACTCCATCCACGTCGGACCCCACGACGTCGTCGTGCCGTCCCTGGACTCCCCGGTGTCCGACGGCACCGAGATCAGCGTCCACTACGGCCGCCCGCTGCAGGTCAGCGTCGATGGCAGCGAGCACACCTACTGGACCACCGCGACCCAGGTCGCGGCGGCGCTGGACCAGCTCGGTCTCCGGTACGGCGACGCGACGCTGTCCACCAGCCGTGACGCCTCGATCGACCGCCAGGGCATGCTGCTGCGGATCACCACGCCGAAGAAGCTTGTTGTGAAGCTGGGCGCGGCCAAGGCCCAGCACCTGCTGATCGCTGCGCCCGACGTGCAGTCGCTGCTCGCCCAGCTCGGCGCGACCTACGACGCGAACGACATCATCACGCCGGCGCTCGGAACCCCGCTGACCAACGGCGTCCGCGTCACCCTCGTCCGGGTCACCACAGCCGATCAGCACATCGCCAGCGAGCGCATTGCTCCCGGTGTGACCGAGCGTCCCGACTCCTCGCTCTACGTCGGTGACCGCCAGGTCGTGACGGCCGGCAAGGCGGGTAGTCGCGACGTGACCTACCGGGTCGTGCGCCACAACGGTTCGGTCTTCAGCCGCGTCGTGCTCCGCCAGACGCTGCGGACGGCGCCGGTTCCCGCCGTCGTACGGGTCGGCACGAAGCCGGCGCCGGCCGTGTCCTCGGGCAGTGCCTGGGACCGGATCGCCGCGTGCGAGTCCGGTGGCAACTGGCACGACAACACCGGCAACGGGTACTACGGCGGACTCCAGTTCTCGCTCGGGACCTGGCATGCGTACGGCGGCGTCGGTCGTCCCGACCAGGCCAGCCGGGAGCAGCAGATCGCCGTGGCCGAGCGCGTGAAGGCCGCGAGCGGCGGCTACGGCGCCTGGCCGGTCTGCGGACAGCGCGCCTGACCCGCACTGGCTGTTGTGGCCCGTTGAGATCCGTATGAGGGGTCTCAACGGGCCACAATCGTGTCAGGGCACGGTCCGAAATCGCCGTACCCTTCTCGACGTGACCGATGCCCGTGCCGTCCCGCCGACGTTGCTGGGGGCGGCGGAGATCCGGACCCTGGCTGACGGGCTGGATCTGCGGCCGACCAAGCAGCGCGGTCAGAACTTCGTGATCGACGGCAACACGGTCCGCCGGATCGTGGCCGATTCGAAGATCACCGCCGCCGACGTGGTCCTCGAGGTCGGGCCCGGTCTCGGTTCGCTGACCCTGGCCCTGCTCGCGGTGGCCCGCCGCGTGGTGGCCGTCGAGATCGACCCGGTGCTGGCCGGTGCGCTGCCGGCGACGATCGCGGCCCACGCTCCCGACCACGTCGGCGCCTTCGAGGTCGTCCTGGCCGACGCGTTGCGGGTCACCGAGATCCCGGGTCCCGCCCCGACGGCACTGGTCGCCAACCTGCCGTACAACGTCTCGGTCCCGGTCCTGCTCCACCTGCTCGCTCTGCTGCCGTCGCTGGAGCGCGGGCTGGTGATGGTGCAGGCCGAGGTCGCCGACCGGCTCGCGGCCGGCCCCGGTTCCAAGACGTACGGCGTTCCCTCGGTCAAGGCGGCCTGGTACGCGGACGTCCGCCGGGCCGGCTCGATCGGTCGCAACGTCTTCTGGCCGGCACCGAACGTCGACTCGGGGCTGGTCGCCTGGACCCGTCGCGAGCCCCCGGCCACGACTGCCAGCCGCGAGCGGGTGTTCGCGGTCATCGACGCCGCGTTCGCCCACCGGCGCAAGGCGTTGCGACCCTCGCTGCGCGACCTGGCCGGGTCGGCGCAGGCAGCCGAGACGGCCCTGGCCGCTGCCGGGATCGACCCCATGACCCGTGGTGAAGAGCTGCGGATCGACGACTTCGTGAGGATTGCCGAGTGTCTGTGAGTGCGCCCCGGAGCGTCACCGTGCGAGCTCCCGCCAAGATCAACCTGTTCCTCGGCGTGGGCTCCCGCGGTGCCGACGGCTACCACCCGCTCGACACCGTGTACCAGGCCGTCAGCCTGTACGACGACGTCACGGTCACCGAATCGGCGATGTGGTCGGTCAGCGTCGCGCCGATCGGCGACATCGACTGCACGGACGTGCCCCTGGACTCGAGCAACATCGTCGTCCGCGCCGGCGAGCTGCTCACTGCGCACCACCGGATCGCCCGGCGCGCCGCGATCGCCATCAACAAGGGCATTCCGGTGGCCGGCGGCATGGCTGGTGGTAGCGCCGACGCGGCCGCCACCCTGGTCGCGCTCGACCGGCTGTGGGACCTGCAGACCGCGGACGAGGACCTGCTCGCGATCGCTGCCGAGCTCGGGAGCGACGTCCCGTTCGCGTTGATCGGCGGCACCGCGCACGGCACCGGCAACGGCGAGGTCGTCGATCCGGTGACCGACGAGGGCAGCTGGTGGTGGGTGGTGATCCCGAACGACATCGGCCTGTCCACGGCCGCCGTGTACGCCGAGTTCGACCGGCTCGGCAGCGACGGGGCCTTCCTCGTCGGCCGGAGCCGGGCCGTGATCGCGGCGCTGGGTACCCGCGACGTCGACCGGCTCGGGGCCGCGCTGGAGAACGACCTGCAACCGGCTGCCCTCAGTCTGCGTCCCGATCTGGAGCGGACGTTCGCCGATGCCCGCGACGCCGGCGCCGACGAGCTCGTCCTCTCGGGTTCGGGCCCGACCGTGCTCACCCTGATCAGCGACCAGGAGAGCGCGCTGGGAGTCCGGCAGGACCTGATGGACCACGGGTACCGCGGTGTCCTGGTCGCCACCGGGCCGGTAGCCGGTGCCCACGTGGTCGAGTACGCATGAGCAACCTCGTCAACCTCGAGAAGGTCTCCAAGTCCTTCGGCATCAGGATCCTCCTCGACGAGGTCAGCCTCGGTGTCGGCGAGGGCGAGCGGATCGGCATCGTCGGCCGCAACGGCGACGGCAAGACCACGCTGCTCAACCTGATGACGGGTCGTGAGGAACCCGACACCGGGCGGGTCTCCCGCTCGCGCGGACTGCACCTGGGCTACCTCGACCAGCGCGACCTGCTCGACGACACCCACACGGTGCGCGAAGTCGTCCTGGGCGGCAAGGCCGACCACGAGTGGGCCGCGGACGCGACGACCCGCGAGGTGGTCGAGGTGCTGCTCGACGGGATCTCGCTGGACCGGGTCGTGCACGGGCTCTCCGGAGGAGAGCGCCGCCGTTGCTCGCTGGCCAAGCTGCTGCTCGAGCCGGACGACCTGCTGATCCTGGACGAGCCGACCAACCACCTCGACGTCGAGGCGATCGCCTGGCTGGCCAACCACCTCAAGCGCCGTACGTCGGCACTCGTGGTCGTCACCCACGACCGCTGGTTCCTCGACGAGGTCTGCGAGCAGACCTGGGAGGTGCACGACGGCGTGATCGACCTGTACGAAGGTGGGTACGCGGCGTTCGTGCTCGCCAAGAACGAGCGGATGCGGCAGGCCTCGGCCAGCGAGCAGCGCCGGCAGAACCTGATGCGCAAGGAGCTCGCCTGGCTGCGCCGCGGCGCCCCGGCCCGGACCTCGAAGCCCAAGTTCCGCATCGACGCGGCCAACGAGCTGATCGCCGACGAGCCGCCTCCGCGCGACCGGCTCGCGCTCGAACGGTTCGCGACCCAGCGTCTCGGCAAGGATGTCGTCGACCTCGAGGACGTGGATCTGGTCCGCGGTGAGCGCACCCTGCTCAAGCATGCGACGTGGCGGCTCGGTCCCGGTGACCGTGTCGGCATCGTCGGGGTCAACGGAGCCGGCAAGACCTCGGTGCTCTCCCTGGTCTCGGGCACCCTCGAGCCGACCAAGGGCACGGTGAAGCGCGGCCGGACGGTGGCGATGGAGCACCTGACCCAGAACGTCACGCCCGAGGACCCGACGGCACGGGTGCTTACCGAGATCGAGGACATCCGCCGGATCACCCGTACGGCTAGTGGGCAGGAGCTCACGGCGTCGTCGATGCTCGAGCGGTTCGGCTTCACCGGCGACCGCCTGACGGCGCGGCTCGGCGATCTTTCGGGCGGGGAGCGGCGCCGGTTCCAGCTGCTCAAGCTGCTGCTGTCCGAGCCCAACGTGCTGCTGCTCGACGAACCGACCAACGACCTCGACATCGAGACCCTCGCGGTCCTCGAGGACTTCCTCGACGGCTGGCCCGGGACCCTGATCGTGGTCTCCCACGACCGGTACTTCCTCGAGCGGGTCACCGACAGCGTCTGGGCGCTGATGGGCGACGGCACCATCGGGATGCTGCCGGGAGGCGTCGACCAGTACCTCGAGATGCGCCAGACGGGTGGCGCAGGTTTCGAGACAGGCCGTGCCGGCCTTCCTCAACCACCGGTGGTCGGCTCGCAGGTTGAGGAAGGCGTTCTGGCGCCGGTCTCGAAACCCGGCAATGCCAAGGCGAAGGTCGGTGGCGCGGACGAACGTGCTGCCCGCAAGACGATCGCCCGGGTCGAGAAGCAGATCGCCCGGCTGCTGGCCCGCGAGACCGTCCTGAACGCCGAGATCGCCGCGGTGGCTGACGACTATGTGGCCATGGGCAGGCTCGCCGAGGAGCTCAGTGCGGCGCAGGCCGAGCGTGACGGCCTCGAGCTGGAATGGCTCGAAGCGTCTGCGTTACTGGAGTAGGTCCGCAGTCCGCCGGCGCGCCCACGCATCGAGGGGCGTGGCGCGACGGATGGTGGTCGGACCTTCGTGCCGAGTTCGAGGAGCGCGAGACCTTCGACGCGATCATGATCTGCGGCTGGTCCACGCGATCGCATTCGCGAACGCCCCCGGGCCGAACCCGAGTAATGGGCACCCCGCTCGGGAGATTTCGAGGCTAGCCTCGACGGGTGATCACCCTCGATCAGGTCCTGACCTTCGGTCTGGCAGCGCTCATCATCATCGCGATCCCTGGGCCGAGCGTCGTCTTCGTGGTCGGTCGTGCGCTGACCTACGGGCGCACCGTCGCGCTGGCCAGCGTCGCTGGCAACTCGCTCGGCCTGCTGACCGTGATCGTGCTCGTCGCCCTCGGGCTGGGGGTGGTCGTGCAGGACTCGCACCCGTTGTTCCTGGTGCTCAAGTTCGCCGGGGCGGCGTACCTGCTCTGGCTGGGGGTCGAAGGCGTACGTCGCCGCAAGGAGTTCCTCGACGGGGAACCTGCCGCTGACGAGCGGACCTCCCGGATGACCTGGCGGCGCGCGATCCGGCAGGGGTACGTCGTCGGGGTCTCGAACCCGAAGGGCTACCTGATGATGGCTGCCGTGCTGCCGCAGTTCATCGATCGCAACGCCGGACACCTCCAGGTGCAGATGCTCCTGCTCGGCCTGATCGCGTGTGCGATCGGCATCGCCTCGGACAGCCTGTGGGCGCTCGTGGCCAGTCGGTTGCGGTCCTGGTTCACCGGGTCGGCCCGCCGCGGGGAAGCGGTCGGCGCAGTCGGAGGGGTGTCGATGATCGGCCTCGGGCTGGCGATCGCGGTCACCGGTGAGCACTAGCGAAGTGGGCCCATCAGTCGCTTGAGGAGGGCTGCCAGGTCGCGACGCTCCGTGGTCGAGAGCTCGGCGAGCAGGTCGCGCTCGCGGTCGAGCAGGGTCTCGAACGCTCCGTCGACGGCCCTCTTGCCGGCAGCTGTGAGGCCCACCAGGACGCCCCGGCGATCGTCGGGGTCGGGTGAGCGATCCACCAGGTCCCGCTCGGTGAGCCGGTCGATGCGGTTGGTCATCGTGCCGCTGGTGACCATCGTCTCGCGCAGCAACTGTCCCGGGCTCAGCTGGTAGGGCTTTCCGGCGCGACGCAAGGCGGCGAGGACGTCGAACTCCCACGGCTCGATGTCCTGGGCGGTGAACGCCTCCCGACGCGCGAGATCGAGCAGCCGCGCCAGTCGGGTGATCCGGCTGAACACCTCGACGGGCGCCAGGTCCAGGTCGTCGCGTTCACGGCGCCAGGCCTGGACGAGCTCGTCGACCTCGTCCGCCTCGGACTCGTGGGGTGCCATCCGGACATCTTAGAGGAAAAGATTCTTGACATCGAGAGAACTGAGGCGCAACGTATCTTGATATCAAGACAGATGGAGGAACGATGCCTGCGCACTCGTGGGATCCCGACCGCTACCTGACGTACGCGGACGAACGCGGGCGCCCCTTCATCGAGCTCGTGGCGCGCATCGGTGCGAGCTCCCCGACGTCCGTGGTCGACCTCGGCTGCGGGCCGGGCAGCCTGACCAGGTTGCTGGCCGAGCGCTGGCCGCACGCCGCGGTCAGTGGGATCGACAGCAGTCCGGAGATGATCGCGAAAGCCGCGGAGCTCGGTGGTGCGGTGTCGTACGCGGTCGGTGACGTTGCCACGTGGGCGCCGGCCGAACCGGTCGACGTCCTGGTCTCCAACGCGACGTTGCAGTGGATTCCCGGCCATCTCGAACTGCTCCCCAGGCTGGTCGGCCAGATTCGTCCCGGCGGCTGGTTCGCCTTCCAGGTCCCCGGGAACTTCGACCAGCCGACCCACACGATCCGACGCGATCTCGCCGCTGAGGCGCCGTATGCCGCCCGGACTGCCGAGGTCGCCGTACCGGAGGCCTTCGATGCCGCTACCTACCTCGCGGTCCTCGCCGAGCTCGGCTGCACCGTTGATGCCTGGGAGACGACCTACCTCCACGTGCTCCACGGCCCCGACGCCGTGTTCACCTGGGTCAGCGCGACGGCAGCCGGGCCCACCCTGCAAGCGCTGGAGCCGGACCTGCGGGGGTCGTACGAGGAGGAGTTCAAGGGTCGGCTGGCGGTCGCGTATCCGGCGAGTTCGGCCGGTGTGCTGATGCCGTTCCGACGGGTGTTCGTCGTGGCACAGGTGCCGGCAGGCCCTGACATTGTCGGCGTGGTGGATCAGGATGGTTCCATGATCGATCTCGACGACGACCCCGACGCCGGATGAGCCACTACGTCCTGATCCCGGGCGCTGGCGGTACCGACTGGTACTGGCACCGGGTCGTGCCCCTGCTCGAGGACGCCGGCCACACGGCGATCGCCATCGACCTGCCCGGCGACGACGAGTCCGCCGGGTTGCCCGAGTACGTCGAGTTCGGCCTGGCTGCGTGTGCCTACGAAGAGGACATCGTCATCGTGGCGCAGTCGCTCGGCGGCTTCACCGCCGCGATGCTGGCGGACCGACTCGTCGCCGCGCACCGCCCGCCTCGCGAGCTGGTCATGGTCAACGCGATGGTGCCGTTGCCGGGCGAGACCCCCGGCGCCTGGTGGGAGGCCGTCGGCCAGCTCGAGGCGAGGGTGGCCGCCGCCACGGCCGGCGGCTGGCCGGTGGAGTTCGACGTCGACGCGTACTTCCTGCACGACGTCGACCCTGACGTCGCCCAGTCGGGTGCCGACAAGCAGCGACCGGAGGCCGATGTGGTGTTCGGGTCGGGATGCGACATCGCGGCCTGGCCGGCGGTGTCGACGCGGATGATCGCCGGCGAAGCCGACCGGTTCTTCCCGCTCGCCCTGCAGCAGCGCGTGGCGTGCGAACGGCTGGGCCTGGAGGTCGAGGTGCTGCCCGGTGGCCACCTCATCGCGCTCTCCCAGCCCGACGCCCTGGTCGCCGCGCTCGTCAGCTCCTGATCCGCAGCACCGGCTTCGCCTCGAGGCCGGCCAGCCCGTTCCAGGCGAGGTTCACCAGATTGGCCGCGACCACCTCCTTCGCGGGCTTGCGTGCTTCGAGCCACCACTGACCGGTCGTTCCGACCATCCCGACGAGCATCTGGGAGTACATCGGCGCAGCCTTGACGTCGAAACCGCGGCGCTTGAACTCGTCGACCAGGATGCCTTCGACGCGGGTCGCAATGTCGCTGAGGATCGATACGTAGGAGCCGCTGGCCGAACCGAGTGGCGTGTCACGCACCAGGATCCGGAAGCCTTCGGAGGACTGCTCGATGTAGTCGAGCAGCGCGAACGCGGCCTGTTCGAGCAGGACCCGCGGTGAGCCGGCCGACAGGGCGTCGCGCATCATCCCGAGCAGCTGGCGCACCTCGCGGTCGACCACGACGGCGTACATGCCCTCCTTGCCGCCGAAGTGCTCGTACACCACCGGCTTGGAGACCTCGGCACGCGCGGCGATCTCCTCCACCGAGGCGCCGTCAAAGCCGCGTTCGGCGAAGACCGCGCGTGCGATCTCGATCAGCTGCTCGCGACGCTCCGCAGCGGTCATCCGGCTACGGGCGGGCTTCTTCGAGCGTTCGTCGCGGGTCGGCACCAGCCCATCCTGCCAGCCGGCCGCCGGTCAGTCCTTCAGACAGCAGGCCGAGCCGTGACCAGCTTGGCCTGGATCCGCTCGGCCACCGGCCACCGGACCTCGGAGACCCAGCCGACCTTCTCGAACAGCCAGATCAGACGGGCCGAGGTGTCGAGCTGACCGCGCTGCACGCCGTGGCGCGCGCAGGTCGGGTCCGCGTGGTGCAGGTTGTGCCAGGACTCGCCCATCGACGGGATCGCGAGCCACCAGACGTTGGCCGACTTGTCGCGCGAGACGAACGGGCGCTCGCCGATCGTGTGGCAGATCGAGTTGATCGACCAGGTGACGTGGTGCAGTAGTGCGACCCGGACCAGGGAGCCCCAGAAGAAGGCGGTGACCGCACCCTGCCACGACCAGGTGATCAGTCCGCCGAGGACGGCCGGCAGTGCCATCGAGATGATCACGAAGGCCCAGAAGTTCTTCGAGATCCGCACCAGGTCGCGATCCTTGAGCAGGTCCGGCGCGTACTTGCGCTGCACCGTCTGCTCGGTGTCGAAGAGCCACATCATGTGCGCGTGCAGGAAGCCCTTGCTCAGCGCGCGCAGGTTGGTGCCGTACTTCCAGGGGCTATGCGGGTCACCGTCTCGGTCGGAGAACTTGTGGTGCTTGCGGTGGTCGGCGACCCAGCGCACCAACGGTCCCTGGATCGCCATCGAGCCGGCGATGGCGAGCAGGTTCTTCACGAACCGGTTCGGCTTGAACGACTTGTGGGTGAAGAGCCGGTGGAACCCGACGGTGATGCCGTGGCCGGTGAACCAGTACATCGCGCCCATGATGGCCAGGTCCGACCAGCCCAGCCAGCCGCCCCAGGCGACCGGGATCGCGACCACGAGTGCCAGGAAAGGCACCAGGATGAAGATGCCCAGTGCGACCTGCTCGGTGCGGGACTGGGTCTCGCCGCCCAACGTGGCGTGCTGGGTGATCGGGTCGTCGAGCACGGGAGACGTGGTCATTCAGGGTTCCTTCGGATCGAGCTACCTACCTACGCAACCGTAACCTACGTTCTGGTACGACGAGGAATTACCAGGTGACCGGGGGGTGAAGGAACGCTGCGTCCCGCCTCCTGAAGGATGTGGGCATGACGCAGTTCGCACTCTTCCGCCTCGAGGGCGATGTCCTGATCCCCCAGAACATTGCCCGCAGCCTCTGGCGTGCCGACCAGATGCACGGCGTCGCGACCAGTGGAGCGCTCGCCCGCGAGCTGGAGAACCGGGTGGTCGTTGCCGGCCGTGACGACCTCCGCCCGGCGCGCTACACCGTCGACCTGTTCCGTGCGCCGAGCATGGGGCCGTGCTCGATGGCGTCGACAGTGATCCGTGAGGGCTCGCGGCTGATGCTCGTGGACGCGACGCTCGCCCAGGAGGGAGAGGTGGTCGCTCGAGCCAGCGCCCTGTTCCTGAAGGCCACCGAGAACCCGACCGGCACCGTCTGGGGGCCGACCGATGCGCCGCAGCCGCCGCCGGTCGAGATCGCGGCGATCTCCGAGGAGCCACGGGTGCCGATCTTCTTCAGTGACGGCGTCGGGTGGTCGCAGAACTTCGCCGAGCACCAGAACGGCGGTCGCAAGCAGACCTGGCAGACCGCACTCGGCATCGTGGTGGGGGAGAAGCCGACTCCGTTCCAAGGTCTGGCAGGGGCAGCCGACTCCACCAGCATGGTGGTCAACTGGGGAACCGAGGGCGTGCAGTACATCAACACCGACATCACGCTGGCGATCTCGCGGGTCCCGGTCAGCCAGGAGATCGGGATCACCGCGACCAGCTGGTACTCCCACGACGGCATCGCCACCGGTACGGCGACCGTCTTCGACAGGCTGGGCCCGGTCGGGACAAGCACGGTGACCTCGATCGCGAACGCCAAGCGGTCGGTGGACTTCACCCAGCACGACTTCAGCGAGGACTCGATCAACGGGGCGTAGCGCCCGTCGAGCTTGCCGAGACGCGGTGACACGCGCGCAGAGATTCAGTCGTCGTACGGCTGCAGCGGTACGTCGAACGCCCGGGTGTCCCCGCCGACCTCCAGCACCCCGCGTTGTGCTGGTTCGAAGACGCTGCTGCCATCGGCTCCCGCAACGGCCACCGTCATCCGGGCGACCGACGAGTTGACGACCTCGTGCCCATGGCCGTTGGGGTCGGCGTACTTCCAGGCGACCGTCGAGGCCAGCGGCACCCGCGCAGTCGTGACGACCTTGAGGCCGGATCCGCCGAGCGTGATGCGGGCGCCGTCAGGCCCCAGATCGACGGCGGTGTCGCGACGAAGCAGCCCTCCCAGCGGGTGCCGTGCGCCGTCGAGCTGCAGCGCTCCGAACGAGGTCCACGGGGTCAGGAGCGGGCCGACCCGGATCCTCGCCAGTACGGCGTCCAGCCAGCCGGTGCCGTCGCTGCCCAGGCCGGGGGCCCGCAGCCAGATCCACCGGGCTGCGTGCTGCGAGCCCCAGTTGTGGCCGACCATCCCGGTCCAGCCGTCGAGGTCGATCGGCGTGCCATCGATGGTCAACTGACCCGCGATGGCCACGTTCGGCGCGGGCGACGTGGGCTTGGTGCGGGGGATCGGCGCCGAGTACAGGAACCCAGGGTGCAGGTGCTCAAGCGACTGCCCGCCGTCGATCGGCGTGAACGTGAGGTCCCAGGTCGCGCCGAGCCGGTCGCCGATGATCTCGCCCGTGCTCCCACCAGGGCCGTTGTGCACCGCTCCGATGGTGATGGCTGATCCGTCCGTGCTGATCGGGAGACCGTCCAGCTTGGCGGCCCTCACACCGTCCTCGGTGTACCAAGTGGCCCAGAGCGCGCCGACCGGTTCCTGGCCCGGGCGCTTGCGGACCGTCGTACGGAGCCACAGGGCGCGCGGCTCGCTCGGGTGGGTCGCGACGAAGTACACGCTCTCGTAGTGGCCCTTGGCGAGCGGGACGTCGTCGTACTGGAGTCGCACCTGGTCAGTGAACCAGCGTCGGCCGGCTTCCGACAGATGCGGAGACCGGGCTGTTATCCGACAGGGATCCGCTCAAGCTCCTGCGTCTCGCTGCGGCCGCCGACGAAGGCTTCTGTGGTCAGGATGATGCTGTCCACGATCCAGTCCTGGCCGCGGAAAGCGTCGAGGGCAGCGACCACGGTCTCCAGGTCCGCGGCGATGGTGGCGTTGGTGACCGTCGCGATCGAGAGCATCGGGCGGAACACGCGCCGGTCGACGAAGAAGCCGAGGCGTTCTACGCATTGCGGGACCCCCCGCGCGATCTCGCTCAAGGCATCGAGGTCGCCAGCGAGCTTCGCCCAGACCGATCGGTCGCCCGGGAACTCGAGGGCGGCCCCGCCGGTGAAGCAGACCGTCGGAGGCATCCATTCTGCGGCCGCGGCTGCGATCGTCTCGATGATCTTGTGGGCGTCGCCGCTGGTGACGTTGCCGAATCCGGTGATCGGCAGCCGGAGGATCGCGAGCGCGACGTCCTCGAGCGGCGGTTCCAACGGCTCGGTCGGGACCTGGACAGGGGGACGCCGGCCGAAGCGGGGAGCGGGTGCCGGCGCGACGATCTCGACCCTCCGGCGGACCGAGCGCACCACGTCGGCAAGTTCGTCCAACGCCGCTCGCGGCGGGACTAACGCACCGTTGACCAGCACGGGCTCATTCAAGCATCAACGGGACCGTCTTGCGGGCTGGAGACCTGTGCACCGTTGGCCTTGGTCGCACATTCCCCGGTTGGTCTGCCGGTCCGAAAAAGGCGTCGCCCCGCGGGCGGGCTCTGTCGGCAGACCTGCGCACCGTTAGCCTTGGTCGCACATTCCCCGGTTGGTCTGCCGGTAGGGCCCGCCTGACTTTGAATCAGGACTAGCGACGCAGGTTCGACTCCTGCCCGGGGAGCAAAGGCGCAGGTCAGCGCGCTGTTGGGTAGTTCCGCATCCGGGCACCTGAGGTCGACCTCTCACAAACCTCTCACAAGACTGTGCGTGGCTCATCACGGTCGCTGGATGGGTCATCGTCGAACCTGCCTAGCTGATGTCTCAGAATCCGTGGGGCCGGGAGTTTGGCAGACATCTATTTCGGACACGGTTTTTGAGACGCGCGGTGGGGCCGAGGGGCTGTACTGAGCGTGAAAGTGTGCGAAACCGGCGGGTTGTGAGACTCGCGGCCCACGTCCGACTTGATGTCAGCTGCCGTCCAGCGCGCGAAGGTAGGAGTAGCTCCACACACGACCATCCTTGGTCACCCAGATTTCCTTTGGGTCTGCCGCATTGGGTGCGTACTCGGTCAGCGGACCTGCGGCAGTTCCAACTGACGAGACCCCACGCGGCAGTTTTGTCACTTCGCGCGGGTGGTCGTACACCGAATTGTTGAACACCATGATCAACGGCAAGCCGTCTGGCCCGGTGGGGGGCGGGCGGCTCAGCTCGTGGTTGACGTGCACTGACCAGACCACTCCGCCGAGAACAATCGCAATCAACGACGCGGCAGCGGCCGGCACTATTCGACGTCGGGCCAGCATGCCTCGCATCGTGGCATAGGTAGCACTCACTCGTAGCCCAGACCGTCCCAGAACCTCCGCCGTTAGCTCAGCCCACTCGGGGAGTCCGAAACCGGCAGGTTGTGGAAAGAGTAGTTAGGTGTCAGAGCCGACCGGTTTGCCGACGAACGAGGCGTATAACGGAAGGCATGGGACTGGCAGTTGACCTAGTGCTGGCAGTTGTCTTCACGCTGAGCATCAGCTTCTCGATCCTGCAGGTGAAGGGTTTACTGGCAGCCGCCAAGGTCAAGCCATACCCTCGACCGACCAAGCGCGAAATCGTCCTGGGCCTGGGCATCGCGTTCGGCATCTACTCGGTCTTGGGCATGATTTTCTATGTTGGCTGGCTTGGCAACGGGTTTTCAGGCGGAGTCATCGCAACGATCACCGCGCTCGTCGGCGCTGCGCTGGTGCTCCTCGCGCTCGCCGTGAAGGCAGCGTGGGTGAAGCGTTCCTAGCCTGCCGTTGCGGTTGCTTTGACGCCGTCGGTCGGTCCGGGCACAACCGGCGGATACCGGACGCGAGTTCACTTGACGCGCTCGCGACGGGACGGATCTGAACGGTCGGGCACCCGACGATTCAGTGTTCTCACCCGAGTGCCAAGAACCCGCCAATGACGAACCCAACTCCGGCTAAACACCCAACGAGAGATCCGCCGTAGCGGTGAATACCCCGCGCTACTCGGTTGAACCGGCACCGAGCACCGCCCCTGTCGCGGTCATCGGGCACAACCTGCGGGATTGCGCCGAACGAATCGTCGTACCGGATCGCCCGCCTGACGTTCAAGACGATGAGGGCTACGCCGATCGGAACTCCGACAACCCCAACAATCACTCCGATCACCGCCTACGTTCGGAGCCGAGTACGGCCGTGCGGGCTGGGCTGCTGGTTCATCGATATGCAACTTCGGCCTCGCCGAGAGTCTCTCAGGGCGCTGTGTCGCACAACCGGAGGATTCTGAGACGGCGAATATGCCCGGTCTCATGCGGAATGGATCAGCAGGGTCAGCCCCTGCGGCGATGGAGCGAACGTACGAGGACCGCAAAAGCCCACGCGAGCGGGAACAGCACGACTCCGCTTGCCGCACCCAGGGCAACACCTAGGACCACGCTGATCCAGGTCCGTTCAGCCATCCAGCCAAGCACTCCACCACCGATGAGCAGGCCGTAGAACACCGCGAAGGAGGTGTTCCACAGGGCCAGGTCCCGACGTGATGGCGGTGGGAC
>NZ_JAOPXI010000071.1 GCF_025965215.1 Marmoricola sp.
CAGATGGACGGCGCGATCCTGGTGGTCGCCGCCACCGACGGCCCGATGCCGCAGACGCGTGAGCACGTGCTGCTCGCCCGCCAGGTCGGCGTGCCGTCCCTGGTCGTGGCGCTCAACAAGTGCGACATGGTCGACGACGAGGAGCTCATCGAGCTCGTCGAGATGGAGGTGCGCGAGCTCCTCTCCGAGTACGAGTACCCGGGCGACGACATCCCCGTCGTGCGCGTTGCCGCCTTCCCGGCGCTGCAGGGCGACGAGAAGTGGGGCGAGTCGATCATGGAGCTCATGGCCGCGGTGGACGAGTCCATCCCGCAGCCGGTCCGTGAGACCGAGAAGCCCTTCCTCATGCCCGTCGAGGACGTCTTCACGATCACCGGTCGTGGCACCGTCATCACCGGTCGCATCGAGCGCGGCATCGTCAAGGTCAACGAGGAGGTCGAGATCATCGGCATCCGCGAGACCTCGCAGAAGTCGACCGTCACCGGCGTCGAGATGTTCCGCAAGCTGCTCGACGAGGGCCAGGCCGGCGAGAACGTCGGACTGCTCCTGCGTGGCACCAAGCGCGAGGACGTCGAGCGCGGCATGGTCGTGATCAAGCCCGGCACCACGACTCCGCACACGGAGTTCGACGCGTCGGTCTACATCCTGTCCAAGGAGGAGGGCGGCCGGCACACGCCGTTCTTCAACAACTACCGTCCGCAGTTCTACTTCCGGACCACCGACGTGACCGGCGTCGTCACCCTCCCCGAGGGTCGCGACATGGTCATGCCGGGCGACAACACCGACATGTCGGTCGTGCTGATCCAGCCGATCGCCATGGAGGACGGCCTCCGCTTCGCCATCCGCGAGGGTGGCCGGACGGTGGGCGCCGGCCGCGTCACCAAGATCAACAAGTGATCTAACGCTTCGCACAGGCAAGGCCCCGGACCTCACGGTCCGGGGCCTTGTTGCTTCTCCGGGTGCCGTAACCTTCTCCGGGTGCCTGACGCTGCTCCTCCCGCCCGACCGCACCAGCGGTTCACCGACGAGGGCCGCCGGATGCGCGAGGTGCTCACCTACTCGCGCCGGGGCAGCCGCTTCACCCCGTCGCAGCAGGAGTCCTGGGACGCCTTCCACGACGGCTGGGTGATCCCTGACGAGGCCGTCGAGGCGCCCGGGTTCTCCCTGGAGCGCTGGTTCGGGCGGAAGGCTCCGCTGATCGTCGAGATCGGCTCGGGCGTCGGCGAGGCCACCGCGGTCCTCGCGGCGCAGCGGCCGGCGTACGACGTCCTCGCGTTCGAGGTCTGGCGTCCGGGCGTCGCCCACACGCTGGGCCTGCTCGCGGAGGCTGGTGCGGCCAACGTGCGCCTGCTCAGCGTCGACGCGGTCTGGTCGCTGGAGCACCTGGTCGAGCCCGGGTCCCTGGAGGAGCTCTGGACGTTCTTCCCGGACCCGTGGCCCAAGACCCGGCACCACAAGCGGCGGATCGTGAACCCGTCGTTCGCCCGGCTCGCAGCCTCGCGGCTGAAGCCGGGCGGCGTGTGGCGACTCGCCACCGACTGGGGTCAGTACGCCGAGGAGATGCTCACCGTCCTCGACGCGGAGCCCGGCCTCGTCGGTGGTCGGTGCGAGCGCTGGAGCGACCGGCCCGTCACCAAGTTCGAGCGCAAGGGCGTCGCGGTCGGGCGCGAGATCGTCGATCTGCGCTACGTCGCGCACTGAGCCCGCCAGCGCGCCTCAGCGCTGGGTGAGCCGCCGACGGAGCTCGGATTCGCGGTACAGCCTGGCCAGGTCCCGGTCGCGGCGCGCCACGAGGACCGCGGCCAGGAACGCCTCGGGCGGCGTGCCCAGCGGCGGAGGCGGGGAGACGTGCGTGAGCATCTGACCAGCCAACTGTTGCGCCAGGGAAGCCCTGGCCTGGGGCGTGATCTCGCCGAGCCTGCCGAGGAACTGCCGGGTCGCGAGGGCCAGCGTGGTGGGCAGGGGCGCGATGTCGGCGTTCTGCGCCCATCCGGCGAGGTGGGCGGGCATCTGGGCCGGCTGCGGGTACCCGAGGCGGTAGCGCTCGCGGATCACGTACGTCCCGGCCGCGTGGTCACCGAGGCGCTTGGAGCGCGAGTTGGTGACGGCCGAGAAGAATGCCGGGACGCCGGTGAGCACGTAGATCTCGACGAACCCGATCAGCGAGCGGACGAACGCGTGCTGGAACGAGATCGGGCCGGCGTCGTCGCGGACGGTTCGCAGGCCCAGTGCGAGCTTGCCCAGCGACTTGCCGCGCGTCACCGTCTCGATCGTGGTCGGGATCACCAGGAAGACCACGATCATCGTGGTCACCATCGCGGCCCAGAAGAGCGCCTGGTCGAGCCCGCTGGTGAGCGCCCCGAACAGGAAGAGGGCACCGATCAGCGAACCCACGGTGACCGCGATGTCGATGAGTCCGGACGCCATCCGGGACCCGATCGAGGCCGCTGGCAGGTCGAGCGCGACCGCTTCGCCGGTGACGAGGTCATCGGCGGTGAGGCTCGCGAACTCGGGGAGTGCGGTCACCGGTTCAGCATAGGGTGAACGCCGTGGACCTCGACGCGTACGTGATCGCGCACCGGCACGAGTGGGAGCGGCTCGAAGAGCTCACGACGCGCCGTCGCCTCACCGGCACCGAGAGCGACGAGCTGGTCGACCGGTACCAACAGGTCGCCACCCATCTCTCCGTGGTGCGCACCTCCGCACCGGACCCAGCCCTCGTCGCCTACCTGTCCTCGATCCTGGCGCGGGCCCGCAACCGCTCGGTCGGCACCCGGATCCCGAGCTGGCGGCACCTGCTCGGGTTCTTCACCGCCACCTTCCCGGCCGCGCTGTACCGGCTGCGGCGGTGGTGGCTGGGCACGCTGGCGGTCAACGTGCTCGTCGTCGCCGTGATGATCGTCTGGCTGGTGCACCACCCGAGCGCCGAGCAGTCCCGGCTGAGCAAGCAGGAGGTCGACCAGCTGGTCAACCACGACTTCTCCGGCTACTACAGCGAGTACGCCGCCGGCCACTTCGCCCTGCAGGTCTGGATCAACAACGCCTGGGTCACCGCCTTGTGCCTGGCAATGGGGGTGGTCGGCGTACCGATCGTCGTCGTGCTCTGGCAGAACATCTCCAACCTAGCGGTGATCGCGTCGATCATGATCCGGCACGGTCGCGCAGCAGAGTTCTGGGGGCTGATCCTCCCGCACGGGATGCTCGAGCTGACGGCCGTCTTCATCGGCGCCGGCGTCGGGCTCCGGCTGTTCTGGTCCTGGATCGAGCCCGGTGCGATGACCCGCAGCCAGTCGCTGGCACGCGAAGGCCGTACGGCGGCCACCGTGGCGATGGGCCTGGTCGCCGTCCTGATGGTCAGCGGTGCCATCGAAGCCTTCGTGACCCCCTCGCCGCTGCCGACCTGGGCCCGGATCGGGATCGGCATCACCGCCGAGATCGCGTTCCTGACCTACGTCTTCACCCTGGGCAGGAACGCCTACCACCGAGGCCTGACCGGCGACATCGACGCTTCCCTGCTGGAGGACCGGGTCGCCACAGCCCAATGACCTGCGGTAGCGGCGCCATCTGCGGCCATCGAGCTTGCCGAGATGTCGTGACGCGCGTGCCGACTACAGCAAGCCCCGCGCCTTGAGCATCAGGTAGTGGTCTGCCAGCGCCGGGGCCAGCCGCTCGGCGTCGGTATCGACGATGTCGATCCCGAGGGCGGTGAGGATCGCGGCCGTACGGCGGCGCTGCGCGAGGACCTGCTCGGCAGCCGCGGCGCCGTACACGTCGTCGAGCGTCTCGCGGGTCGACGCCATCTGCTCCAGGGCCGGATCCTTGACCGAGGCGAGGATGATCCGGTGGTGCCGGGCCAGGGTGGGCAGCACCGGCAGCAGGCCCTCTTCGATGGCTGAGGGCTCCAGCGGGGTCAGCAGCACCACGAGGGCACGCTGGCGTCCGAACCCGGCGAGGGCACCCGCCAGCACCGACCAGTCGGCCTCCGCGATGATCGGGACCAGCCCGCTCATCGCGTCCTGGAGCGGACTGACGACATCGGGGCCCGTGAGTCGCAGGCGGGTACGGACCCGTCGGTCCCCGGCCAGGAAGTCGATCCGGTCGCCGGCGCGCGCGGCCAGGGCGGCGAGCAGCAGCGCAGCATCCATGGCGGAGTCCAGGCGCGGTACGTCGGCAACGCGTCCGGCCGAGGTGCGCGAGGTGTCGAGGACCAGGACCACCCGGCGGTCGCGGTCGGGCTGCCAGGTCCGGACCACGACCGAGCGGTTGCGGGCGCTGGCCCGCCAGTCGATGCTGCGCACGTCGTCACCTCGCACGTACTCGCGCAGGGAGTCGAACTCGGTTCCTTGGCCCCGCACCCGCACGGCGGAGCGGCCGTCGAGTTCGCGGAGCCGGGCCAGTCTGCTCGGCAGATGCTTGCGGGATTCGAACGGGGGCAGCGCGCGCACCGATCCGGGGACCTGGCGGGTCCGCTGACGAGCGGCCAGACCGAGGGGCCCGTGGCTGCGCACGGTGACCCCCACGGCCTGCAGGTCCCCGCGGCGCACGGGCAGGAGCTGGGTGGCGAGCCGGCGACGTTCGCCGGCGGCGACCGCGACCTGATGTCGATTGGCGACGGCGCCCGCCGTTGGTTGCCAGGCATCGCGGACGATGCCCCGGAACGGCCGGCCGCGGGGGTAGGAGGCCGTCAGCGTGGTGAGTGCAGGCTCTCCGACGCGTACCCGGACGGCCGGTGACCGCTCGAGCTCCAGGCCACCGGGAGCCGGCGCGAGCCACCAGTCGACGATGACGAGCACGAGGACGATCAGCACCCAGAGCCAGGTAGTGGAGAGGCCGGGTCGCAGCACGACCGGTACCAGGCCGGCGAGCAGCAGGAGCGGCACCCTGCCGGTGAGGATCACGTCGACCGGTCCCTTCCGGCACCTCGAGACTGCGCCATCAGCGGGGGACCGGGACCGAGCCCAGTGCGGAGGCGAGGACCTGGTTGACATCGGTGCCGTCGAGCTCGGCCTCGGCTCGCAGCCCCAACCGGTGAGCCAGGGTCGCGTGGGCGAGCACCTTGACGTCGTCCGGGGTCACGAAGTCCCGACCGCTGAGCCAGGCCCAGGCGCGCGCGGAGTGCAGCAGCGCGGTGGCGCCTCGTGGGCTGACCCCGAGGCTGAGCGACGGCGACACCCGCGTGGCACGGGCGATGTCCACGATGTAGCCCGAGACCTCCGGCGTGATCTGGACGCGGCCGACGGCTTGCTGGCCGGCGACGATGTCGGCCGGCCCGGCCACCGCACGGACGCCGGCACCGGCGACGTCGCGCGGGTCGAACCCGTCGGCGTGGCGGCGCAGGATCTCGAGCTCGGCCTCGCGTTCGGGCACCGGCAGGACCACCTTGAGCAGGAACCGGTCGAGCTGCGCTTCGGGCAGGGGATAGGTGCCCTCGTACTCGACCGGGTTCTGGGTGGCGGCAACCAGGAACGGTCGCGGCAGCGGTCGGGACACGCCGTCCACCGAGACCTGGCCCTCCTCCATCGCCTCGAGCAGTGCTGACTGGGTCTTGGGAGGCGTGCGATTGATCTCGTCGGCCAGCAGCAGGTTCGTGAACAGGGGGCCCTCCCGGAAGCTCAGCTGGCCGCCCTGGCCGTCGATCACCATCGACCCGGTGATGTCGCCGGGCATCAGGTCGGGGGTGAACTGGACCCGCTTGGTATCCACCGACAGCGCGCCGGCGAGCGAGCGCACCAGCAGGGTCTTGGCGACCCCGGGCACGCCCTCCATCAGCACGTGGCCGCCGCACAGGAGCGCGACGAGCAAGCCGGAGACGGCGGCGTCCTGGCCGACGACGACCTTGGCAACCTCGGTCCGTACGGCGGCCAGTCGGGCCCGGGCGTCGGCATCCGCCGCCGAGATCGGGGTCGACGGGGTGGGTGTGTGCTCGCTCATGGGCGACGTACCTCTCTGGTGAGATCGGCCAGGGCGTTGGCCAGGTCGGTCAGGTCCTTGTCGGTGCGCGGTCCGACGCCGTCTCCGAGGAGCAGTCCGCGCAGACGGGTGCTGTCGATGCCCGTGGCGGCAGCGATGTCGGTGACCAGTGCCTGCGGGTCGTTCACCGCGCTCCGGGGGAGGTTCAGGTCGACGGCCAGGCGTCTCCGGGCAGCGCGTCGCAGCGCGTCCGCGGCGTAGGCCCGGTCGTTGACCTTGCGGTAGAGCCGCCCGCGGCTGCGGGTCGTCTCGATGGCGGTCACCACGACCGGCAGGGGCTCGGTGACCAGTGCTCCCAGCCTGCGCCCGCGGGCGATCATCAACGCCAGCACACAGATCCCGAGGAGCCACAGGCCGGGCTTGAGCCAGCGCGGCAGGATCGAGGAGATCCCGACGGAGTCGTGGGCGGAGTTGTCGGCAGCGTCCGGGACGTACCAGACCAGGTGGTTGTGCTGACCGAGAAGCCTCAGGGCGAAGGCGGCGTTGTCGGCCCGGGCGATCTGGTCGTTGGCGAGCAGGCCGCCGGCGCCGAGCATCACCAGCAGGGGTTGCGCCTGGCCCAGCACCGATCCGCCTGCATGGGCGAAGCAGGTGTTCGAAGGGGATGGGTACGAGGTGTACTGGTCGACCTTGAGGGTGAGGCCGTCGAACAGCGGGTCGTTGCAGTGCGCGGTGATCGAGGTCGACCTGCGGGTCCGGATGCCCTCCTGGGCGTCGAACAACGTCGGTATCCCGACGTCCGGGTCCACCAACACGACGAGCGCGTCCGACGCCTGGTCGCGCAGCTGCTGGATCGTGCCGCGACCCAGCGAACCGGTCGAGGTGACCACCACGGTCGTCCCGAGATCGGTCGTGGCCCCGGCGAGCTCCTTGGCGCTGCGGACGACCTGGACGTCGATGCCCTGGTGGCCGAGCACCTTCGCGATGGCGCGGGCCCCGTCCGGATTGGCGTTGGCCGGATCGAGCGGATCGGTGTACCTCCCGCTCCCGGTGCTGACGGCCGTCAGCACAGTGGCGGCGACCAGGCCTGAGCTGATCAGCAGGACCGCCCGGTGCCGGCGCAGCCAGCCCTGATCGGTCCTCGTCGGTCCGGTCGTCAGCCCGGGAGCCGCGATGGTCGTCGTCATGCCCGTGCCAGCTCGTCGTCCAGCGCGAGGACGCCGGCAGCCTGGTCCGGGCCGGCGGGCCGGTCGCCGTACAGGACGAGGTCGAAGAGATCGGCGCTGGCCCGCACCCGTGGTCCCTGCTGCGGGAACGTGGAGCCGAGGCCGGCGGCCACCTCGTGAGCGGTCGCGCCGGGCAGGTCGTCGAGCCGGCCGCGTTCGATCTGGCGCACGGTGAGGGCCCGGAAGCCGTCGACGAGCGCCTCGGCGTGATGGCCACCGGCGAGTGCAGCCTCGGCCCGTGCGCGCAACTGAGCTGCGGTGACCACTTCGTTGGTGAGCACGGCCCCGCCCTCACCTGCCACCCGCGGCGTACGCCGGAACCGGGAGAGCAGCCAGACGACGAGCACGACCAGGATCGCGAAGACCACGATGCTCGCCAAGGCTCCGAGCGGGGGCGCGTTGGACGCAGCCTGCAACGTCGAGCTCAGGCGGTCGTTGAGCCAGCGCATGAACGCGTCGATCAGGTTCTGCTGGTGGTACGGCGGGTGCAGCAGCTCGGTGCGTAGCAGCGAACGCGCGCGATCGGGCGAAGGATCGAGCGGTGCATGCAAGGGCACCAGGGCCAGGGAGCAGTACGACGTCACAACCCGGTGATCCCCGCCCGGGTCATCAGCTCCACGTCGTACCCCTCCTTGCGGATCCGCTGGTCGACGTACTGCAGGGAGAGGACTGCCGCGGTGAACGGCGCGACGAATGCCGACGAGACCACGGCGGACAAGCTGTTCATCGCCACGAACAGCAGGACTCCGTTGGAGCCGTTGACCCCAGCGGTTGCGACCGCGGCGCCGATGCCGAACGGAAAGCCGAGGATCCCCCCGACGATCCGGGTCAGCAGCATGGTCAGGAGCGCAATTCCGAGGATCCTCCAGAACTGCCGCGCGCTCAGCGACCACGAGCGTCGCATCGCCTCGCCGACGCCGATCGGCTCGAGCATCAGCGGGGGCACGGCGAGGTAGTAGACCCGGATCCAGAAGACCACCAGGCCGACCAGGGAGGCCACGCCCAACGCGATCGCGACCAGCACCGCCGCCACGGTCGGCAGGACCAGCGCCATGACGACGATGACCACGGTGCACACAGCCATGTACAGGACGGTGATCAGCCCCAGCAGGAACGAGAGCCCGACGAGGGCGCCGCGCTTGCCGGCGGTGGCGGCCCAGGCCTCACCGAGCGACAGCCGACGCCCGACCGCGGCTGCCGCGGTGACGTGCACGATCATCCCCGTCACAAAGAGCAGCCCGAACCCCTGCAGGATCGATCCGATCACGGTCGACCCGTACGCCCCGAGGAACCCGGCGACATCGGATCCGCTCACGTTGCCGGAGGTGTCCAAGGACGACGAGCTCAACGACATGTTGAGGAACAGGGTGAGCACGCCGGTCACGATGATCGGGATCGACATCGCTACCGCGGTGACCAGCACGGCCGAGCCGATGGTCGCCCTCGGGTTGAACCGGATGATCTTGAAGGCCCCGTCGAAGATGTCGCCAAGCCCCAGCGGCCGCAGCGGGATCGCGCCCGGCTTGTGGGCGGGTGCGAACGGCAGGTACCCCGCCTGCGGGTGGACGGGAGGCTGGCTCGGTGCCTGGGCCCAGTCAGACCAGCTCGCCGGACCTGGTTGCGCCGGGTTGGGTGGAGGGTAGCCCTGCGGGGCGTAGCCGGGCTGGGGGTACGCCGGGTAGACCGGAGGCCCGGGCAGGACAGGAGGCTGCCCCGGTGGCGGGAACGGCCCGGGACCCGACATGATTTCTCCTGCTTTGCCTGATGTGGTCGGCTGGCGCTGCCATCCTGTCAGGTCACGGGTCCGGCCGCTCGCAGACCCGATTTGGCGCTCACGCGGATGTCTGCCAAGATAGTCCGGTTGCTCCGGCGGGATTGCCGGGGCGCGGACATTGACTACTGAACAGGTTCTCCTGACCCTCTGCTGAAGGGGGCCCAAGAGTGCGCGCGTGGTCATGTGTCCGTGCCGCACCTGGAGATCCCGTTCCGCCCGACCCCCGGTCGGGCACACCCCGAGAACAAACGACCGAAGCGTCGAGTGTGGTCCTGCGCGTCAATACGAGCGCTACACGACCGACCGCGTGGGTCGGTGATCCAGGCGGGAAACCGCCCACTACGAGAAGCGAAGGACGCGTGATGGCGGGACAGAAGATCCGCATCAGGCTCAAGGCCTATGACCACGAGGTGATCGACACCTCGGCGCGCAAGATCGTTGACACGGTGACCCGTACGGGTGCCAAGGTGGCCGGCCCAGTGCCGCTGCCCACCGAGAAGAACGTCTTCTGTGTCATCCGCTCGCCGCACAAGTACAAGGACTCCCGCGAGCACTTCGAGATGCGCACCCACAAGCGCCTCATCGACATCATTGACCCGACGCCGA
>NZ_JAOPXI010000086.1 GCF_025965215.1 Marmoricola sp.
CCAGCCCGATCAGGGTGACATCGGCGCCGGCGGCCATCGCGCCGTCGGCGAAGGCACGCGCGAGCTCGGGCGAGGACGGTCGCATGTCGTACCCGACCACGATCGGATCGGCTCCGATCACGGCGACGAAGGCGTTGCCGACCCGGCGGACGAGGTCCACGTTGATCTGGTCCGGAACGATGCCACGGACGTCGTAGGCCTTGAAGAACGCGTTCAGGTCGGCTGCCATGACGCGAACCCTAGTCGGGGCTCGCCGCGTCTGGCGGTGCGGGCCTAGTCGTCGGACTTGAGGACGCGTAGATGTCCCTTGCGGGCGACCTCGCGCATCTCGAAAGGTTCACGGGCCTGCTGCTGGGGATGGGGCTGCGCTGCTTCTCGGACCGCGTCGGCCAGGGCGAGCAGGTCGTCGCTGGAGTGGGCATGCGGGTCGTCCTGGACCAGGCGCAGGACCTCCCAGCCACGAGGCGCGCTGAGCCGTTCGCTGTGCTCCGCGCAGAGGTCGTAGGCGTGCGGCTCGGCGTACGTCGCGAGCGGACCGAGAACGGCGGTCTGGTCGGCGTACACGTAGGTGAGGGTGGTCGCGGCGGGACGCCCGCAGGCAGTGCGCGAACAGCGACGGAGCAGACTCACGCAGGTGAGGCTACCTGCTGCCGGTGGTCGCGGAGATTAGGCTCGCGGCGTGCCCGAGTCCCCGTCATCCCCCGAGCCAGCCGACGAGCCAGCCGATGTGCCGGCCGACCAGCCGGCCATCGGCCTGGCCATCACCGGGCAGCTGACCGGTCCTGCCCAGCCGCGCGCCCGGCGGGTCCGCGACCGGCACGGTCGGGGCACGCGCGGACGTCCGTTCGGCGACACCCCGCTGGCGCCCGCAGGAATCCCAGCCCGCCGGACCGCTGCCGAGCACTTCGACGCCGTCGCGCTGCGGATGATGCACGAGGTCGTGGACCGCTGGACCGAGCGCCTCGGCGACGTCGAGCTGGCTGTCGAGGAGGTTCCCGTCCTGCCCGATCACTGGGACGAGGAGTCGGTGCCGCTGGCAGCCTTCGTCGACCGGACTCCGACAGGTCGGCCTCGCCTGGTCCTGTTCCGACGCCCGCTGGAGCATCGCGGCGAAGGAGCGCTCGAGCTCGAGGTCCTGCTTCTCACAGTGATCACCGAGCAGGTGGCCGAGGTGCTGGGTATTCCGGCCGAGGACGTCCACCCCGGGTACGAGGCGGAGTGAGCTTGCCCGGTCATCGAGCTTGCCGAGACGTCGGGGCTTGGGCGCGCACGTCACCACATCTCGGCACGCTCGGTTTCGGCTTCGTTCCTCAGCCGAACTCGCTGCTCGATGACCGACGATCAAGGCCGCTGACGCGTCCTTGATCACCACCCCTGATGGACGGACGGCAGCCGTGTCGAGGTGATCGACGGTGTCACGCCTGCCGCGGTGACGCCGTTGCCCGACGACATCTCGAACCCCGCGACCACCGAGCCGCCGTGGGCGACGAGGCTGACGTACGCCGACTTGGCGCGCAGCGGGACCGCCACACTGCCGCGAGCGGGGACCGTTACGGTGCCCGAGGCGAGGCGCGCTCCGGCGGCGTTGTAGACGGTCACCTGGTACGTCGTCCCGGCACCGAGGGAGGAGAGGACGAGCTGGCCGGTCCCGGGCGGCACCGCGAACGCTGTGGAGCCCTGGATGGTCGCGACGCCGGTGGCATAGGTGACATCCCCGCTGACCGCCGAACGCACGGTCGCGGTCACCGGCTGGGGTGAGGTGACCAGCAGGGACATCGGCGTACCGTCGAAGACCTTGGTGATCCCGACCGTCGCGGTCGAGTACGGCGCCACCGTCACCGGGGTGTAGCTCGTCGGGACGAACGTGCCCGACGAGCTGATCACCTCCAGGTGGACGACCGCTTCACTGCTTCCCGGGTTGACCAGGATCAGGTTGGCCGAACCGGGACTCGGCGGGAGGCCGGCCAGGGTGATCGACCTCGCGGGCAGCGACTGCGGCGGGAGCCACTCACGCACCTGCTTGCCGAGCAGGCCGGGCGACAGTCGGTCCGCGGCAGAGACTGCCACCAGCCCGCGTTGGGCCACCACCCGCACTGCGGCGGTGCCGATCGTCGGAGCGAGCTTCGCCAGGTCCAGGACCTGCGACGTTCCGGTCGCCAGCGTGATGCCGTGCAGCCCCGGGGACGCCACCACTCCGGTCGGCCCGAACACGTCGACGTCGACCACGGCGGCGCCGGGTCGCGGATTCGTCAGGGTCAGCACCGTGTCATGGGTCACCGCAGCACCACCGGCACCGACGAACCACCAGCTGGCGCGCGGCTCGGGACACGGCAACCAGGCGAGCCAGCGCGGGTTGCTTGCCACCTGGCCCGCGAAGGCCGCACCCGCAACGTTCCTGTCCGCCACGATGGTCCTGGGTGACGAGCCCAGGGGGCTCGCCGCAGCGAGCCCGTCGACCAGGTTGCCGCTGGTCACGGTCGCGCCCGGGATACCCCCGGTGCAGCTGAAGGTGCGCTGCGCGAGCGCGACCCGCGACGTGTCGGTCGGGGCTGCACCAAGGCCGCGCGGCGTGGTCCCGGCCAGCGTGAGCATGGCCGCGGTCAGCGCCACCACCATCACTCCGAGGACCGCAGGACGACCTGCCGGGAGCTGGACGCGGCGGCCCGGTGCGGTGGTCATCGGCGCCGCCTCTCGGGAGCGGCCAGCACGATGCAGGTGATCAGCGTCAGCAGGCTCAGCGTGACCCACAGCGGTCGCAGCCACGCACGGTGGGCGTTGATGCCGGCCAGGCTCGGCGCCTCCTGGACGACCCACGCGCGGGCACCCACGGCCGGTGCACTGGCACCGCCGAAGCCGTTGGCGGCGTCGAACCCGCCACTGACCACGCCGGCCACCGGTGCCGGCGCGTACACGTACTTGACTCCGTAGGAGGCCAACGTGCGGGCATCGCCGGGAAGGGGGTTGGACAGCACCCGCTGGACCAGGGCGCGAAATCGCGGGTCCGGCTTGGTCAGCGCGAGAACGCCGTCATCTCCGATGCGATCGGGTCCGGAGCGCAGCACCTGGTACGCGATACCTCTGCGCAGACCGCCGGTGACGCGGAGGACCGCGCCGAGGTTGTTGCCGCGGGCCAGGTCCTGCATGTAGGTCGGCAGCGCTGTCACCGCGCTGCGGGCGATCGGCGGGCTGTCGCCACGCAGCACCCACCAGCCCGCGCCGAGCACCGGCGCCCACAGGGCGAGCAGGCAGGTCACGGCGGCGACCGGTTGGCGCCAGGTGAAGCTCTCCGTCCGGGCGATCTCCAGGACTCCGTCGGCCGCCACCGCCGCGGCCAGCACGAACCCGCCCTGGATCAGCAGCAGCAGGAAGCCGGGCCACGGCCGGAACTCCGTCGGAATGCCGGGCAGCGACACGGTCACCCGCGAGCTCGCCGCGAGCACGACCGTGGCTGAACCGATCACCACCCAGATCTGCAGCACGCGCGCCCGGGTGTCCGAACGCAGGAACGCAGCCATCGCGGCGATCGGCAGACCGATCGCGATCCAGCCGGGCGCCTCCCCCGGACCGCCGGTGCGTCCGAGGACGAGGTCGATCAGGTGCGGGTTCACCGGGATGGACGCCGCCCGGCCGGCCTCGACGAGCCAGGCCCCCGGAGCGGACAGGGTGCCGATCGCCCATGGCAGGACCACCAGCAGCGGAACGACCAGGATGACCAGCAGCTCGCGGCGCCAAGCCCGCCCGTAGCCACCCACGACGGCGAAGAGGCAGAGCAGCGCGATCACCAGGTACGCGGGCGGGACGAACGAGACCAGGAGTGCCGCGAGAAGGGCTGTGCGCCAGGCGGCGCGCCAGCGTCGGACCGAGGCCACCGGGGCGTGCGGATCCTCGGGATCGACCTCGGGGTGCTCCTCGGCCTGACCGAGGCCGAGAGCCGCGGTTGCCAGGAACGGCAGGATCGCGGCACCGACGACGGTGCCGATCCGGCCCTGGGCGATCGATCCCGAGACCGCCGGGAGGAGCGCGTAGGTCGCCGCTGCCCACAGCGGCACCCAGGGACCGTTCGTCGTACGTCGGGCAAACCTCAGCGCTCCGAGGAACGCCACCGGGACCGCCAGCAGGAAGATCAGGTCGATCGCGGCGCCCGGGTGGTTCAGCAGCAACGTCCCGAGGATCGCCAGCGGGAGCAGGTACGCCGGCCCGGGAGCGTCGCTGCCGGTGCCGATGTCGTGCCGCCAGGCCCCCCAGGTGTGCCACCAGTGGCCGACGCCGTCGGGCGTGGTCAGCAACGCACCCCCGTGCAGCGGTCCGCCCGCGAGGTAGCCATGTCCGGCGATCACCGCGAGCACCAGCGCCCACAGCCCGGGCCAGCGCAGGAAGCGCGCCAACCAGGGCGTCTCGTCGGTCACCCCGTCGGGGCGCCGGCGCTCGGCCTCCTCGCGTAGTCCGTGGCTGATCGCGACGTAGACGTCGGTGACGTAGTCGAGACCGTGCCGGTACGGCAACCAGAAGGGAGCGAGCAGGGGCCGGACGGCATCGTGGCCGACCCGTGCCGTGCCGGACCGGGCACGGCGTGCGCGTAGCACCCGACCCGGGTGACCGAAGATGTCGAGGAGGGCCGCGATCTCGTCCGCCGACTCCCCCGGGGCCCGGACCAGCAGCAAGCCGAGTGCACGCAGCAGTCCACCGAGGATCATCCGAGCCGACCGGAACGGGATCGTCCAGCCGGGGCTGTTCACCAGCAACGTGTACTGCGCGCCGACGCGTACCTGTCGGCCGGGATGCTCGACGAGCTCGGAGTCACGACGTCCCAGCCGCGAGGCCTCGACGTGGAACATCACCGCGGCCGGCACGACCCGCGTCCGGTACCCGGCTCGCGCGACCCGCCACCCGAAGTCGATGTCGGTCCCGAAGACCGGGAGCAGCGGGTCGAGCCCCACCGATTCGAGCACGGTACGGCGCACGAGCATGCCGGCCGTGTTCACCGCCAGGACCTGGTGCGGCTCGTCGTGCTGGCCCTGGTCGTACTCACCACGCTCGAGCCCGGTCTCCCGCTGACCGGTTCCGGTCAGGGTCACCCCGACCTCGAGGAGGCGCTTGAGCGAGGGCCATTCACGTTGCTTGGGCCCCAGCGCCGCGACGTCCTCCGCCGCTGATTCAGCGGCCTCGACCAGGAGCTCGAGACAGTCCGGCGCGGGATTCGAGTCGTCGTGGATCAGCCAGACCCACTCGTCCTCGACCGCCGGCGCGGCGCTGGCCAGTGCCACGCGCACGGACTCGGCGTACGGGGTGCGGGGGTCCAGCAGCACCGGGGCATGGTCCAGCACGTTCTCCACCAGCGACACCGAATCGTCGCTCGAGCCCGTGTCGACCGCGACGATCGCATCGACCTTGCGGGTCGAGGCGGCCAGCCCGGAGAGCACCGCTGGCAGCCAACGGGCACCGTTGTGGCTGACGAGGAGCGCGGTGACCTTCACGAGGGGTCAGCCTAAGTGCTGGGTGGTCAACCCCGAATTCCGAGTATCGTCGACGCCCGGTCGTCGCTTGTACTGAGGAGGGCGGGCAGCGCCCGTCTCGAAGTGAGCTTGCCGAGGCGTGGTGACCTGAGCGGGCGCCTGACGACATCTCGACACGCTCTTCGCGGGTTCGTTCCTCACCCGCGGACGCTGCTCGATGACCAACGAGGTAGGCAGGCCGCTGACGCGTCCTACCTCAGACAGCCCTTTTCTTGAGCTTGCGCCGCTCGCGCTCGGACAGGCCGCCCCAGATGCCGAAGCGCTCGTCGTTGTGGAGCGCGTACTCGAGGCAGTCGCCCCGGACGTCACAGGTGAGGCAGACCCTCTTGGCTTCACGGGTGGACCCGCCTTTTTCGGGGAAGAACGCTTCCGGGTCGGTCTGAGCGCACAATGCGCGCTCTTGCCAACCACTCTCGTCAGCGTCCCCCTCGAGCAGATAGAGCTCGCGCATGGTGTTCCCCTTCGACCCTGCGACCCTGACGGACCGCGATGTGTGTGAGGGTGATCTTCCTCACCGACGTGAGTCGGAGTTGAAAACCACACTGATGTGATTACATGCCTGTCGCACCCACGAAGTCAAGCCCCGGTCTGGTATTACCGTGCGCACCAGACAGGCCTTGACACGGGGGCCATCTCACTGCTTGACCACGCAGGCGCCACACTTCAGCCATGACGAACGCCGCCGCCACTGCCCTTCCGTCCCGGATCACCGTGCTGTCCGGTGGCGTCGGCGGGGCCCGTTTCATCCAGGGCGTGCTCCGGCTGATCGAGCGCCACGGCGCCGCGGCGAGCACCGAGGTCACCGTCATCGCCAACACCGGCGACGACATCTGGCTGCACGGCCTGAAGGTCTGCCCCGACCTCGACACCGTCATGTACACCCTCGGCAACGGCATCGACCCCGAACGCGGTTGGGGCCGAACGGACGAGACCTGGCACGCCAAGGAGGAGCTGGCGGCGTACGGCGTCGAGCCGACCTGGTTCGGCCTCGGCGACCGCGACCTCGCGACCCACCTGGTCAGGACGCAGATGCTCGACGCCGGCTTCGGTCTGTCGGCCGTCACGACCGCGCTCTGCAAGCGCTGGCTCGAGCCCGTCCACGGCAGCCGGGTGCGGTTGCTGCCGATGTCGGACGACCGCATCGAGACCCACGTGGTGATCGAGGACCCGGAGACCGGGGATCGCAGGGCCGTGCACTTCCAGGAGTACTGGATCCGGCACCAGGCGAGCGTCCCGGCCTACTCGGTGGTGCCGATCGGTGCGCCGGAGGCGAAGCCCGGCCCGGGTGTGATCGAGGCGATCGCCCAGGCCGATGTGGTGATCGTGCCGCCGTCGAACCCAGTCGTCTCGGTCGGCACGATCCTGGCCGTTCCCGGGGTGCGCGACGCGGTCCGCGCGACGGGAGCGCCCGTGGTCGGGGTCTCCGGCATCGTCGGCGACGACCACGTTCGTGGCATGGCCCGCCAGCTTCTCGGGATCATCGGCGTCGAGGTCTCGGCCGCCGGGGTTGCCGAGCACTACGCAGCCAGGAACGGCGGAGACGGCAGCGGTGGAATTTTGGACGGCTGGCTGGTCGACACCGTCGACGCGGGCCTGGTGCCACGCATCGAGGCAGCCGGACTCGCGGCACGCGCGGTGCCGCTGATGATGACCGACCACGACGCGACGGCCGACATGGCGGCTGCCGCCCTCGCCCTGGTCGGGCTGTGAACCCCGACGGCGTTGCGCTGCAGGCGATCGCGCCGGAGGGTATCGGCGAGATCGTGCCGGGAGACGATCTGGCCGACCTCGTCGCCGCCTTCGCGGTCGAGGGGGACATCGTCGTGTTGACCAGCAAGGTCGTCAGCAAGGCCGAGGGGCGGCTGCTCACCGGCGACCGTGAGGCCGCGATCCGCGCCGAGACCGTGCGGGTCGTTGCCCGTCGCGGCCCGACCAGCATCGTCGAGAACCACCTCGGCCTGATCATGGCCGCGGCCGGCGTCGATGCCTCCAACGTCGAACCGGGCCAGCTGGTCCTGCTGCCGACAGATCCCGATGCGACCGCGCGCCGCCTGCGCGAGGAGGTCCGCACCCGCACCGGGGCCAACGTGGCGATCCTGATCAGCGATACGGCCGGACGGGCCTGGCGACACGGACAGACCGACATCGCCATCGGCGCGGCCGGCATCGAGCCGCTCGAGGACTTCGAGGGACGCACCGACGCCTACGGCAACGAGCTGGCCGTGACAGCGCCGGCGATCGCCGACGAGGTCACCGGGATCGCCGAGCTCGTCAGTGGCAAGCTCGGCGGCCGGCCGCTGACACTGGTGCGCGGCCTCGCCAGCCGGGTGCTGGCGCCGGGCGACCACGGCCCGGGTGCACGCCGCCTGGTCCGCGAACCCGGTACCGACATGTTCGGTCTGGGCAGCCGCGAGGCCGTGGCTGCAGCGCTGTCCGGCACCCAGAGCGCCGCCTTCGGCGCACCGGCGCTCCCGGGCGACCTCCTCGACGCCCTGGCCCAGTGCGGGTTCGAGGCGAGCGCTGTCGAAGACGGGATCAGTGTCGCCGCTGTCCCCGAGGTCAGACTGCTGGCCCTGGCGTTCGCGTACGCGTGGCAGGTGCGCACCGCCGGATCCGTGGACACACCCACGCTGCTTGCGCCACTTTCGTAGACTTCCCCCGGATCCCGCGAGTAGCCGACCCCCAGCAGCCGACAATCAGCCGGAACAGAGAGCAGCCCCGTGGCCAAGAAGAACCCGAAGAACGTCGAACGTCGCGCGATGGTCGAGAAGATGCGTGCCGAGCAGGCCCGCAAGGAGCGTGCCCGCAGCATGCTCATCCTCGGCGTCTGCGTGCTGATCGTGATCGGCCTCCTGGTCCCGGCGATCTGGTCGCTGGTCAAGTCGAACCACGACAAGAGCGTTCTGGCCAACAAGTCGCTCGCCGCCATCGGCGTCAGTGCCTCGGCCGCGGCGTGCGACAACCCCGTCACCAAGAACCCCGCCGGCCTGAGCCGCTCCGGCGTGAACGGCAACCACGTCGCCATCGGGACCACGATCACCTACCCGGACAGCCCGCCGGCGTTCGGCCAGCACTGGCCGAACTACCTCCAGGCATCCGAGTACCGCAACTTCTACTCCCCGCAGGACCGCCCCGAGCTCGAGCGGATGGTGCACAGCCTGGAGCACGGGCACACACTCATCTGGTACGACGACACCATCAAGGCAGGCAGCCAGGCCTACAAGGACCTCCAGGCGATCGCCGACAAGTACTCGGGGACGACGACCTACGTGAACGTCGTACCGTGGAAGCCGACCGACGGCCCTGCGTTCCCCGCCGGCAAGCACGTCGTCCTGACCCACTGGGCCGGCACGAGCTCCACCCAGCACGGCGTCTGGGAGTACTGCGGCCAGCCGAGCGGTGCCGTGATCAGCAGCTTCGTGACGAAGTACCCGAACAGCGACTCGCCCGAGGGTGGAGCGCCTTAACTCAGGTCAGGGATGACCGACCCGACTGCTTGAGCACGTCCACGATCGCCTTCACGCCCTGGGCGTGGGCGGTCGTGGTCACGAGCAGCGCGTCACCGGTGTCGACGACGACCACGTCGTCGAGCCCGAGCACCGCGATGGTACGACCGCTTCCCGGCACCACCAGTCCGGTCGCGTCCTCGGCGACGACCAGGTCAGGGTTCCCCAGCACGCGCAGGCCCTCAGCGCCCAACAGGCCGGCGAGCGCCTCGAAGTCGCCGATGTCCTCCCAGCCGAACGCGCCCGGCACGACCGCGACCCGACCAGCTGCGGCGGCCGGCTCGGCCACCGCGTGGTCGATCGCGATCTTGGTCAGCGTCGGCCAGATCTCGTCCATCCGCGCGGGCTCGGCCGCCAACAGCCGCAGGTCGCGCGCCAGGTCGGGATGCTCGACCGCGAGCAGGTCGAGGACCACGCCGGCGCGCGCGACGAACATGCCGGCGTTCCAGCGGTACTCGCCGGTCGCGACCCACGCGGTCGCGGTCTCGACGTCGGGCTTCTCGACGAACGCCGCCACCGCGTGCGCGGTCGGGAAGTCGGTCAGGCGGTCGCCGAGCCGGATGTAGCCGAAGGCGGTCGATGGGAAATCGGGATCGATCCCCAGGGTGACGAGCACGCCGGTACGCGCCACCTCCGCGGCTTCGCGGACACAGGCCCGGAATGCCTCGGGGTCCGCGATCACGTGGTCAGCTGCGAACGAGCCCATCACGGCGTCGGGGTCGGTACGCTCGATGATGGCCGCGGCAAGACCGATCGCGGCCATCGAGTCGCGCGGACTCGGCTCGGCGATGACGTGATCCGCAGCGAGAGCATCGAGCTGTCTGCGTACGGCGTCCTGGTGCGCGACCCCGGTGACGACGAGGAGCCGCTCACCGACCAGGGGCTGCAGGCGATCGTAGGTGGCTTGGAGCAACGTGCGGCCGCTTCCGGCCAGGTCGTGCAGGAACTTCGGAGACCCGGCACGCGAGAGCGGCCAGAGCCTGGTGCCTGCACCCCCGGCCGGCACGACGGCCCACAGATCGTCGGGGAGATCGTCGGGGGGCGTGTCATCCATGCCCGCATCATGCCCAATCACCCGCACGCAGATGGAGGCGCCCCGACCCCGGGCACTACGGTGGCCCGATGACCACGTTCGGTGACCTGCTTGCGCGCCGGCTCGCCTCCGATCCAGGACGGCCGTTCGTGACCTTCTACGACGACGCCAGCGGCGAGCGCACCGAGTTGTCGGTGAAGACCTGGGCGAACTGGGTGTCCAAGACCGCCAACCTGTACGCCGACGAGCTCATGCTCGATCCCGGCGACGACGTCTGCATCGACCTGCCGCCGCACTGGCTCGGCACGGTCTTCGTCGGTGCCCTCTGGCTCGCCGGCCTGGGCCTCGATCCGACCGCCCCGGTGGCGATCCTCGGACCGGACCGGATCGAGCGCGGTTCGACGTTGCGTGCCACGACCACCATGGCCTGCGCCCTGCGCCCGTTCGCGACCCCGTTCGCCGAGCCGTTGCCCCCGGGCATCCTGGACCACGGCGAGCTCTGGGCCGGCCAGGGTGACGTCTTTCCGACCACCGACGCGCTCGACCTGAGCGAGGCCCCCGACGACCGCCGGGTGATCACCGACCTCGATCCGATCTCAACCGCGGGGCAGCGGCTCCTCGCCGGGCTGCTGGCCGGCTCGGGCTCGCTGGTCCTGGTGGCGAACGCCGACAGCAGCGCATGGCCCGCTCACTCCCAGAGTGAGCGGGCCACCGCTGCCGTGCGGGCAGATCAGCCGATCAGCTGATAGCCGGCGAATCCGTTTGCCACCCACACCCGGGGGGCGAACCCTCCGGACGTCTTCCCCGGGAGCAACCAGATCGTGCCGGTTCCCTTCTCCCTGGCCAGCACGTCCGCCACGCCGTCACCGTCGACGTCTCCGACGCCGACAAAGGTGTCGTAGGCAGGAGCCACTGATCCATTCGCCGCCCGCAAGGCGGACCCCGAATCGCTTCCGACCAACGGCACGAAGGCACCGTTGGACGAGACGAACGCTGCACCCTGGGGCGACCACGCGGCGCTCCCGATCTGGTTGAACGTCCGCAACGAAGGCGGGGCAAGTTGTGGGGCCTTGAAGGCCTTGGTCCCGGCGCCGGGGAAGATCGTCAGAGGTCCGTTGCCGATCGCACCCATGAGGTCCGGGTAGCCGTCGCCGGTGACATCACCGACAGCAGTCAGTCGCGTGATGCTCTTCCAGCCTGTCCCGAGTGATCGGGGCTGTCCGAACTTTCCGTTGCCGAGTCCCGGGTAGAGGACCAGCAGACTGCCGCCGGACGTGCGGACCACGACATCGTTCTTGCCGTCGCGGTTCCAGTCACCGACGTCGAGCACCTGCGTCGCGGTGGGCACCTTGAGGTTGGTCGGCAACGGGGCGCCGATGTTCGTCAGCCCGTTGTTCGGTACCACCACCAGGTGACCGGCGGCGCTGCGTCCGACCACGTCAGCCGCCGCACTCCCGACCATGGGGGCCAGCGACGGCCTTTTCACCCCGACCAGCGAACGGAACGGACCGTAGACCTGACCGAGCTGGCCGTGACCGTTGCCCGACAGGATGCGGGTGAGGCCCGAGGTGTCGCGCACCATCACGTCGGGCCTGCCGTCACCGGTCAGGTCGCCCCAGCCGAGCAGCGCGTTGACCGGGGTCGTCGAGGTAGCGATCCGCACCGGCGTCGCGAGCGCCGCACCCCCGGGCTTGCCGGCGAGGAGGTAGACGCTGTTGCCGAGCAGGGCGATCAGGTCTGGCTGCCGGTCGCCGGTGATGTCACCGACGCCGACGACCTGAGTGAACGGCCACGTCCGCTTGAGGACCACAGGTGCGCCGAACGCACCGCGACCCTCACCGGGGAACAGCTCGAGATAGCCCGTGGTCCGATCGACACCGACGACGTCGTTCTTCCCGTCCCGGTTGAAGTCCTGAACGCCGACGATCGAGCGGACGTTGGTGAACCGCCTCGTCGCCGCGATGCCGAGGCGCGTGACATGGCCGAGACCGTCGCTGGTGAAGACCTGGGCGATGCCCGTCCTCCGGTAGCGCGCGAGTACGTCGGCACGGCCGTCGCCAGTCACGTCACCGACCCCCGCGATCAGGTCCATCGGCGACCAGTCGCCGCTGCTGACGATCGGCGCCGAGTATCCGAGCATTCCGTTGGTAGGGACGACCTGGATCGCGCCGCTCACCGACTTCACGAGCAGGTCGGGCCACGACGAGCCGGCGAGGCTGGTGCGAAGCGGGAGAGCCAGCGAGGGTTGCGGCACCGCCGGCTTCGGAGCGGTCGTGGGCGGCAGCAGGCCTGTCGGCGCCGGGATCATCGTCCGGTTCACCGGGTCGGGTGGGATCTGCGCCTGGTTCTCGATCGCCTGGGCGGCGACCCGGATCGAGGGGATCTTGGCGTACAGGTAGCGACCGGGGCACTCGGTCTGATTGACGTCGCGGTGCCCGTTGATGGCGTAGAGGTAGCGGTCCTTCACCCACAGGTGCGAGGCGTCGGCACGAATGTTGGACAGCGACAGCTTCCAGGCGAAGAGGCGCGCGTAGGCATCCAGGATCGCCTGCGGCGGCTCCGCGATGTCGAAGTTGCCGATCGCCGACATGGCGAACGAGTACTCGTTGAAGCCGAGAGTGTGCGCACCCACGACGGCCCGGTCGACGCCGCCGTACCGGCCTTCCCAGATCCTGCCGAAGCGATCGACCAGGAAGTTGTACCCGATGTCGGACCAGCCGCGTGACTGGGTGTGGTACGCGTAGATGCCGCGGATCAGCGCAGGCACCTGGTCGGGCGTGTAGTTGTTCGCGTTGACCGTGTGATGGATGAAGCCGGTCTCGATCACTCCGTAGTGCAACGAGCTGGGATCACGCAGCGACTCGTTGGCCCCCCACTGCGCCCGGGAGTAGATGAGGGGCTTGGGTGCGACCGTCATCGCGCTCAGCGCGATCCGACCACCAGGTGTCGAACCCGGGTCGGTTGCGGGTGCTTCCTCGGAGGGCTGGCCCCCATCACCCGCAACCGCACCGGATCCCCCCAGTCCTGCCGTGGACTCGATCGGCGGCGCGCTGGTCGCGTACTGGTCACCGGCAGGGAGTCGTGACGTGTCGATCGCGGCAGGCTGGCTGGTGACCTTGCCGGTGCCCGGGTCGATGACCGCGAGCTCGAGGTCGGCGGGCGCCGCGCCGGTCAGGGTCTCGGCGCGCATCTGCACCTGGTCGACACTGCCGACCACGACAGGGTCGGTGCCCGGGCGGGTCGCTCGTCCTGCTTCAGCGGTGCCCGCGTCCGGCCCGTGGTCGTCGTGGTAGGCGGCCTTGGTCCACCCCGACCAGACACCGTGGCTCAGCGTGCGGATCTGCACGAGAATCGCGTTCTCGGGCAGCTGTGTTCCCGACTTCCAGGTGACGCCGACCGTTCCGAAGCCGTGGACCGCGGCCGGCGGCGACAGCGCGGCGAGGACCAGCCTGCCGCTGGTGCGCGCGGCGGTGCGCTGCGACGTCCTCACCGTGTCGACGGAGCGAGCCCCGCCCGCGACTTTGACCTCGCGGACCGTCGGGGTGACCGGCGCGGTCGCGGCAGGAGCTTCCGCGACGCTGAGCGCGGGAGCGAGCGAGCCGGCGCCGATCTGCGGCACCCGGGCCTCGGGCGCGACGATCTGGAGCGTCATCACGCCGGCTGCCGACGCAGCCACGGTCGCGACAACAGCCGTGACCATGAATTGCTGGCAGATCGTGACGTACCGGGCTCGGCTCAGACGCATTTCTTGGACTCCATGTGAGGGGGAAGGGTTCACACGAGTCCCAAGAATCACACCC
>NZ_JAOPXI010000047.1 GCF_025965215.1 Marmoricola sp.
CACGACCGAGCTTCCCCCGGGGTTCGACTTCACCGACCCGGACACCATGCTCACCGGCGTTCCGCACGCCGAGCACGCCCTCGCCCGCCAGACCTCCCCGGTGCACTGGGTCGAGCAGCCCCAGTCCGCGCGTGACGGCATGGAGGGCGGCAGCGGCTACTGGGCGATCTCCCGGCACGAGGACATCCTGGCGGTGTCGAAGAACAGCAAGAACTTCTCCAGCGCCGAGAACTCCGCGATCATCCGGTTCCCCGAGGGCATGCTGCGCGAGATGATCGAGTTCCAGCGCGTCATGCTGCTCAACCAGGATCCGCCGGAGCACTCCTCGACCCGCGCGATCATCTCCCGCGGCTTCACGCCGCGCTCGATCGCCGCTCTCGACGACATCATGACCGAGCGCGCCCACAAGATCGTTGCCGACGCCATCGCCAAGGGCACCGTCGACTTCGTCACCGAGGTCGCCGCTGAGCTTCCGCTCCAGGCGATCGCCGACCTGCTCGGCGTACCTCAGGAGGACCGCAAGAAGCTCTTCGACTGGTCCAACATGATGCTCGCCGGCGAGGACCCCGAGTTCGAGGGCCAGTCGGACGTGGCCGCTGCTGAGATCCTGGGCTACGCCATGGCGATGGCCGCGGACCGCAAGGAGAACCCTCGCGACGACATCGTCACCAAGCTGCTGAACGCCGACAAGGACGGTCGCGGACTGACCGACGACGAGTTCGGCTACTTCGTGATCATCCTGACTGTGGCCGGCAACGAGACCACCCGCAACGCGATCTCCCACGGCATGGATGCGTTCCTGAACAACCCCGACCAGTGGGACCTCTGGGTGCGCGAGCGCCCGACCACGATGGTCGACGAGGTCATCCGCTGGGCCACGCCGGTCAACGTCTTCCAGCGCACCGCCATCAACGACGTCGAGGTCGGCGGCCAGCAGATCAAGGCCGGCCAGCGCGTCGGCCTGTTCTATGCCTCGGGCAACCACGACGAGGACGTGTTCACCGGCCCGCACACGTTCGACATCACCCGCGACCCGAATCCGCACCTGGCATTCGGGGGGCACGGCGCGCACTACTGTATCGGCGCGAACCTGGCTCGCCAGGAAGTGAAGATCATGTTCGACGCCCTGGCCGACCAGTGCACGAAGATCGAGCGCGTCGGCCCGGCAGTGCGCCTGCGCCACAGCTGGATCAACGGCATCAAGGAGATGCAGGTCAAGCTCTCCTGAGACCAGCGGTGGCTGAGGAAGGCCGTCAGGGCCTGTCTCGAAACCTCAGCCTGCCTGCAGGCCGCTGCTCGTGAACAGTGCCAGCTGCTCGACGTACTCGGGGTCGAGGCCGGCCGGACCGATCGGACGGCCGTAGCCACCGAGGTCGGCGGCTGCGAGCGCGGTCAGCATCGAGAACATCGCGATCGGCGCCCGCAGCTCGACGGCAGCGTCGTCGAGGTGCGGGACGGCGGAGGCAGCGGTGATGAACAACGTCGCGATGTCGCCCAGGCCAGCCCCCTGGTCCGCGACCGCGAGGGCGATGACCTCGTCCCCGTTCAAGGCCAGGGTGATCACGATCCGCAGCCAGCGCACGCCGCTGTCGGGATCGTGGTTGATCTCGTCGACGAACGGGACCAGGACCGCATCGACCAGGTCCCGGCAGCTCACAGCGGGCTCGGACTGCAGCGCGTGCAGCCGGCGCCGTACCTCGTCGCCCAGGTCGCGGCCACGACGCATCACCACGGCCTCGACCAGGGCGCGCTTGCTCGGGAAGTGGTGGGTCAGCGCCGCAGGCGCCACGCCGGCGTCACGCGCGATCGAGCGCATCGAGACGTTGTCGACGCCAGCGGTACCGAACAGCTCTTCGGCCGTGTCGAGGAGGAGCTCCGGCACGTCGATGTCGACCCGGGGGCCTCGACGACGCTGCATCTCGCTCACGGGGATCACCCTAGGGGTGCGGGCACCCGCAAGCCGGCAAGGTCCGTCCCTTCCGGGTCGGGCGTGGTGGCAGTAGCGTCCCGCCATGACCTTCACGCCGCAGCACCTCACCGCCCTGCGCCTGATCAGCGACACCTTTGCTCCCGGCGACGGCGCCGGCATCCCGGCTGCCAGCGCGGTCGGGGCACCCGAGTTCGCGCTCGAGCTCGCGGGCACGAATCCGCGTGAAGCCGAGGTCAAGCAGCTCAAGACCCTGCTTCGGCTGTGGGACACCCGCTTCCTCGGCCTGCTGCTGACCGGGCGCCCACGCAAGTTCTCCAGCCTGGATGCGACCGGGCGCGAACGCGTGCTGCTCTCGCTCTCGGACTCGCGGATCGCGGCCAAGCGGGCGCTCTTCGCGGCGCTCAAGGGCGCCGCACTGGCGCCGTACTACATCACCGCCGGCAAGCCGCTGTGGGACAGCATGGGGTACGCCGGACCTCCGGGTCCGCTCGAGGTCGCGCCCGAGCCCAAGCTCGCACCCCTGCGCATCCTGGCCGACGAGACGGTGACCTGCGACGTCGTCGTGGTCGGATCCGGCGCCGGCGGCGGAACCGCGGCCGGGGTCCTGAGCGAGGCCGGCCTCGACGTCATCGTCCTGGAAGCCGGCGAGTACCACGACGACCGCGACTTCGACGGCAGCGAACGCACCGGCTTCAGCCAGCTCTACGCGGGTTCACCTGCCGTCACCTCCGAGGGCCAGATCCAGCTCGTCGCCGGCCGCGGGCTCGGTGGCGGCACGATCGTCAACTACACGACCTCCTTCCCGACCCCGGACCACGTCCGGGCCGAGTGGGCGGCCCTCGGCACCCCGCAGTTCACGACCTCCGAGTACGACGACGCGCTCGCCGCTGTCAACGCTCGACTCGGCGTCAACAAGGACCACGACAAGGCAGGAGTACGCGACCAGATTCTCGAACGAGGTGCGCGGGCGATCGGCTGGAACGTCGACGCGATGCCGCGCAACGTGATCGGCTGCGACGCCGGCATCGAGTGCGGCCGCTGCGGGATGGGCTGCCGGATCGGTGCCAAGCAGTCGACGGTGAAGACCTGGATCGGCGATGCCAGCGAACGCGGTGCCCGGATCTATATCGGCGCCAACGTCCGTCGGGTGACGGTCGAGGGCGGCAGCGCCACCGGCGTCGAGGCGGTCTCGCCCGACGGACGGACGCTGAAGGTGAAGGCCAAGGCGGTGGTCGTCGCAGCCGGCGCCATCCAGACGCCCGCACTCCTGAAGCGCTCCGGCCTGACCAACCCGAACGTCGGCAGGCACCTGCGGCTGCACCCGGCGACTGCCTTGTGGGGGCTGGTCCCCGACCTGGTCAACCCCTGGGAAGGCGCGCTGCAGGCCCGGTACGTCAACGAGTGGACCGACCTGGACGGGGACGGCTACGGCGTGCTGTTCGAGACGGCCCCGTTGACTCCTGCGTTCGGATCGGGCTTCGTCAACTGGCGTAGCGGCGCCCAGCACCTCCAGCGGATGCAGGAGCTCAAGCACATGCTCGGTGTCGCGATCATCGTGCGCGACAGGGGACCGGGCGGGACCGTCAAGATCGGCAAGGACGGCGAGCCGATCGCCAGCTACACGCTCTCGCCCGGTGACACGGAGCTGTTGATGAAAGGCTTCGACGGCGCCGCCAGGATCGCCGAGGCGGCCGGTGCGAGAACGATCTACACCACCCATCACCGCACGATCGGCTACGAGCCGGGCAAGCGCGGCAACCACGACTCGTTCATGGCTGAGGTCCGCAAGGAGGGCGCGGCGCCAGCTCGGCTCGCACTCGCCGCCCTGCACATCATGGGCAGTGCCCGGATGGGCGGCTCACCCGGGATCTCGGCACTCAACCCGGACGGCGAGACCTGGGACGTGAAGGGCCTCGTCGTCGCGGACGGCTCGTGCTTCCCGACGGCGTCCGGAGTCAACCCGATGATCTCGATCGAGTCGATCGCCTACATGAATGCGAAGAGGCTGGCGGCGAAGCTCACCTGAACCTGGAGAGGTCCGGGACGTTCGACATCACTTCGATCCGGGTGCCGTCGGGGTCGGTGTAGTAGAGCAGCCCTGCCTGCGTCGCAGGATCGGAGCCGACGTACGAGAGCGTCTGCGGGTGGACAGCGCCACCGGCGGCGACCACGGCCTCGGTCAGGTCGTCGACGTCATCGACCCGGAAGGAGAGGTGCGTGAACCCGAGCTCGGTCATCGGCCTGCGCTCCCCCGACCCCGAGACCGGTACGTCGACCCACTGGAGCAGCTCGATGCGGATGTCGTCGCGCACCAGCATCGCGGAGCGGAAGACACCTTCCTGCTCCATCGTGGCAGCGACCTCGTTGTTCGCGAAGTCGAGCCGGTACAGCTCGGCGAAACCGAAGACGTCCGCGTAGAAGCGGATCGACCGGTCGAGGTCCGTGACGGCGATGCCGATGTGCGAGAAGCCCTGGATCATGGGCGCCAGTCTGCAGCACGCCGGATCAGTCCGGGACCAGACCGCTCCAGTCCCAGCGCGGCAGTCTCAACCCGTCCGGGACGTCGTCGGCTGACTCCGGGTAGGCCGACATCGCTGCGGTCGCCCAGGCGAAATAGGCCGTGAGCGCGGAAGCCAGGCGCTCGTCGCCCGACAGCCCCACGTCTGCCAGCGCCCCCACGAAGCAGGCGATCGCGCGCTCGTCCATCTCCTGGTGCTCGCCTTCACCGGAGTGCATCCGCATCACCTCGGTCTCCTGGCCCAGCGACGCGGAGAACGCCGCGGGTCCACCGAGCGCCTCGGCCCAGTACGTCGCCAACCGCACGGTGTGCTCATGGTGGAAGCCGTGGGAGAACGCGTGGCTGACCACCGGATCTGCCAGACAGCGCTCGTGCCAGGCCTCGGCAAGAGCGAGGCACCCGGGCATCCCGCCCATCGCCTCGAAGATGGTGGGTTCCATGCCCTCAGGCTCCATCAGATGTCAACCCTCAGCACGACCGAGGTCAGGTCCCCGATCCCGAGCCCTTCGGCATCACGGACCGCGGCCTTGAGCGGGACCACATACCCGCCATCCTTGGGCCACAGCGACGTGGTCCAGCGCGTCTTGCCGATCTGCACGGTCACCGGGATCATCCCCCAGCCGTAGCTCACGAACGAGGACGTCGCCTCGAGCTCGTCGCACTCGTCGGCAGGCACGCTGACGAAGTGCCACGGCGCCGGTCCCTTCCAGAACCAGATCTCCCCGCTGAACTCCAGGTGCACAGCGGCAGCATACGAGCGCGCACCCCGCTCCGGGGCGGACCTAGCCGACCAGGTCGGCGGACACGTCCCGCAGCCGCGCGGCGGCCTCCGGGTCGAGGGCCACCGCCGCGACCAGCGACGTGGCGAGCGGAGTCATGGACCCATCCGGTCCCGGCGGTGGTGAGGGTCCATGCTGGAGCCTGCCAACCACCCCCGTCGAAGGAGAGCCGCTCGTGCCGTCCGCCGCGATGTCGCTGGACCACCTCATCTCGTGGGCCATGAAGGGTGGGCCGGCCCCGGTCGGGCTCACCGACGCCTCGGTGGAGCGGATCGTGCTGGCCAGCGAGCACCTCCGGCTGGCCGGCCGCTCGGGCGCGGTCTACGGGCTGACCACGGGCGTCGGCGCGCTGCGCACGGTGCCGACCGACATCACGCCGAGCGACGGTACGTCGCACGCGCTCCGGCTCTGGCGCAGCCACGCGACAGGCTTCGGCCAGACCTACGACGACGCGACCGCGCGGGCCGCGATGGCGATCCGGCTGCACCAGATCACCTCGGGCCGCTCGGGCGTCAGCGCCGGGCTCGCGTCGTCCCTGGGCGCGGCCGTGGCCGAGGGCGCCGTCCCGGACCTGCACCGCTTCGGCTCCATCGGCACCGGCGACCTGGTGCCGCTCGCCGAGCTGGGGCTCACGCTCGTCGGGGAGCGTGCCTGGCGGTCCGGAGGCGCGCCGCTCGCGCCGGTCGACGACGGCGACGCGCTGCCGTTCATGTCCAGCAACGCGCTGACCCTCGCCACCGCGGCGCTCGTGCACCGCCGCCTGGCCCGGCTGTCCGACGCCGCCGAGAAGGTGACCGCGCTGTCCGCGGTGGCGCTGCAGGCCTCGGTCCAGGCCTACGACCCGCGGGTGCACGCCGGCCGCCCGGACGCCTCCCAGCAGGGCGTCGCCCGCCGGCTAATGGCGCTGCTGTCGCCGGCGGACTGGGTGCCGGCCCGGGTGCAGGACCCGTTCGCGCTGCGGACCGTCCCCCAGGTGCACGCGCCGTTCGTCGACGCGCTGGTCACCACCGAGCACGCGGTGCTCGTCGAGGTCGACGACTCCACCGAGAACCCGCTGGTGGTCGCGGACGGCACGCCCCTGCACCACGGCGGCTTCGTGACCGCCCGGCTGTCGGCCACCCTGGACGCACTGCGCCAGGCGACGTACCCGGTGATGTCGCTGTCCGCGGCGCGGCTCTCGGCCCTGATCAACCCGTCGCTGTCCGGCCTGCCGGCGTTCCTCGCGTCGGGCCCGACCGGCAGCTCGGGGGTGATGATCCTGGAGTACCTCGCCCAGGACGCCCTGGCCCGCGCCCGCATCCTCACCGCACCCGTCTCCACCGGCCACGCGGTGGTCTCCCTTGGCCTCGAGGAGCACGCCAGCTTCTCCACCCAGGCGGTGTGGGCGT
>NZ_JAOPXI010000132.1 GCF_025965215.1 Marmoricola sp.
GTGGCTTCGCCCGACGCGGGCCGACGGCCTTCATGACCCGGCATCCGCTGCTGGCGTTGATCATCGTCTGCAAGTGTGTGACGTTCCCTCTCGACCTGGGCGGCTTCCGGCTGGGCTGCGTGACCGAGGCGTTCATCTTCACCCAGGCGCCCGGGCCGCTCATCGCCGGTGGCACCACCGGGCAGGCGCAGTGGCTATGGGAGCCTCTGCTGTTCGAGCTGACGATGTTGGGCACCTGTCTGCTGCTGTACCACGGCCGCGACGGGTTGACCTTCCCGGAGCGCTGGGCCCCGCGACTCAGGTCCTACCGGCGCCTGCCGAACCTGACTCAGTTCGGCGTCGCGTGGGCTGTGATCGCGCTCAGCTATGTCGCCTGCCTCGCCGGCATGGGCGCACTCCGCTTCACCGGCCAGGTCGACCAGGTGGGCAATCCGTGGCCGTACGTCGACACGGTGGCCTATGACCCGGACGGTCTGTACCAGCAGGAGCTCTGCGTCCCGAAGCAAGCGACGCGCGACGGCAGCGCCAACTGGAACCTGAGCCGCCCGAAGGCCGGCGTGAACGCTCGCTGCAACATATCCGCGGGTCGCTAGGAAGCGGCCGACCGGGAACGCGTCCCGACCAAACCGAGCGCGAGGAAGACTCCGCTGCCGGTCATGGCGGCGGACCGGGCTTACGTCAGTGTCTTGCCGAAGTACATGAGTTCCCACAGCGCCGGCGCGGTCACCGTCTCAGGGGCGCCCTGGCCCCTGAGGTGCTCGACCGTGACCTGGCCGGTGAAGCGCATATAGGCGCCGTCGAACCCGACCAGCCTGGCCAGGAGGCGCTTCGGCCCGGAGATGGACTCGATCATCCGGTCGTGCACGATCGTGTTCTCCCTCGCGAACGTGACCCGGTAGTGCTCGCCACCGGCGGCAGTGGCGTCGTACTCGTAGATCGTGGTGTTGGCCACCGGCTTGCCGGTGACTGTGTCGGGCTGCTCGTCGTGCTTCTCGAACCGCACCAGTGCACTCTGGTCGGCGACGATCACCCCGTCCTTGGCGAGCATGAAGATCGGGATCTCGTGGTGCCCGTACTTCCTCTCGGCGGTGATGTTGGACGCGATGACGCAGTAGTCACCGGCCTCTCCTCGCGCCCAGTACCAGTGGTTGATCAGCTCGGGCATGGCAGCGTCGCCCCAGTTGTGATCGTGGTAGCCGGTTCCGGCCAGGGTCCGGGTCTTGCCCTCGACGGTGAGGGTGGCCTCGACGGTGCCCTGAGGGACCGAGGGCAACCACGCGAACAGGTGCGGCTTGTCGTTGCCGAACAGCATGTGCCCGGTCCCGGGTCGCCAGGACGGCACCGTGCCGGTCAGCGTGACGTCAGCGATCACGTCCTCGATCTCCACGTGGATGGCGTAGGTGTGCAGGTCGCCGGTGAAGGTGTTGGGGCCGACGCGGACGTTGCAGCGATCCGTGGCGAATGCGAAGTCCTCGTGACCCTCGAACTCGCGCTCGACATGGGTGCCGTCGGGCCTGTCAAGTTCGAGGGTCACGACGGGGCTGGCCGCCTGCTTGATCCCCCCACCCCCGCGGATGTCCTTGACGAGGAAAGTGATGACCAGCGTCGAACCGTCCTCCAGGACTGTGTCGAAGTACCACCACTCGAAGGTGCCGGGTCCACCTGGGTCGGTACGGAAGCCGTCCTCCCAGCCGGCGATCTCGTCCACGGCGAGGCCGAAGTGCCGGTAGTCGGCCGGTGTGGCGGCCATGGTGCAGTTCTCGGTGTGCGACATCTGTCCTCCTCGACGGGTGGTGATTGCGTGGGGAAGCTGGGGCGCGCTCAGCGGCGCAGCTTCTCGGCGGGGGCGAACTTCGACTCGTTCTCGCCCATCTCGTTGCGCCACCAGGTCTCGCGGCGCCAGCGGGCATAGCGGTCCTGGTGACGTCCGACCGCAGGAACGTGGCGGCGCAACGTGTCGACCACCAGGTTGCCCGGGACTTGAAGCAACGGGTGCAAGGCCCAGGGCCACGGGTTGGGCAGGTCGTACTTTCGGTAGAACCGACCGGGTAGGAAGTAGCGGGTGTAACCGAGCTGCGCGCGGTAGTTCACCTCGTCGCGCACCCGCTTGCGCCACGGCGTACCGGTCTTCGGGGTGAAAGCACGCGGATAGGACTGGACCAGCTCGACCCCGTCCGCTCCGGCGGTCCGGGCGCACTTGAGCAGGAACACCGTGCTCAGCTGGAGTCCCTCGACAACCGTCTCGGGATACCAGCGGGGTTGGACCCCGAGCAGATGGCCGATGTAGCGCCAGTAGTGCATCAGGGTCTCGATCTCGCGGCGCGAGGTCCGATAGCCCATCAGGTGCATTGCCAGGCCCGGGGTCAGGCTGGAGGACATCAGCGTGATCAGCGCGTCGGACTGACTGATCGGGACGCCCCACTCGTCCGGGCGCCACTCGGCGTGATCGGCGATGTGGCGGCGGATGAAGACGTGCATGACCCGCACCCGCATCGCGGTGGCCCGACCGGGGCCGCCGGCGTCGAGCCCACCTGGCTCGGAGACGTCGATCCAGAACCTGGCCGTCTCCATGAACCGGTTGAGTGCACTGTCCCCGGCGTACCCGCCGGTCAGGGCCAGCGGTTTGACGATCGAGCTCTCGGTGTAGCCGAGCAGCGTCTCGACGCCCGCGAAGCTGAACACCGCCGGACCGTAGCGTCGGAACAGCGCCGCACCCTGCTCGACCTTTGCGGGTTCCAGCCACGGCGGCGCAGTCTCGAACTCCGCGAACAGGCGCCGCATCGATTCGGGAGCATCCGCTACCGAGTCGATACCGTGAGTGATCGCCTGGTCGAGAAGGCGACGACCCTCCTGGGCCCCGCGACTCAGGTAGACGTCATCGACGAAGGCCTCGGCTACCGGGTCGGCGTCGTAGTAGCCGTGGGCGAAGGCCAGGACCTTCTCCTCGGCGGGGATCGGGTCGAAGCGCAGCACGGTGCGACAGATACGTCGCACGCGGCGTACGCCTGGGGTGTCCACGCGATTCCAGTAGCCCAGGAACTCGGTCGGGATCGGTGTGGTCGCGATGGCGGCCTGTGCAGTCATCGAGGTCACCTTCCGGTTGAGATCAGCGCGAGAGCGGCCACAGCGAGGACCAGGGCAACCACGGCCGGGGCGGCATGGGCCAGCCCGTCCTTCAACCGCCCGTGTGCCACGACCGCACCGATACCGACCAGGACGAGCCCGACGGCGGCGGCGATGCCCAGCGGTCTCACGCTCAGTCCCACGAGCACCCCGGCAGCGCCGGCGATCTCGGCGGCACCGAGCAGTGCCCAGGCAGTCGCAGGGATCGCCAGCTTCTCGCGCACCGGAACGGACCTGGGGGTGGGGACGACCTTGGTGGCCCCGGAGAGCAGGAACAGCAGAGCCAGCGCGGCGGTCACGGCCATGGTCATGAGACGTACTCCGAATCGGGACGGGTGGGGGCACTCGTGGTCACGGGCAGGCCGATGGGCGCGACGGTGCCGGTGTCGCGGTAGTGCTGGCGGGCCGACCGGGCGAGCGGAAAGTACTGCCGCTCATCGGGGATCGCCAGCAACAGCAGGTGGACTGCCTTGAGGTGCGCGCGGTAGCGCAGCTCGTCACTGGAGGTCCAGTCCAGGCACAGCCGGTCTCGCAGGATCGGCGGCAGCGCCCCGACAGTGAGCCAGAGCATCAGCCGCATCACCGGGGTCTGCACCAACGGCCTGAGCAGGTACGGACCGACGATCGCGTTGGCACGTGCGGAGAGCCGCGTGGTACTCGGGGCCGGGGCGGTCCGGTACATCCGGAATCCCTCCCGCACCGTCCGGGTGTCCTCCAGGACGTGGGTGATCATGTGGTCCCAGTACTCGCAGAACGCATCCCAGTCGGGTGGGACCGGCTTCATGCTCACCCCGTAGAGGCGGTACCAGTCGATCGACTCCCGGTAGAGCGCGTCTTTGTCGGCGTCCGACAGCGGGAAGCCGGTGAGCTGACGACCGGTGACGATGTCCTCCACGAAAGTCGCGTGTGCCCAGAAGAAGGTGCCCGGGTTGAGTGCGCTGTAGGGGCGCCCGTAGCGGTCGACACCCTTGATCGAACCGTGGAAGCCGCGGATCAGCTTGCCCCAGTCCGGTGAGGCTTCCCCGCCGTAGACCACTGACATGATCGGACCGATCGAACGCTGTCCACGAGCCAGCGGATCCTCGAAGAACCTCGACTGGAGCTCGACGCCGGCGGCGAGTTCGGGGTGCATGTTCTGCAGCATCGCTTCGCGCAGGCCGTTGCTCAGCCGGTGGGCCGGGAGTCGACCGAAGTGCCGCCAGATCAGGCCGTCGGGATCGAGTGGTGCCGCCACTGCTCCTCCATCTGATACTCAATCGAATCACTTATGACTGACCTTACGATCTGATACGCTTGGGTGTCAAATGAGAGGAGCGATCGTGACCGAGAGCACCCGCGTCTACGGCGGCATGAGCGCCGCCGAGCGACGCGACGAGCGGCGCCAACGCCTCCTCGCCGCCGGCCTTGAGCTCTTCGGCACCCGCGGTGTCGCGGCCGTCGGCATCGTCGACATCTGCGCCGAGGCCGGCCTGATCAAGCGGTACTTCTACGAGAGCTTCAGCTCGATCGACGAGCTCGCCGTGGCCGTCTTCGAACAAGTCACCGACCGACTGGTCGCACAGGTCGTACCAGCGATCATCGCCGGCGGCGGCCACGACCCGCGGCCAGCGCTCACTGCGTATCTCCAGGGCGCGCTCGCAGATCCGCGCGTTGCCCGACTCCTCGCCGTCGAAGGCAAGACCGGCGCACTCACCGAGTACGGCAACGGTTTCGCAACCCGTGCCGTCGAACTCTGGTTCGGTTTCAGCCCAGCGGTCGAAGGACGCGACGAGGGGGCGCTGCGACTACGCGCCTACGCGTTCGCCGGCGCGCTGAGCCAGGTCTGCCTTGCGTGGCACGACGGCGTCCTGGACCTCACGGTCGATCAGGTCATCGACGACCTGGTGGGTGTCTTCCACGCGCTTGTTCCAGAAGCACCCAGGCAAGCCCGGTAGTCCTGCGTCAGGACCGCTAGGCGGCCAGCCCAGCCATGCCCGGCATGATCGTCGGCGCGCAGGAGCAGGCGTCGCTGCACGCCAGGTACGTGTGCGCCGCATGACCACAGCTCGGGCACGGCAAGTCGTGCGACAGGTGAGCGTCACTGGTTTCCACGGTGTCCCACATCGTCGTGCCTCCTTGCGTGCGGTTGGTCTGGTGAGTACTAGGAACAGATTCGGCCGGGAACGACGCTGCTTTAGCCGGCCAGGCGCGTCCGCGCCGAGCCGTAGGCGTTCCTGGCCAGTGCCGGGCCAAGGTCCCGGACCCTGCGGCCGAGCCAGGGAGCGCCTTCGGCGAACATCCAGCGGACGTTGTCCAGGGTCGACATCGGAGTTTCGGAGCACAGGATCGAAGGTGGAGTGAAGCCGAGGCAGCGACCGGAGAGCTGCTCGGCGAACAGCTGCGCGAGGAGCCGGTGGCCCAGCTCGGAGGGGTGCATGCGGTCGACCGACCAGAAGTTTCTGTCGTAAACCTCATCCAGCGCGCCGAGGTCCACCTGGAAGCCGGCGAAACGCGCCTGCACCTCGTCGTAAGCGGCATTGACCTCTGCGATGCGGCGCGACAGCGGGTTCCTGAGCACACGTGGAAGGTGAAGAACGCGCCCGTGATCGTGGAAGCGCACGGTCAGCAGGCAGGCGCCACGACCCGCCAGCTGCTCTGCGCAGTGAAGGAGGTCGGTCCGGAACCTCACCGGGTCCCACGTTGAGCGCAGGGTGTCGTTGAGCCCGACGACCAGCGAGGCGAACTGCGGTGTGTGCTCGAGGGCTGTCCGGAGCTGGTCGCAACGGACTCGCTCGATGGTCGCGCCGGGAGCCGAGACGTTGCAGAAGGACACGTCGTGGCTGCTGGCGATCGCCTGGTTCAGGATCCGCGCCCAGCCGCGCCACTGTCCGTGGACCTGGTCTCCGAGGCCGAACGTCGCAGAGTCACCGAGAGCGGCGAACCTGACGTAGGTGCGTCCACTGGTTGCGGGACGCTGTGGGCCCCGGTCGTCTGGCTGGTACATGGCGATCACCACCGCTAGGAAGTAGGACGCCTTCGACGCTACGAATCCGCCGTCGCCCGTACATCCATCCCTGGGATGCCGTTCACCCCCCGGCAGGGGGATGTCACCACGATTCGTCGAGCAGGTAGTGCCGCGCGATCTGCTGCCAGAACCCCAGGTGTGGGTCCGTGTCAGGATTCCGGTCCGGGCTCACGGCGTACGCGAGGCCGACGCCCCGCATGCTCGTCATCAACATCTCCCTCAACGGCGCGTAGCCAGGCTTCCCGACCAGATCCTCGCCGAAGAAGGCCGCCGTGCTCGCCCGGACCGATGCACCCAAGTCCCGTTCCAGCGGCCCCAGCGCATTCCTCACAGCCCGGTTGTGCCGGGCCGCCAGCCACAGCTCGACCGACACCCAGAAGTACGGCTGGCGGTACTGCAGCCACATCGCCTCGACGGCAGCATCAACCCGCTCCTCGGGCGTGGATGGCCATGAGCGTTCGTCGGTCAGCGCGGCCACGCGAACCGAGGCGAGGTGGTGCACCGCGGCCACGAGCAACTCGTCCCGCGAAGCGAACTGGTGCAGCAGCCCACCCCGGGACAGGCCCGCGCGTCGCTGAATCTCGAGCGTCGAGGCCCCCGAGTACCCGAGCTCGAACAACGCATCCACCGCCGCGTCGAGCACCCTGGCCCGCGTGGACTCCCGCTGGGCCTGACGCGTCGTCAGCGGGCCAGCCGGGCTGGATCCCGGGGCCATCACTGCCGCGGGAACCAACCATCCAGGACGCGAACCAGATCAGCGACCACTGCTTCGCGATTGGTCTCGTTCACGAGTTCATGGCGCGCGCCGGGGTACGTCTGAACGCTCACGTTGCTCAGGCCAGCGCTGGTGTACCTCGCCGAGAGCGCGTGGACCAAAGCCAGGTCGGCGTTGACGGGGTCGGCCGCACCCACCGCGATATGCACGGGCAGGTCGGCACGTACTCCGGTCAGCGCATCGGGAGCGGCAGCGGCGCGCGCGCCGGCGAACAGTGCCTTGGTGGCTTCGATGTCGAGGCCGAAACCGCACAGCGGATCGGCGACGTACGCATCGACAGCGGACTCGTCACGGGACAGCCAGTCGAAATCGGTGCGGGCCGGTGCGAACGGGGCGTTGAACATCGCGAGATCGAGCTCGGTGTCCAGATCGATCGCGGGTTCCAGCAGGTCGAGAGCAGCAGTGCCGGTCAGGATCACTGCATCGAACTTGTCCCCGATCGTCGGCAGATACTGCTGGACCGCGAACGACCCCATGCTGTGCCCGAACAGCACCAAGCCTCCACCGTGCGATTCGTGCCGCGAGATCTCCCGTACGACGTCGATGTCGGTGACCAGGCCGGTCCAGCCCGCCGCCCCGAGCTGGCCCAGCTCCTCGGCCGACGACACGTTCGCCCCGTGACCGCGATGGTCCTGGCCGCTCACGGTCCAGCCGGCAGCGTTGAGGGCACGCGCGAACTCGCCGTAGCGCAGCACGTGCTCACCCATGCCGTGGGTCAGCTGAACCACGCCGCGAGGCGCCGGTGCCCGCCAGATGTTGACCGAGATCTTCACGCCGTCCGGCGTGCTGAGCAGGGTCGTCTCGTCGGGAGCATGCATGTCGGTTCCTCGGACTTTCGCTGGTGGTCAGGGGGTCAGCATGCGGCCTGATCCAGTTCACAGTCAATACTGACTGTGAAAGTTCGGACCCCGCTGATGTCGAGGTGAGCCCGGCCGGAGGATCGATCTACCTCTCAGGGGTGATGCCCACCCCGGGCGTTCCAGCGACTCTGTTCATGACGCGACGGCCGACTCTCACCCCTCGCGCGCAGGGTCACGATGCCGTCCCACCGTGCCGCCGAGGAGAGACCGTGTTCCCAGGAACGACCGCTCGTATCGCTCCCGACAAGCCCGCTGTGATCATGGCCGACAGCGGGACGGTTCTCACCTACCGCGAGCTCGACGAACGCTCGACGCGGCTGGCACGCGTGTTTCACGACGCCGGTCTTCGACCCGGCGACCACATCGCGTTCCTCGCGCCGAACTCACCCGAGGTGTTCGAGGTGTACTGGTCCGCACTGCGGTCCGGTCTCTACGTGACCGGGATCAACTACGGGCTCTCGGTCGACGAGGCGGCGTACATCCTCGACGACTGCGGAGCCAAGGCGCTCGTCGTCTCGGCGGCATCGGAGGCTCTCGCCCGCGCGATCGGCGCGGCCGACGATGCGCTGGTCGTCCGGCTTGCGTTCGGTGGGGAGGTAGCCGGGTTCGCGAGCTACGAGGACGCCCTGGCCCGGAGTTCTCCGGTGGCTTTCGAGCACCAGCCTCGCGGTGCCGACATGTTGTACTCCTCGGGCACCACCGGGCGCCCCAAGGGCGTCAAGCCTCCGTTGCCGCAGCACCAGGTCGATGAACCCGGCGATCCGTTCGCAGGTGTCTTCGGACCGATGTACGGCTTCGGACCGGACACCGTGTACTACTCCCCCGCGCCGACCTACCACGCGGCCCCCCTGCGGTTCGGCGGAATCGTGCACGCGTTTGGAGGCACCCTCGTGATGGAGCCGAAGTTCGACGCCGTGAGATCACTGGTCGCGATCGAGCGCTACCGGGTCACCCACAGCCAGTGGGTTCCGACGATGTTCGTGCGGATGCTCAAGCTCGACGCCCCCACCCGCGAAGGCCATGACGTGTCCTCGCTCAGGGTCGCCATCCACGCCGCAGCGCCGTGCCCGGTAGACGTGAAACAGCAGATGATCGACTGGTGGGGCCCGATCCTGCACGAGTACTACGGCGCCACGGAGGGCAACGGCCTCACCCTCATCGACTCCGCCCAGTGGCTGGCCAAGCCCGGATCGGTCGGTCGGGCGGGGCTCGGCGTGCTGCACATCTGCGGTCCCGATGGAGCCGAGCTGCCGGTCGGAGAGATCGGAACCGTGTACTTCGAGCGCGACACGATGCCCTTCGCCTACCACAACGACGAACAGAAGACGCTCGACGCCCAGCACCCTGATCATCCGACGTGGACCACGACCGGCGACATCGGCTACGTCGACGCGGACGGCTTCCTCTTCCTGACCGACCGCAAGGCTTTCATGATCATCTCCGGCGGGGTCAACATCTACCCGCGTGAGGTCGAGGACTGCCTGGCGATGCACCCGAAGGTCCTCGACATTGCGGTCTTCGGCATCCCGGATCCAGAGATGGGCGAGCAGGTCAAGGCCGTGGTGCAGCCTGCTCCAGGCGTGCAGGCCGGCCCCGAGCTGGAGCAGGAGCTCCTCGCGTTCGTCCGGGCTCGGATGGCGCACTTCAAGGTGCCCCGCAGCTTCGACTTCGCCGACTCGTTGCCCCGGACGCCCACCGGGAAGCTCGTGAAGGGCATCTTGCGCGACGCCTACATCAAGGCCGCGCAGCCATGACGTCCGATCCAGTACCCGCGCTCCCTCCCCCACGCTCACTCGGGGATGTTGTCGTCCTGCACGACGTGAGGTCTCGCACCGAGCGTCGCCTCGTCCACGAGTGGGCCGAACAGGCTCACCCCGCTGCCGCTGTGCTCAGCGTGTACGACGACTGGTCAGCCGACACGCTCGACGACACCACCCTGCTCGTCCCGGTACGGATCGCCTGGTCAGCGCCGCCACGTGGATCCGGGGACGTTCTCGCCCACCTGACACCCCGACGCCCGTGGTCGATCGTGCAGCCGACCCTGGCGCGCAAGGCTCCCCGATCCGTGAACGTGATCGTCGGGGAGCCGGCCCGTCTGGCAGCGCTGCGCAGGCTCTTCTCGACGGGCCACGACGGCGGGGGCTCACTGGAGGAGTTCGTGGCGCACTCGGCAGTCCTGGCAGCCGATCGTGCGGAGCGCCGACTGATCGGCGATCGGTACAAGGTGCCCCGACGGATGGCCGAGCAGATCGCCGGTTCCGGGCCGCTGTGCCGCAAGATCGCGACCCTGGCCGAGACGACCGGTCGACCCGTGGAGGAGCTGCGAGCCGAGGTTCGTGACCACCTGAACGAACTCGTTGCCGTCCAGAGCCCCGCTGCGATCGACGCCTATCGCGCTGTTCTTGCCCCGATGCACGCTCGGGCCTGGAACGTGCACGTGAACGAGGACCGCCTCGAGCACCTGCGTCATCTCAACCGCAGCCACGCTCTGATCTTCCTGCCGGCCCACCGCTCGTACTCCGATCCCCTGGTCCTGGGCGAGGTCCTGCACGCCCAGGATTTCCCGCGGAACCACATCCTCGGCGGCAACAACATGGCGATCTGGCCCATAGGACCGCTCGGGAAGCGTGCCGGTGTCGTCTTCATCCGACGGGTCACCGGCGACAACGCGGTGTACAAGCTTGCGCTGCGCGAGTACCTCGCTCACCTGGCCTCCAAGCGGTTCAACCTCGAGTGGTACATCGAGGGTGGTCGCACGCGGACCGGCAAGCTTCGCCCACCCAAGCTCGGTCTGCTCTCCTACCTCACCCGGGCCCTCGACGAGGGGCGGACCGATGACGTCCAGCTGGTGCCGGTCTCGATCGCCTATGACCACCTGCACGAGGTGACGGCGCTGTCCGAGGAACAGGGCGGTGGCACCAAGGCTGCCGAGGGCGCGCGCTGGCTCGCCCGCTACGTCCTCGGCCAGAGCGGTCATCGCGGCAACGCCTGGGTCGAGTTCGGCGAACCCTTCTCGCTTCGGCAGGCACTCGACGACGCCGGCGAGGGCACGGCTCGCCTCGAGAAGGTCGCGTTCCGGATCTGCGACGGCATCAACCAGGCGACACCGATCACGCCGACAGCGCTGGTCACCCTCGCGCTCCTCGGAGCACGCGACCGCGCCATGACGCTCGCGGAGGTTCGCAGGGTGACGCTCCCCCTCCTCGACTACCTGGCTCGACGGGGCCGAGAGGGCCCGGCAGCCAGCCTTCGTTCGGACGGCGTACTCGCCGACACCCTGAACCAACTGGTCGAGGTCGGCGTCGCGACCCGGTTCTCGGGCGGCCCGATGCCGGTCTGGGTCGTGCGCCCGGGTCAGCACCGGGTGGCGGCCTTCTACCGCAACGGCGCCGTCCACCACCTGCTGATCCGAGCTCTGGTCGAGCTCGCACTCCTCGAGCTCGCGTCCGGCGAACCCACCGACGACCCGCTGGAAGCCGCCCTGAGCGAGGCCCTGCGGCTCCGGGACGTCCTCAAGTTTGAGTTCTTCTTCCCGCCCACTGCCCAGTTCCGCGACGAGGTCGAGGCCGAGCTCAAGCTGATCGACCCGACCTGGCACGAGCATGCCTGTACCGAAGCCGGAGCAATGCGCCTCCTCGCCACCTCGCAGGTGCTCGTGGCCCACCGCGCGTTCGTTCTTCGACGCGCACCTGGTGGTCTCCGAGGCGCTGCGGTCCAAGGACCCGGAGGTCGGCCTCGACGACGAGGCCTTCCTCGTCGAGTGCCTCGGTCTCGGTGAGCAGCTCTGGCTCCGGGGACGGTTGCACCGAGCGGACTCCGTCTCGCGGGAGCTCTACGCAACGGCACTGAGGCTAGCCCGACACCAGGGGCTGGTGAGCGGTAAGCCGAGCGCCGTCGCCGGCGCTCGGGCCGACTTCACCGCATCACTTCAGAGTGTGATGACTCGCCTGACGATCATCGCCGAACTCGAGGACAGCGTCTTGACCGAGGAGGCCAGCCGATGAGCCTGGAAACCATGATCGCCGAGATCCATGCCGGCCCGTCCGGGCCGGCCGTCGGTGCGTTCTTCGACTTCGACGGCACGGTGATCTCCGGGTACTCGGCGACAGCGTTCCTCAGTCATCGTCTGAAGGCCGGAGAGATCGGTGTCGGCGAACTGGCCTCGACCGTCCTGGCCGGCGTGCGCGGCGTCCACAGTGCCGAAGACTTCGTGGCCGTCCTCGAGCCCGGCCTTCGTGCGTGGGCAGGCCGGAGAGAGGAGGACCTGCACGCACTGGGGAAGCAGCTCTTCACCGAGGTTGTCGCGGGCCAGTTGCACACCGAGGTCTGGCAGATCGTGCAGGCGCACCACGACAAGGGACATACCGTGGTGCTGGCATCTTCAGCCACTCCGTACCAGGCCGAGCCGATGGCCCAGGCACTCGACGCAGCCCACCTGTTGTGCACCCGCCCCGAGGTCATCGACGGGATCCTCACGGGTGCCGTGGACGGGACGCCGCTCTGGGGGCCCGCGAAGGCCGACGCCGTCCGGGACCTGGCGAAGCACGAGAAGATCGACCTCAAGCGCTCGCACGCCTACAGCAACGGAGCCGAGGACATCCCGTTCCTGAACACCGTGGGTAGACCGGCCGCGGTCGAACCCGACGCCCGCCTGACGGATGAAGCCGTGCGCCGGGGCTGGCCGATCCTGTCCTGCACGCGACGGTCAGGCGCCCCCGTTCTCGCCGACGTGGCGCGCACCGTCGGTTTCTACGGAGCGTTCGGAGTCGCCTTCGGAGCAGGGCTGGGCCTGGGCCTGCTCAACCAGTCGCGCGAGCAGATCGTCGACGTCACCTGCGGCGTCGGATCCGACGTCGGGCTCGCCCTCGCCGGCATCGACGTCAAGGTGATCTCCGGCGATGAGCATCTCTGGGCGAACCGGCCGTGCGTCTTCGTGTTCAACCACCAGAGCAAGATCGACCCGATCGTCGCGATGAAGCTCCTCCGCACCGGGTGGACCGGCGTGACGAAGAAGGAGGTTCGCAACATCCCAGGATTCGGGCAGCTCTTCGAGATCGCCGGAGTCGCGTTCATCGACCGGAGCAACACGGCTGCAGCCATCCAGGCACTCCAGCCGGCGGTCGACAAGCTCCGCAACGGGGTGTCGCTGGCGATCGCACCCGAAGGGACGCGTTCTCCCACACCGAAGTTGGGGCCCTTCAAGAAGGGCGCGTTCCATATCGCCATGCAGGCGGGCGTTCCGATCGTGCCTGTCGTCATGCACGGCGCCGGCGAGGTGATGTGGCGAGGTGCCCAGACCATGCGGCCGGGCACGATCGGAGTGGTCGTCCTCCCGCCGATACCCACCGACGACTGGTCTGTCGAGACCATCGACGTCCACGTCGACGAGGTACGCCAGCAATTCGTCAAGACGCTGGCCCGGTGGCCCGCAACCCACCGCGAGAGGACCCTGGCATGACCACGGCTGAGACCGAGTTCGCCGGCTGGGGCGGCGCGCCCACCATGAACGCGCTCGAGACGATCATCTGGCGCGCGGAGTCCGACGGGGGCCTGCGGTCCACGATGATGGCGTTGGAGATCCTCGATCGCGCGCCAGCCTGGGAGGACTTCGTCGACGCTCATCGACGCGCGGCGAGCAGGATCCCCAGGTTGCGGCAGCACGTGGTGGAGTCGCCCCTCGGGTTGGCAGCCCCCCGGTGGCAGGCCCAGGACGGGTTCGACCTGAACCACCACCTGCACCGGTCCAGGCTCCCCGAGCAAGCGCTCTGGCAGGACCTCTTCACCGCCGTCGAGAAGTCCGTGGCCAGTCCCTTCGACAGGTCGCGACCACCGTGGGAGGCGACGTTGTACGAAGGGCTGCCCGGTGGGCGGGCCGCGTACGCCCTGAAACTTCATCATTCGTCGACCGATGGGGTCGGCACCCTCCAGCTCATGCAAGCCTTGCACTCCGAGCGGTCTGAAGCAGCAGCGGACGGCGCCGTTACCGCCCGCGCCGCCCACCCGTCGGTCGGCTGGGCGGCGATCGCGGAGGATGCGCTCTCCGTCACCCGATCCGCACCATCCGCCGCCCGTCACGTGTTGACGGCGTTGCATCGCGTCGTCGACGACCCGATGGGATCCACGGTCTCGAGCCTGCGCTACGGGCTCTCCCTCCAGCGGGTGCTGGCCCCCCCGGCGGCCAAGCCGTCACGTCTGCTCGCCGGCCGAAGCACCACCTGGCGGCTAGCTGCTCTGGACGTGGACCTCGCCTCGCTACGGGCCAGCGCCAAGGCCGCCGGTGGCTCGTTGAACGACGCCTACCTCGCCGCACTGCTCGGTGGGTACCGCCTCTACCACGAGGCACACGGCGAGCCAGGTGCGCCGATTCCGATCGCCATCCCCATCTCTGTCAGGCAACCGCACGACCCGGCCGGCGGCAACAGGTTCGCCTCTGCCCGGCTGTCCGGGCCCGCTCACCTGATCGATCCCGCTGAACGCATCGGAGCGATCAGGGCGATGGTGCACGCGGCTCGCCTCGAGCCCGCTCTCGACAACCTGGCGATCCTGGCTCCCCTGATCGCCCGGCTCCCGGCTCCGGCCCTTGCCCAGGTCGCCGGCGGCATGGCACGAGCGAACGACCTCCAGGCGAGCAATGTGCCGGGTTTCGGAGACGAGGTGTTCTTCGCCGGTGTCCGGGTCGACAGGCTGTACCCGTTCGCGCCGCTTCCCGGCTGTCCGGCCATGATCACCCTGGTGTCCCACGGGCCGACCTGCTGCGTAGGGGTCAACTACGATCCTGCCGCGTTCACCGACGGGGACCTGTTCCTCTCGTGCCTGGAAGCAGGCTTCAACGAAGTGCTCGAGCTCGGCGGCGCCCACCCCGTGCAAGCCGGCTGGCTACGGTGACACCGCTGCCCGACATCTACCGCGGCGGATCCGGCTCACCTCTGGTTCTCCTGCACGGCATCAATCTGTCGTGGAAGATCTGGCGGCCGGTGATCCCGGCGCTCGAGCTGAACCACACGGTGATCGCGCCCACGCTCGCCGGCCATCTGGGCGGGCCGGGGCTGCCGGCGGGTGCACTCGGCATCGGGCCGGTCGCCGACGCTGTCGAGGCGCTGCTCGACGAGGCAGGCCTGGCCAAGGCGCACCTGGTCGGAAACTCTCTCGGTGGCTGGTTGGCCCTCGAGCTCGCCCAGCGCGGCAGGGCCCTCTCGGTCGTCGCGCTGTCGCCTGCGGGCGCGTGGAACAACGAGCAGGATTTCCGGCGGCTCGCCCGGCTGATGCGACTGTCGAGCCGGAGTGCGCGATGGCGCTCTACCCGCCAGCTCGTTACCCGGCCTCGATCCCGGCGGCTGTTCATGCGTTCGGCGCTCGAACGAGGGGACCTGCTCCCCACCGAGGTTGCGTTCGCGATGCTCCAGGAGACCCGCGCCTGCCTGCTGATGGACGGTCTTCTCGCCTGGTTCGAAGTGCACGGCGCCGTCCGCGAGCTGGACATTCCCACCGACTGCAGGGTCCGACTGGCGTGGCCCGAGCGTGACCGGACGATCCCCTACGAGCGGTACGGCCGTCCGTACCGGGACCTGATCCCCGGGTCCGAGCTGGTCACGATGCCCGGCGTCGGCCACGTTCCCATGTACGACGACCCGGAACTCGTTGCCCGGACGATCCTCGCCGTGACCGCGGCTCCGTCGTCCTCAGGCGGGCTGGCGAAGCAGTGACAACCGTTCCCCGGTGAGCTGCTCAAGGACCTGGACGGCTACCGCCATCTCGGCCGGCGTGTGGTGCGCGTGCGCGGTGAGGCGAAGTCTCGAGACCCCGTCCGGCGTCGACGGCGGACGGAAGCAGCCGATCCGGACACCTGCTGCGGCGGCCGAGGCCACGGCAGCGAGCGCTTCGATCGGGCCCGGCATCGGGACGGACAGGACCGCGCCGGCGGGGGCGTAGACCCGGCACGCCTCCGCAAGAGCCGCAGCGTTCTTGCGCGCCCGGGCCGGGAGGTCGGGGCTGGACTCGAGGATGGCCAGCGCAGCAAACGCCGCGCCGGCGGCAGACGGGGCGAGCGCCGTGTCGTAGATGAAGGGTCGAGCGTGGTTCACCAGATGCTCACGAACCGCGCGCGTCCCGAGGACCATGCCGCCTTGGGCTCCGAGCGACTTGGACAGGGTGCCGGTGGCAATCACGTTCCTGGAGTCCGTCAGCCCGGACTGGGCGAGAACGCCCCGACCCCCTGGGCCGACGACCCCGATCGCGTGAGCCTCGTCCGCGACCAGGATGGCGTCGAACTCCGCGCACAACGACGCCAGTGCATCGACAGGAGCCTGATCACCGAGGACCGAGTAGATCGTCTCGATCAGGACGACCGCGCGCTGCTGGCTACGGGTGGCAAGCGCGGCCCGGAACCCGTCCAGGTCGTTGTGCCCCACGACGGTCACCGAGGCTCGGGCCAGCCGCACGGCGTCGATCATGGAGGCGTGGACGTGAGCGTCGCTGACCACCAACGTGTTCGCGTCGACCACGGCCTGGACGGTGGCGAGGTTGGCGTGATAGCCGGTCGAGCACACCAGTGCCGCCTCGAACCCGAGGAAGCCGGCAAGGGCGCCTTCCAGCTCCGTGTGGACCGAGAGGCTCCCGGAGACGAGACGTGATGCGCCCGCGCCGGCACCGAACCGGCGTGCCGCGGCGACGGCGGACTCGATGACGTGCGGATGCCGGGCCAGACCGAGATAGTCGTTGCCGGCCAGATCCAGGAGCTGATCCCCGCGATCCGCGTCCTGCAGCCGCCGCGTCAGCCCGAGCCGGTCGCGTTCTGACGCCTGCCGACGCAACCAGGCATCGAAGGTCGACGCCATCAGACCACGACGCTGAGTGCCTTGATCGGCATCTTGAGGTCGGCGAGCAGGGCGAGGTCTTCGGATGGGTCGCGGCCCAGGGTGGGGAGGTAGTTGCCCACG
>NZ_JAOPXI010000139.1 GCF_025965215.1 Marmoricola sp.
CGCTGTAGAGCACCAGCTTGTACTTGGAGTCGGTCTTGGTCAGCAGGTCGTCGATCGGGGGGTTGGTGATCCCCAGGGCAACGGGCTGGGTGCCGGACACGCTCATCGAGCCTCACAGAGATAGGAAGAAGACGATCCCGGACAGACGTGCCTCAGGACCGGATCAACTCTACCAACTCTTCGACCGCAGCGGGAATCGTGTGGTTCACGATCGTCGCGTCGAACTCCGGCTCGGCGGCGAGTTCGGCACGAGCGGTCTCGAGGCGGCGTTCGCGCTCATCGGGCGTTTCGGTGCCGCGTCCGACCAGACGACGGACCAGCTCGTCCCACGACGGAGGTGCCAGGAATACGAACCTGGCCTCCGGCATCCGCATCCGGACCTGACGGGCACCCTGCAGGTCGATCTCGAGGAGCGCCGGCCGGCCGGCGGCGAGCGCCTCGAGAACAGGCTGGCGCGGAGTGCCGTAACGGGCGTTCTTGTGGACCACGGCCCACTCCAGGAGCTCCTCGGCCTCGACCAGGGCGTCGAACTCGTCGTCGCTCACGAACCGGTAGTGCACGCCGTCGACCTCACCGGGTCGTCGTGCTCGCGTGGTCACCGACACCGAGATCCAGATCTCCGGGTGGTGCTCACGCAGCCATGCGGTGACGGTGCCCTTGCCGACGGCGGTCGGGCCCGCCAGGACCGTGAGCCTGGTGGGTGCGGTCCCGGGACTACTCACCGGTGGGGAATTCGGCGACGAGCGCCGCGACCTGCTTCGCACCGAGACCGCGCACGCGTCGGCTCTCGGAGATTTTCAGGCGTTCCATCACCTGAGCGGCGCGCACCTTGCCCAGCCCGGGCATCGAGGCGAGGAGCTCACTGACCCGCATCTTGCCGATCACCAGGTTGGTCTCACCCTCGGCGAGCACCTCGGCGATGGAGGCACCCGAGTGCTTGAGGCGGTTCTTGACTGCAGCCCGCTCGCGTCGCGAGGCAGCGGCCTTGTCCAGGGCGGCCTGGCGCTGCTCGGGAGTGAGTGGTGGCAGGGCCACAGGGACGACCTCTTCTCGACGTACGACGTGCAGGGTGGGGTGGGGTGCAATCTAGTCAGCCGGAGTGACTTGCTGCAACGCGGCCCCGCAACTGCCCTTCGCGTCGTCACCCACTACGGCGAGGACGATGCAGTCGCCCGCTCACAGGCCGATCTGGAACTGGCAGACGTCCTTTGCCTCCTGCTCGATCCCGTTCGCCGCGTTGACGACGTCGGGCGCCGAGAGCTCGTTCGCGGCAGCAGCGATCGACGCCTCCGTACCCGCGGGTGTCCCGGCGGGGGCACGGCCGTTCACGAAGTCGCGCGGGCGCAGGTGCGCTGCCGCAATGGTGTCGTGCAGGCTCTGCAGCGCACCGATGAACGTCTGCCAGTCGGCGCGCACATCATCGGGAGCGTCACTGGCCAGGACCTTGAGCTCGGGCAGGTTCGTGATCAGCACGAGACCGGTGCCGTCGTCGGCGAAGATCCCCTGATGCGCCTGCAGTGCCGAGCAGTAGTGCGCCGTCGCCGACTGTCCGCACCCGGTCAGCACCAGTGCGAGTACGGCCGGGACGACGAGCAGGCGGGCCCTCATCCGCGGGCCAGTGCCGCGAACGAGGCCGCGGTCCGTTCGGCGGCATCGCGCAGTGCAAGCGGATCCGGGCCCGCACCGAGGATCTCGCGTGAGCTCGACGCGAGCACCAGGTCCAGCACCCCGTCGAAGATCCGGCGTACGTCGTCCGCGGTCCCGCCCTGGGCGCCGATCCCGGGCACCAGCAGCGGACCTCGGATGTCCAGGTTCACCGAGGCCGGGTCGGCGATCGTCGCCCCGACCACTGCGCCGAAGGACCCCAGCCCCGCGGCGGCGGCGTTGGCCTCACGCAGGGAGTCGAGGACCGAGGCGGCCACGGTGCGCCCGTCGGGCCTGACCGCGTGCTGGAACTCGGGACCCTCGGGGTTGGACGTCAGGGCCAGCACGAAGACACCGGCATCGTGCTTGCGGGCCGTGGCGAGCATCGGGTCGAGGCTCCCGAAGCCGAGGTACGGGCTCGCGGTGATCGCGTCGGCAGCCATGGGTGAGGCCGGGTCCAGGTAGGCGTCCGCGTAGGCCTGGGCCGTGCTGCCGATGTCGCCGCGCTTGACGTCCAGGATCACCAGGGCTCCGGCGTCCCGGCAGGCGCGGATGGTTCGCTCGAGGATGGCAACCCCGGCCGATCCGAATCGTTCGAAGAAGGCCGACTGCGGCTTGATGGCCGCACAGACCGGCGCGAGCGCCTCGGCTGCCCCCAGGGCGAATGCCTCCAGGCCCGCAGGGGTCTCGGGCAGGTCCCACGCGGCCAACAGCCCGGCGTGCGGGTCGATGCCCGCGCACAGCGGCCCACGCTGGTCCATCGCCGCCCGCAGACGCTCCCCGAAGGTCGTACCGGTCATCGACGTTGCTCCTTTGCGATGGCGAGGTTGAGCTTCCGCGCCCACCACGGTCCTTCGTAGATGAACGCCGTGTAGGCCTGCAGCAGGTCGGCGCCGGCGGCGAGCCTCTCGACGGCATCCTCCACCCCGGCGATCCCGCCGACCCCGACCAGGGTCATCTCCGGACCGACCTGGCTGCGCAGCAACCGGAGCACCGCCAGCGAGCGCTTCCGCAGCGGCTCACCGGAAAGCCCGCCGGCTCCGGCGCGTTCGATCTCCGCCGCGGTCGACGACAGTCCGGTGCGCTCGATGGTCGTGTTGGTAGCGACGATGCCGTCGAGGCCGAGGTCGCACGCCAGCCGGGCCACCTCGAGCACGTCCGGGTCGGCGAGGTCAGGCGCGATCTTGACCAGGAGCGGCACCCGGGCGTCCCGATGGCCGGTGACATCGTCGGCTCTGGCCCGCACCGCGCGCAGGAGCGGCTCGAGCTTCGCGGTGGCCTGCAGATCCCGCAGGCCGGGGGTGTTCGGCGAGGAGACGTTGACCACCAGGTAGTCGGCGTACGGGGCGAGGAGACCGGTGCTCTTCTCGTAGTCGGCGATCGCCTCGTCCTCACCGACCACCTTCGTCTTGCCGATGTTGATGCCCAGGACGGGTCCCCGACGTCCGTCACCACGTCTCGGCAAGCTCGAGGACCGGCGCCGGAGCCGCTCGGCCACCGCCTCAGCACCGTCGTTGTTGAAACCCATCCGGTTGACCACTGCGCGATCAGCCGGCAGCCGGACCAGCCGCGGCTTCGGGTTGCCCGGCTGTGGTTCGCCGGTCACGGTGCCGATCTCGACGAATCCGAAGCCCAAGGCGGCCAGCGCGTCGATGCCGACCCCGTTCTTGTCGAAGCCCGCCGCCAGCCCGAGGACGCCGGGGAAGTCCAGCCCCATCCGCCGTACGCCGGCCGGTCGCGGTGCCAGCCGGCTGAGGCCGCCCAGCGCTGGTCCAGCGGCACGGATCGCGGCGAAGGCAGCGTGATGAGCCTGCTCGGGATCGACCCTGGTCAGGACCTTGTCGAACAGCGTCCGGTACGGCGAGCTCACGCGGAGGCCTCCCCGGCCGCCATCATCAGTGCCCAGTCCTGGAGCGATCGGACCCCGATGTTGCCCGATCGCAGCGCCTCGATGCCCTGGACTGCCGCCGCGAGCCCCTGGACCGTCGTGATGCACGGCGTGTTGGTGAGGATCGCCGCTGTCCGGATCTCGTACCCGTCGACGCGCGAGTCACCGCCGGCCGTGGTGCCGTGCGGGGTGTTGATGATCAGGTCGATCTGGCCGTCCAGGATCAGCGCCACGCTCGTGGGTTCACCGTTCGGACCGGTGCCCTCGAAGTGCTTGCGCACCACGGCGGCCTTGATGCCGTTGCGGCGGAGCACCTCGGCCGTGCCCTGGGAGGCGAGGATCTCGAAACCGGCCTCGGCGAGCACCTTGATCGGGAAGATCATCGTGCGCTTGTCCCGGTTCGCCATGCTCACGAACACCCGGCCCGAGGTCGGCAGCGAGCCGAACGCGGCGGTCTGAGACTTGGCGAACGCGGTTCCGAAATCGGCGTCGAAGCCCGTCACCTCGCCGGTCGACTTCATCTCCGGGCCGAGCACCGTGTCGACGAACGCGCCGTCAGGGGTGCGGAACCGGTTGAAGGGCATGACCGCCTCCTTGACCGCGATCGGGGCATCGGACGGGAGCTCGCCGCCGTCCTTCGCGGGCAGTACGCCGGCCGCCCGTAGCGAGGCGATCGACTCCCCGAGCATGACGCGCGCGGCAGCCTTGGCCAACGGGGTCGCCGTGGCCTTGGACACGAACGGGACCGTGCGACTTGCGCGCGGGTTCGCCTCCAGCACGTAGAGCACGTCGGCACCGAGCGCGAACTGGATGTTGAGCAGTCCGACCACGCCGATGCCCTCGGCGATCGCATGCGTGGCCTCGCGGATCCTGGTGATCTCGGCGGCGCCGAGGGTGATCGGCGGCAGCGCGCAGGAGGAGTCGCCGGAGTGGATGCCGGCCTCCTCGATGTGCTCCATCACGCCGCCGAGGAAGAGGTCGGTGCCGTCGTAGATCGCATCGACGTCGATCTCCACCGCGTCGTCGATGAACCGGTCCACGAGCACGGGACGGTCCGGGCTGATCTCGGTCGCGGCTTCGATGTAGCCGCGCAGCGTCTCGTCGTTGTAGACGATCTGCATCCCGCGGCCGCCCAGCACGTAGGAGGGCCGCACCAGGACCGGGTAGCCGATCTCCGCAGCGATCTCGCGGGCGTCGGCGAACGAGACCGCCGTGCCGTGCTTGGGTGCCACGAGTCCAGCCTCGCGCAGCAGCCGCCCGAAGGCCCCCCGCTCCTCGGCCAGCTCGATGGCGGCAGGCGAGGTGCCCACGATCGGAACGCCGGCGTCCTGGAGGCCCTGGGCCAGGCCGAGCGGAGTCTGTCCGCCGAGCTGGCAGATCACACCGGCGATCGGGCCGGCGAGCGACTCGGCGTGCACGACCTCAAGCACGTCCTCGAGGCTCAACGGCTCGAAGTAGAGCCGGTCGGAGGTGTCGTAGTCGGTCGAGACCGTCTCCGGGTTGCAGTTCACCATCACGGTCTCGTAGCCGGCCTCGGACAACGCCAGCGAGGCGTGCACGCAGGAGTAGTCGAACTCGATCCCCTGACCGATCCGGTTCGGTCCGCTGCCCAGGATGATCACCGCAGGCTTGGTGCGCGGCGAGACCTCGGTCTCCTCGTCGTACGAGCTGTAGTGGTACGGCGTCCGGGCTGCGAACTCCGCCGCGCACGTGTCGACCGTCTTGTAGACCGGCCGGACCCCGAGCGCGTGCCGGATGCCGCGGATGACGTCCTCGTTCAGTCCGCGCATCTTCGCCAGCTGGGCGTCGGAGAACCCGTGCCGCTTGGCTCGCCGCAACAGCACCGGAGTCAGCTCGTCGGCAGCGATGATCTCCTGGGCGATCTCGTTGATCAGGCCGAGCTGGTCCACGAACCACGGGTCGATCCCGGTCGCCTCATGGATCTCAGTGGGGGTCGCACCGGCCCGGATGGTGTCCATCACGCGCTTGAGACGCCCGTCGGTGGGGACCTTGATCTCCTCGAGCAGGGCAGGCTTGTCGAGGTCGACCCACTCGTGGCTCCAGTCGAAGACCGAGTCCTTCTGCTCCAGGCTGCGCAACGCCTTCTGGAGGGCCTCGGTGAAGTTGCGACCGATCGCCATCGCCTCGCCGACCGACTTCATGTGGGTGGTCAGGGTCTTGTCGGCGGTCGGGAACTTCTCGAACGCGAACCGCGGCACCTTCACCACGACGTAGTCCAGCGTCGGCTCGAAGCTCGCCGGAGTCTCGGCGGTGATGTCGTTCGGGATCTCGTCCAGGGTGTAGCCGATCGCGACCTTCGCGGCGATCTTCGCGATCGGGAAACCGGTCGCCTTCGACGCCAACGCGCTGGACCGGGAGACACGCGGGTTCATCTCGATCACGATCACCCGGCCGTCGGCGGGGTTGACGGCGTACTGGATGTTGCAGCCGCCGGTGTCGACGCCGACCTCCCGGATGATCCCGATGGCCAGATCGCGCAGGTGCTGGTACTCACGGTCGGTCAGGGTCAGCGCCGGGGCCACCGTAATCGAGTCGCCGGTGTGCACCCCCATCGGGTCGAGGTTCTCGATCGAGCAGATGATCACCACGTTGTCGGCGGTGTCGCGCATGACCTCGAGCTCGTACTCCTTCCAGCCGATGATCGACTCCTCGAGGAGCACCTCGGTGGTCGGGC